>NZ_JAUQOQ010000008.1:0-218675 GCF_030580795.1 Pseudomonas boreofloridensis | reverse complement strand
CCTGAAAACAGGGCCTTGCACGGATTTTTGTGGGAGCGGCCTTGTGCCGCGATGGGCTGCGCAGCAGCCCCAATGCCAGCACGACAGATCTCAAGTGAACAGCGTTAGCACTGCAGCCTTCTTCAAGCGCATCACTTCTTCGACTTCACCGCAGCCGGCGCCTTGCCAGTCTTCATGCGCTCTAGCAGCGGTATGCATGGATTGGACTCCCACAACGTCCGCGTAACGCCTGAAAACAGAGCCTTGCACGGATTTTGTGGGAGCGGCCTTGTGCCGCGATGGGCTGCGCAGCAGCCCCAATGCCAGCACGACAGATCTCAAGTGAACAGAGTTAGCACTGCAGCCTTCTTCAAGCGCATCACTTCTTCGACTTCACCGCAGCCGGCGCCTTGCCAGCCTTCATGCGCTCTAGCAGCGGTATGCATGGATTGGACTCCCACAACGTCCGCGTACCCCCTGAAAACAGGGCCTTGCACGGATTTTTGTGGGAGCGGCCTTGTGCCGCGATGGGCTGCGCAGCAGCCCCAATGCCAGCACGACAGATCTCAAGTGAACAGCGTTAGCACTGCAGCCTTCTTCAAGCGCATCACTTCTTCGACTTCACCGCAGCCGGCGCCTTGCCAGTCTTCATGCGCTCTAGCAGCGGTATGCATGGATTGGACTCCCACAACGTCCGCGTAACGCCTGAAAACAGGGCCTTGCACGGATTTTTGTGGGAGCGGCCTTGTGCCGCGATGGGCTGCGCAGCAGCCCCAATGCCCGCAATACAGATCTCAAGTGAACAGCGTTAGCACTGCAGCCTTCTTCAAGCGCATCACTTCTTCGACTTCACCGCAGCCGGCGCCTTGCCAGCCTTCATGCGCTCTAGCAGCGGCGTGCACTGGTTAGGCTCACCACCGCTGGGTGCGATCAACGCCAGCAGCCCCGCCGCCGGTCCCACCGCAACGCCCAACGCCACCATGCCTGCCCCGCGCAAGGCCAGGGGCACCGCTTGCACACCGGCACTGGGCTTGGCGAACGCGCCGCGCACGTACAACGGCGACCGCAGCGAGAACAGGCGCAGGCCCTTGGATTCGGGGGTGACTTTCAAATCCAGGCGTTCGGTAGCGAAGTTGGCGGTACCGTTGATGTAGATGATCGCGTTCTCGGTATCGAAGACGAACAGCCGGGTACTGGCCAAGCCATCCTTGATGCCGACGTCGGCCGCCGCGCAGTTGATCTTCACGTCCTCGTCGCCGAACAGCTTGTCCACCACATAGTTGCCGACGTTGAGCCCGGCGATTTCCATCAGGCTGCGGCTGATCGCGCCATCGTTGATCAACAGCCGCAGGTCGCCATTGGAGGTGCCAAGCAGCGCCGCCACCGAGTTGCCGCGCCCGCTGATGTCGGCATCGCCATTGAGCTCGCCGAAACTGGTCTGCATGGGTGCGAAGGTGGGGAACAGCTCCTTGAGCTTGAAGCCGCGCGCGGTCAGGCGGGCGCGGCCCTGCATCGGCACCGAGCGGCCATCCAGACGGATGTTGGCATCGAGGTTGCCACCGGCCACGCCGAAGCGTAGCGGAGTCAGGCGCAGCAGACCGTCTTCCAGCACTACGTGGGCAGACAGGTCCTTGAACGGCAATTGCTCGCTATGGACGATGCGCTTGCCGGCGAAGGTGACGTCGGCGTCCATGGCGCGCCAGCGGTCGGTGCGAAATTCCTCGACCGGCAACACCTTGTCGCCGGGTTGCTTGCTGGCACCGCCGCGGGCTTTCTGTTCGGCGTTGGAATCGGCACCGATCAGCGGCGCCAGGTCCTTGAACAGCAACTGGTTGGAAACCAGCTTGCCGGACAGCTTGGGCCGTGGCTGGCTGGCAACGAAGGCCAGGTCGCCGTGGATGTCGCTGTCGCCGATCTTGCCGTTGAAATCTTCGTAGCGGAAACGCGCGCCGCCGGCGTCGTGCAGGTTGGCGGTGAGGTGACCGTCGGTGGAATAGGCCGGGGTGTCGGGCAAGGTCACGCCGGTCAGTGGATAGAGGTTGCCCAGGCTGCTGCCGGAGAGTTTCAGGCGCAGGTCCAGGGCGCCGAGGTTGCGCGGGTCGGTCAGGGTGCCGGCGACGGCAGCGCGGGTATCGCCCACGCGCGCATCGACTTGCAGCGGGAACGGCTGGCGGCTGTCCTGCAGCGCCAACAGGCCACCGATCTTGCCGGTGGCGTTCACCGCCTGACCTTTGTAGCGACCTTGGGCCTTGAGGCCGAAGGCGTAGTCCTGCGCGCCGCCGGTCTCGTCGGCCTTGGCCTTGCCGACGATCTCGCTGAACGGAATCGGCTTGCCCAGTGGGTCGATCTGCACCTTCATCTGGGTCTTGAGGGTCTGGTCGTCGAAGCTAACATTGCCTTGGTCGAAACCGATGGCGCCGATGTCCAGCACCCACTTCGACGGTTCGGCGTTCTCGTCCTTGGGCCCGAAATCGAAGTTCCAGTTGGCACGGCCATCGGCCAGGCGGGTCAGGCTGGCCGTGGGATGGGTAAGGTCGATGCGCGGAATGGAAATCGTCTGAACCAGCAACGGCAAGGGCGAGAGGCGGAACTCGACCCGCTCCAGACCGACCATCTGCGGCGCCTTGAGCCAGTCCGGGTTGCCCAGCGTCAGGTCTTCGGCGACGAAACGCGGCCACGGCACCCAGGCGCGCCACCCGCCCTCGTCGCGCTCGCGCTGCCAGTGCACGGCCAGGTTGCCATTGATGGCGAAGGGACGGTGCAAGGCTTCAGAGACTTTTTCGTTGAGCAGCGGCTTGATGCGGTTCCAGTCGAAGGTGGCGATCACCACCACCAGTATCACCAGCAAGGCTAGGAGGCTGGCGAGGATCCAGGTGAAGATTCTGGTGGGGCGCGTCATTGCGGGGCTCTCCTGACTGCATGACCTGAAGCGGTGCGGCGTTTGGCGTTCATTAGCTGGGACTGACGAAAGCCGGCAGGGTTTTATCGATGACGGTCATGATAGCGAAGTTTTTCTGACCCACTGCCCAGTTCCAGGGACAGATGCACGCCACCCGCCACCTGATCGGCGCGCTGAACGACGTCCTGAAAAGCCTGCGCTAGAGCCTCCCGCGACGAACATCATTGGCGTTGATTGTTACCATCGACCGTATGAACTTCTCTGCTGAGTTACCGAGCGTAGCATTGCCCTCGTACCCACTTTTCGCATCCCACGAGGAGCACTGAATCATGAAACGCCCACTGTTGCTGAGCCTTGGTCTTTCCCTTCTGGCCGCCAATGCCTTTGCCCTGCCGGCCGCCGAACAACACTTGAGCGGCGAAGCTCGCCCCACCTCGACGGTGATCGCGCAACCCTTGACCCCCCTTGCAGAGGGCGGCTCGGATCGCTTGATCGAACGTAACAACCGCGTGGCCGAAGGCGGCTCGGATCGCTTGATCGAACGCAACGACCGCGTGGCCGAAGGTGGCTCGGATCGCTTGATCGAACGCAACGACCGCGTGGCCGAAGGCGGCTCGGATCGCTTGATCGAACGCAACGACCGCGTAGCCGAAGGCGGCTCGGATCGCTTGATCGAACGCAACGACCGCGTGGCCGAAGGTGGCTCGGATCGTCTGATCGACAGCCGCCGGGTGAGCTGATGCGGTTGGCTGCCGAAGCGACGCAGTCCCACGGCTTTGAGCCTACCCACGTTATTCACGCCAGCATGCCGGGGTTGCCACGCAGCCCCGACTCCCTTCTCTAGACGACATCCCAGGCCATTGACCGCTCTTCGTTTTATTCACTAGAGTGCCCTGCCGTACAGCCTCAGAATTCACCGCCCATGCTGCCGCGCGCCGAACAGAAGCAACAGACCCGCCTGGCCCTGCTCGATGCGGTCTGTCAGCTCATGGAAAGTGGTCGTGGCTTCAGCAGCATCAGCCTGCGCGAAGTGGCCAAGGCCGCCGGCATCGTACCCACCGGCTTCTACCGACACTTCCCCGACATGGACGCCTTGGGCCTGGCCCTGGTGGCCGAGGTCGACGCCACCTTCCGCCACACGATCCGCCTGGTGCGGCACAACGAATTCGAACTGGGCGGTATCACCGACGCTTCGGTGCGCATCTTCCTCGACGTCGTCGCGGCGCATCACGCCCAGTTCCTGTTCCTGGCCCGGGAGCAGTACGGCGGCTCGCAGCCAGTACGCCAAGCCATCGCCCGCCTGCGCGAGGACATCAGCTCGGACCTGGCCACGGACCTGGCACGCATGAAACGCTGGCAACACCTGGACAGCGCCGCCTTGACGGTGATGGCCGACCTGGTGGTCAAGACCGTGTTCGCGACCCTGCCCGAGCTGATCGACACCCCCGATCCGACCTGCCCACAGTCGTTGACGCCCCAGGAAAAGATCACCCAGCAGTTGCGCTTCATCTTCGTCGGCGCACGCCACTGGCAAGGCCTGGGCAATCGGGGATAGGGCAAGCGGCAAGCCAGTGAGTGCCCGGCTTTTTCTTGTCGCTCGCAACTTGCCGCTTGCCGCTAGCTGTTAACATGGCGACCTGCCCGATTGTCACGAGCGTTGCCATGTCCAAGTCCCTTCCTGAACCGTCCGAGCTGACCAACCGCCTGGCCCAGGTCCGTGAGCATTTCGACTCGCGCATCGTGCCGCTGTGGCAAGGGCCGGGCTGGAACGCTGACATGGCCCTGCCCTTCGAGGCGCTCGATGCCGACCACCGTCCTCTGCCCGTGCAGCGCTATCGGGCCATGGCGTGCGCGAGGCAGTTGTACCTGTTCAGCAGCCGCATCGAGCAACCGGGGGCGGCCGAGCGTGCAGCGGCGTTGTTCCGCTCGCTGCAGCGGCACTTCCACGATGCCGAGCACGGTGGCTGGTTCTACAGCATCGCCGCCGACGGCACGCCGCTGGACCGGCGCAAAGACCTGTACACGCATGCCTTCATCGCCTTTGCCTGCGCGCATTACTGGGGGCAGGTGCGCGAGGGACTGGTCGAGTCGACCCTCAACGCTGCCCTGGCGGTGATCGCAGAACGCTTCGCCCGCGACGATGGACTCTACGAGGCGCTGCTGGGTGAGGACTGGTCGGATCTCTCAAGTGGGCCGCTGCAGAATCCGCAAATGCACCTGGCCGAAGCCTTTCTTCAAACCCTGGCAGTGCGCGAGGACACGGCGGTCGAGCAGGCCCTGGTGCAGTTATGCACAGCCCTGCACCGTGACTTCATCGATCCGGCGCATGGCGTGATGATGGAGAAGCCGCTGGCGGCTGTGGATAACTGGTTCGAGCCCGGCCATCAGTTCGAATGGTTGTTCTTGCTCGAGACCTCACCGCTACTGCGCGACAGTGCCTTGCACACGGCCATCGAGCGCGCTTTCAGCTACGCCGAACAGCATGGCGTGCAAGGCAATGCGGTGGTGGCGATGCTCGACATCGACGGCCGCGTGCTCGACGCCACGCAGCGCATCTGGGCCAAGGCCGAGTACCTGCGCGCGCTGACGTTGCGGTCGAACGCCGAACGCCGCCTGGTGAAGCAATTGACAGCCCTGCAGGACGACTTCCTGTACCCGGCCGGTTGGCACGAGTGCCGCGACGCCAGCGGCGCGGTGAGCCGTCACGACATGCCCTCGACCACGCCCTATCACCTGGCCACCGCCTTGCACGGGCTACTGCACATTGGGTGAATGGCAATGAACCCCTGCGTCCCAGTCCTGGCTTGGACCTGACATTTCTACCAGTTTCCGCCTGTGCAAGCGGGTGCTAGGGTCATCTCTCCAATGGAGAAACGATCATGGCTAAGCAGACGCTAGAACAACACCTGCAAGATGAAATTGACGCCACCAGGAAGCAGCACGACGGCGCCAAGATGGAGAAAAACAAGGCGCTCCATGCGCTCAAGCTGAGCTACCTGGAGAGCCTGCAGCGCTACATCAAAGGCGCCGCAACACGGGAGGACGCTGCCTTGGCCGATGTTCTCAACGATATGCTGCAAAGCCAGGGCGTACTGGCCAGCAACCAGACCTTCCGCGACCTCAAGCCGGCTTCTTAGCGTCGCCGGGAATCGCAGGAGATCACGGAGTCTGCACCGCGCCCTGGGGTGGCTAGCCCTTGACGCTGCGGTCGATGGCGAAACCGGCCCAGTCCTGGCTCACCGGCATCAGTTCGAGGGTGTTGATGTTGACGTGGGCGGGCTGGTTGAGCACCCAGAAGACGGTCTCGGCAATGTCCTGCGGCTGGATCGGCTCGGCACCGGCGTAGGTCGCGTCGTAGCGCGCCTGATCGCCACCGAAGCGCACCAGCGAGAACTCGCTTTCGCACAATCCAGGCTCGATGGTGGTGACCCGCACCCCGGTGCCGCGCAGGTCGCAACGCAGGCTCAGAGAGAACTGGCCGACGAACGCCTTGGTGCCGCCATACACATGGCTGCCCGGATACGGATAATTGCCGGCGACGGAGCCGACATTGAGGATGCTGGCGCCACGGCCATGGGCGATCAGGCGGGGCAGCAGCAGTCGGGTGGTGTACATCAGGCCTTTGATGTTGGTGTCGACCATGGTGTCCCAGTCATCCAGGTCGCACTGCGGCGCAGGGTCGGCGCCGAGGGCCAGACCGGCGTTGTTGACCAGGGCCTGAAGCGTGTCGAAGCTTGGCGGCAGGCTGGCGATTGCCGCCTCCATGGCCTGGCGATCGCGCACATCGACCACCAGCCCCAGCACCTCGGTCTTGGCCGATAGCTCGGCGCACAGGGCATCCAGGCGCTCCTTGCGCCGTCCGGTGAGCACCAGTTTCCAGCCGGCCTCGGCAAAGCGGCGGGCGGTGGCTTCGCCGAAACCGGAAGTAGCCCCGGTGATGAATACGGTGGACGTCATGCTGATCTCCTTTGCAGATGGGTCGTCACGGGAGTGGCAGCATGCCCTCAGCGTGGGCTGGCGACAAGCCACAGCGTCACTGGTCAAAATATGTTCAACAGCCTGCATGCCTTATGGCGCAAGGGCTGGCTCAGGCTATGCGCATGTTATCCACAGGGCTTTCCCCACGGATTGGGGGCAATTGTCGAGGTCACGCTCGCCTCTCGGTCCGCCTGAGCAGCCACAATGCGCGCTGACATGGAGGTTCGAGGCTCACACCACGCTGGATGCAGCTGTCTGTCCAGTGGTTGCCCACAGAGTTACCCACAGCCTGGACGAATGGATTCCGAACGGCTGACGACGGCCTGCAGCAGCACCGCTCTGTGAATAAGATCTAATTGGTCAATTAATGAACACTTGCCGCAAACCCTTTATCCATAGGGCGTCTAGCGAGGTGCCACCACGTTTTCCACAGGCAGATCAACATTAATCGTGGAAAAGATCCCACCCGCGTAACGCTGGGTATACGGGGCGCACTCAAGGCCCTCGAAAACGCACGTGCGACAAGTTGTCCACATCGATGCCCGCCCCACGCAGCAGGGCGGGATCCTGTTCAATGGCCGCCCAGATACGCGCTGCGCACCTCATCGTTTACCAACAACTCCTGCCCCGTACCAGTCATGCGAATTTGCCCGTTGACCATCACGTAGGCGCGATCCGACAACTTCAGCGCATGGTTGGCGTTCTGTTCCACCAGAAAGATGGTCATGCCGGTCTGCGCCAGCTCGCGCAGGGTCGAAAAGATCTGCTTGACCACGATCGGTGCCAGCCCCAGCGACGGCTCATCCAGCAGCAGCAGCTTGGGCCGGCTCATCAGCGCCCGGGCGATGGCCAGCATCTGCTGCTCTCCACCGGACATGGTCATCGCCCGCTGGTTGCGCCGCTCCTTCAAACGCGGGAACAGCGCGTACATGCGCTGCATGTCCTCGTCGGCGTGCTTGTCGCCGATGGGGATGGTCCCCATCATCAGGTTTTCCTCGACCGTCATGTCGGGAAACACCCGCCGCCCCTCCGGCGACTGGGCAATGCCATTGGAGGCGATGTAGTGCGACGACTTGCGGGTGATGTCGGTGCCGCGATAGAGAATTTGCCCGGCGCTGGCGCGCGGTTGACCGAAGATCGACATCAGCAGCGTGGACTTGCCCGCACCGTTGGCACCGATCAGGCTGACCGTCTCGCCCTCCTCGATGTGCATCGAGACCTGCTTCAACGCCTGGATCGGGCCGTAGAACACGTCCAGGTCCTTGAGTTCGAGAATGGGTGCACTCATACCAGTTCCTCTTCGTCGGCACCCAGGTAGGCGGCGATCACCGTCGGGTTGTTGCGGATATCCTGCGGCGCCCCTTCGGCGATGACGTTGCCGTGGTCGAGGACGACGATGTGGTCGGAAATGCTCATGACCATGCCCATGTCGTGCTCGATCAGCACCACGGTGATGTCGTGCTCGTCGCGCAGTACACGAATCATGCGGCTCAGGGCCTCGGTCTCCTGCGGGTTGAGGCCGGCAGCCGGCTCGTCCAGACAGATGATCTTGGGCCGTGTGCACATGGCGCGGGCGATTTCCAGGCGGCGCTGCTGACCGTACGACAGCTCGCCGGCCAGGCGGTTGGCGCAATCGACCAGATCGACCACTTCCAGCCAGTAGAACGCATGGTCCAGGGCATCGCTTTCGGCCTGGCGGTAGGCCTTGGTGTTGAGCACACCGGCCAGCAAGTTGCGGTTGACCCACATGTGCTGGGCCACCAACAGGTTTTCCACCACCGACATCTCTTTGAACAGGCGAATGTTCTGGAAGGTCCGCGCCAGGCCAGCACGGTTCACCAAGTGGGTGCCGCCGAACATCTTGTAGTACACGCGACTGGCGAAGCGCGGCAGGGAGAAGAAGTCCGCCGCTTCGAAGCGCTCGCCCAGCAGCTCGATGACATTGGTGCGGGTACCGCGCGCGTGGAGCTCGATGCGTCCGCCACTGGCCTTGTAGAAGCCGGTCAGGCAGTTGAAGACGGTGGTCTTGCCGGCACCATTGGGGCCGATCAGGGCGAAGATCTGGTTGCGGCGCACCTTGAGGCTCACATCGCTGAGCGCCTTGATGCCGCCGAACTGCATCATCAGGTTGTCCACCGAGAGAATGATGTCGTCGCTCATGGCGCCACTCCTTTACGCGGAACCACGCCGGTGCGGCTGATGCGGATCAGCCCGCGCGGTCGCCAGATCATCATCAGCACCATCAGCACGCCGAATAGCAGCACGCGGTATTCGGAGAAGCTGCGCAACAGCTCCGGCGCTACGGTCAGTACGAACGCGGCGATCACCACGCCCACGGTCGAGCCCATGCCGCCGAGCACGACGATGGCCAGGATCAGCGCCGACTCGAAGAAGGTGAACGAAGACGGGTTGACGAAGCCCTGGTAGGTGGCGAAGAACACCCCGGCCAGGCCCGCGGTGGACGCCCCTAAGGTGAAGGCCGAGAGCTTGACCAGGACATGGTTCAGGCCCATCGAGCGGCAGGCGATCTCATCCTCGCGCAGCGCCTCCCAGGCGCGCCCCACCGGCATGCGGGTCAGCCGGTGCTTGATGTACAGCACCGCCAGCACCACCAGGAACAGCACGATGTAGATGAACAGGAACTTGTAGTTGGCGTTGTATTCCAGGCCGAAGAACTCGTGGAACGGCACCCCGCCGTCCTTGGCCCGGCGGCCGAACTCCAGGCCGAAGAAGGTCGGCGACGGTGCCGGCATGCCATTCGGACCACCAGTGAAGGACAGCCAGTTGTTCAGCACCAGACGGATGATCTCGCCGAAGCCCAGGGTCACGATGGCCAGGTAGTCGCCATGCATGCGCAACACCGGGAAACCGAGGATGCAGCCGGCCAGGGCGGCGGCGATGGCCGCCAGCGGCAGCACGCTCCAGAAGCCCAGCCCCAGGTACTGGTAGCCCAGCGCCAGGCCATAGGCACCGATGGCGTAGAACGCCACGTAGCCCAGGTCGAGCAACCCGGCCAGGCCGACCACGATGTTCAGGCCCAAGCCCAGCAGCACGTAGATCAGCCCGAGGATGACCACGGTCAGCAGGTACTTGTTGGCGAAGATCGGAAAGACGATGGCGATCACGATCAGCGCCGGAATGATGTAGCGCAGGCGCGATTTGTAGTTGGGCGCCAGCACGTGCACGCCGGAGCCGCCGTTGTCGAAGCCCTGCTGCAAGCGCTGGCCGGCGGCGCTTTGCAGGAACAGGCTGAGTAACAGGCGGCCGATCATCACGGTGCCGACCAACCAGGCCACGCGCCTAGGCTCGGCGTTGAAGCTGTAGCCGTCGAGGACCACGCCGACCACCGGGCCGAAGACGATGAGCGCCAGCAGACCGGCGACGAGGGTTTCCACGAGGCTGCGCTTGATGTCGAAGCCGTTGCGGGTGGAGACAGGGGCAGTATGGGCAATGGACATGTTCACACCTTGGCCACGAGTGGGCGGCCCAACAGGCCTTGTGGACGGAAGATGAGGATCAGCACCAGCAGCGAGAAGCTGAACACATCCTTGTAGTCGGAGTTGATCAGCCCCGAGAACAGCGACTCGGAGATGCCCAGGATGATCCCGCCGAGCATGGCCCCCGGCAGCGAGCCGATGCCACCAAGCACCGCGGCGGTAAAGGCCTTGATGCCGATGATGAAGCCGGCGTAGAAATCGAAGGTGCCGTAGTTCAAGGTGATCAGCACACCGGCCAACGCGGCCATGACCGCGCCGATGACGAACACATAGGAGATCACCCGGTCGGTGTTGATACCCAGGATCGAGGCCATCTTGCGGTCCTGCTGGGTGGCCCGGCACATGCGCCCGAGCTTGGTGTACTTGATGATGTAGGTGAGCAGGGCCATGCCCGCGAACGCAGCGACCAGGATGAACACCTTGGTGTAGGTGAGCTGGACGAAGCCACTGCCGATGTCGACGCGCCAGGCGCCTTCGAGCAGGGTCGGCACGCCTTGCTGGCGGGCGCCCTGGCTGATCTGCGCGTAGTTCTGCAGGATCAGCGAAATGCCGATGGCGCTGATCAGCGGCGCCAGGCGGGTGGAGTTGCGCAGCGGCTTGTAGGCGATGCGCTCGATGGTGAAGCCATAGACGCCGGTGACGACGATGGTGAACAACAGCGTGCCGAGCATGAGCAGCGGGAAGGACTCGATGCCGAAGTAGGCCAGCAATGCCAGGCTGATCGCCGCGAGGTACGCGGAGATCATGTACACCTCGCCGTGCGCGAAGTTGATCATGCCGATGATGCCATAGACCATTGTGTAGCCGATGGCGATCAGACCATAGACCGACCCGAGGGTCAGGCCGTTGATCAGTTGCTGCAGGAAAATCCCATCCATAACGCAATCTCACCTGTCGAGATTGCACGAGCGCCGACCACGGCGGGGGCAAGGGTGACACGACCCTCGCCGCGCAGGACTGTGCAGATCTACGGATAAAGTACGGACACCGCGCAGCCAGGCCCGGCGCCTTCCGGCGACCGGGCCGCGGCCGTTGTTATTGTTGTTTTTCGAGCTGGTGGTACTTGCCGTTGGCATCCCACTGGTAGACCACGTAGTCGGAGACGGTCAGGTCACCCTTGGCATCCCACTTCTTCTCGCCCATGACGGTCTTGACCGGGTTGGCCTTGAGCCACTTGGCAGCGTCTTCGCCTTTGTTCGACTTGGCGCCGTTGAAGGCCGCAGCCAGGGCCTGCAGCGAAGCGTAGGCGTAGAGGGTGTAGCCTTCAGGCTCGGTGCCGGCCTTGCGGAACTCCTCGACCACGGCCTTGCTGTCGGGCAGCAGGCGCGGGTCGGCGCCGAAAGTCATGTACACGCCGTTGGTGTACTGGGCGCCGCCGGCGGTGGAGACCAGCTCGTCGGTGACGATGCCGTCGTCGGACATGAACGCCACGTCCTTCAGGCCCTGCTCGCGCAGTTGGCGCACCAGAGGGCCGGCTTCCGGGTGCAGGCCGCCGAAATACACCACATCGGCACCGGCCGCGCGAATCTTGGTCACCACGGCGCTGAAGTCCTTCTCGCCACGGGTCAGGCCCTCGTAGAGCACCGGCTTGATGCCGCGCTTCTCCAGTTGCGCCTTGGTCGCGTCCGCCAGGCCCTGGCCATAGGTGTCCTTGTCGTGCAGCACGGCGACCTTCTTGCCCTTGAGCACATCGACGATGTAGTTGCCGGCGACGATGCCCTGCTGGTCGTCACGACCGCACATGCGGAACATGGCCGACAGGCCGCGCTCGGTGACCTGCGGGTTGGTCGAACCTGGCGTGATGGCGATCACCCCGGCTTCGTCGTACACCTCGGAGGCAGGAATGGTATTGGAGGAGCAGAAATGCCCGACCACACCGATCACCTTGTCCTGATCGACCAGACGGTTGGCTACGGCCACGGCCTGCTTCGGCTCGCAGGCATCGTCGCCCTTGACCAGCACGATCTGCTCGCCATTGATGCCGCCGGCCTTGTTGATCACATCGGCCGCCGCTTGCGCACCTTTCATGTATTGCTCGCCAAACGCTGCGTTGGCCCCGGTCATCGGGCCCGCCACGCCGATCTTCACGTCGGCTTGTGCATACGAAGAAACACCCAGTGCCGTTGCCACGGCCAGTGCCAGGAAACCTTTCTTGTAAAACGTCTGCGACATGAGGTGGTGCTCCTAGAGTTTTTTTAGTTGGCACTACAACTTCATCAACACGATGCTCCGAGCAAGGGCCGTGCCATCGGTTTTATCTGACGGAACGAGAGCTGCCTCAGACAACGCCCCACGCCCTGTAGGACGTTTCTTTATTGACCGTGCAACCGTCTAGCACCGGCGAAGCGCCACCTCCCTCGCCAGACAGGCGCAACCCATGGGTGCCATCATTGCAACCAGCACAGGCAGCCATGTGCAACCTGCGCGTAACGGTGCGACGTCACCGAAGTGCACACCGCTGGTGCACGAGTGCTACAGACAGGCACCGTTTCAAGGCTGTGACCAACCCCGCAACCTCTGCTTCCATTCCCGCGCAGTCGCCGAACCCTGGCACAATGAGCGCCAATCGCCGCCCTGGAGCCATTCAATGAGCGAGAGCGCATTCGCTGAGCGCATCGTGCACAACCTGCTCGACACCGATTTCTACAAGCTCACCATGATGCAGGCCGTGTTGCACAACTACCCGGACGCCGACGTGGAATGGGAATTCCGCTGCCGCAACGGCGAGGACCTGCGGCCTTACTTGAGCGAAATCCGCCAGCAGATCGAACAGTTGGCCGACCTGACCCTCGATGACGGCCAGATGCAGTTCCTGGAACGCATCAGCTTTCTCAAGCCCGACTTCCTGCGCTTCCTGCGCCTGTTCCGCTTCAACCTGCGCTACCTGCACCTGGGCATCGAGCATGACCAACTGTTCCTGCGCCTGCGTGGCCCCTGGCTGCATGTGATCCTGTTCGAAGTGCCGCTGCTGGCGATCATCAGCGAGATGCGCAACCGTCACCTGCACCCGCAAATGCCACTGAGTGCGGCGAGCGAGCAGTTGCAGCGCAAGTTCGACTGGCTGCGTAGCAATGCCAGCGAGGAGGAATTGAGCCAGTTGCAGGTCGCCGACTTCGGCACCCGTCGGCGCTTCTCCAGCCGCGTGCAGGAGCAGGTGGTGCGCATGATGCGCGACGACTTCCCAGGGCGTTTCGTTGGCACCAGCAACGTCGATCTGGCCTGGAAGCTGGACATCAAGCCGCTGGGCACCATGGCCCATGAGTGGATCATGGCCCACCAGCAGCTCGGTCCACGGCTGATCGACAGCCAGATCGCCGCGCTGGACTGCGGGGTTCGCGAGTACCGCGGGCTGCTGGGCATCGCCCTGACCGATTGCATCACCATGGATGCGTTTCTCGGCGACTTCGACCTGTATTTCGCCAAGCTCTTCGACGGCCTGCGCCACGATTCCGGCGAGCCGGTGGCCTGGGCGGAAAAAGCCATCGCCCACTACCGCAAGCTGGGCATCGATCCGATGACCAAGACCCTGGTGTTCTCCGACGGCCTGGACCTGCCCCGCGCCCTGGGCATCTTCCGCGCCCTGCGCGGTCGGATCAACGTCAGCTTCGGCATCGGCACCAACCTGACCTGCGACATACCGGGCGTGGCGCCGATGAGCATCGTGCTTAAAATGACCGACTGCAACGGCTCGCCGGTGGCGAAGATCTCCGACGAGGCGGCCAAGACCCAATGCCGCGACGACAATTTCGTCGCTTACCTGCGTCACGTATTCAAAGTCCCCAGCAAGGAGTAACCCATGCAAGCCGTCCAGCAGGAAATTGCCCAGGCGCTCAAGGTGCAGCCGCCTTTCGCCGACGCCGCCGCGCTCGAGCAGGAAGTGGCCCGGCGCGTGGCCTTCATCAAGGACTGCCTGGCCAACGCCCGGCTCAAGACACTGGTGCTGGGCATCAGCGGCGGCGTCGATTCGCTGACCGCCGCCCTGCTCGCCCAGCGCGCCATCACCGAGCTGCGCAGTGAAACCGGTGACAAGGCCTACACCTTCATCGCCGTGCGCCTGCCCTACCAGGTGCAGCATGACGAACACGACGCCCAGGCTTGCCTTGCGGTGATCAAGCCCGACGAAGTGCATACCGTCGATATCGCCCCGGCGGTGAAGGCCCTGGCCGCCGAAGTGGAAGAACTGAAGCACGGCTCGCCCACCCTGGTGGACTTCGTGGTCGGCAACGTCAAGGCGCGCACCCGCATGGTCGCCCAGTACACCCTCGCCGGCGCTCGCGCGGGCCTGGTGATCGGTACTGACCACGCGGCCGAAGCGGTGATGGGCTTCTTCACCAAGTTCGGCGATGGCGCCTGCGACCTCACCCCGCTGGCGGGACTCGTGAAAAACCAGGTGCGGGCGATCGCTCGCCACTTTGGCGCGCCGGAGTCGCTGGTGGAGAAGGTGCCGACGGCTGACCTCGAAGACCTGGAGCCGGGCAAGCCCGACGAAGCGGCTCACGGCGTCACCTATCAAGAGATCGATGCCTTCCTGCAGGGCCAGCCGGTGCGACAGGAGGCGTTCGACATCATCGTCGCCACCTACCGCAAGACCCAGCACAAGCGCGAGCAGCCCTACGCACCCTGAGGCGCGCGACTGGCCAGCCTGTTCGTGGCGCTTGCCGTGAGCCGACTGGCCACTCAATAGGTCCAGGCCGTTGTGCACAACCCCGTAAAACAGCGGGGCCGCATAGCGGCCCCGACGATTTCAACGGTACAGCGCGTGGCTTACTTCACCACCACCTTGCCCTTCATCATGGTCACGTGGCCTGGGAAGGTGCAGAAGAAGCTGTAGTCACCGCCCGCTTCCAGCTTGGAGGTGTCGAACTTCACCTCGGTCTCTTTTTCCGGCGCGCCGATCAGCTTGGTGTGGGCGATGATCGCGGCGTTGTCGGCCTTGATGTAGTCCTTGTCCAGGCCTTGGCTCATGCCTTCGGTGGCGATGGCCTGCATGTCGGCCGTCTTGCTGATCACCAGGTTGTGACCCATGACGTTCTTCGGCAGGTTGCCGGAGTGGGTCAGCTTGACGGTGAACTCCTTGCAGCTCTTGTCGACCGTGAATTCCTTGGTGTTGTAGCTCATCTGGTCGGTGGAATCGACGGTGACCGAGCACTCGGCGGCGAAGACAGAGGCACTGGCGAGGGTCAGCAGGGATACCGCTACAGCTTTCGCAAACATCGTGAATCTCCTTGGCGAGGGTTATCCATTGCCAGACTGCCTGAAACCGACCAGGCCCTTGCTGACATGGGTCAAGGGCTATCAATAGGCCAGCCAGTAGCATTGTTCAATGGATTGTATACAAAATTTCTAAGAGCACATCATGCCTGCTTGATAGACGATGGGACAACCCATCATTTAGGAGCGAGTGCGATGAATTTAGGAAATTTCATGCGCGGCCTGTTGGCCGCCTATGCATGCGGGGCTACAGGCGCGGCGCTTTACGAGTTTGCCCGGCCGGAGTGATGCGACGCCTTCACGGGAATGAAAAAGGGCTGCGAGGCAGCCCTTGGCAGGTGGATCAGCGCGGAATCACTGGCTGACGCGGCTTCTTGCCTTTGCCGCCCTTGCCGCCTTTGGCCGCTTCCTTGCGCTCTTTGGCCGCCTGTTGATTACGGGCGAACGCTTCGGCCTTGGCTTTCTCACGCTTGTCCCACGGCTTGCTGCCATCGCTGGCGCGCGGCGGCAGGCCGCTGTGCTGGGTCAGGATCTTCTGTTCCTTGGCCACCTTGTGACTGCCGGCAGGCGTGGAGTTCTTGCGTCGCGCGCTCTGGTAACTGTCGCTTTGCGGCTGGTGCAGCGGGATCAGCTGATGCTTGCCCGGACCGATCAGATCGGCGCGGCCCATGCGCGTCAGCGCTTCGCGCAACATCGGCCAGCCCTTGGGGTCGTGATAACGCAGGAACGCCTTGTGCAGCCGGCGCTGCTCGTCGCTCTTGACGATCTCCACGCCTTCGCTCTTGTAGGTCACTTTGCGCAGCGGGTTCTTGCCCGAGTGGTACATGGCCGTGGCCGAGGCCATGGGCGATGGATAGAAAGCCTGCACCTGGTCGGCACGGAAGCCGTTGCCCTTGAGCCACAGGGCCAGGTTCATCATGTCTTCGTCGGTGGTACCCGGGTGGGCCGCGATGAAGTACGGGATCAGGTACTGCTCCTTGCCCGCCTCCTTGGAGAACTTCTCGAACATGCGCTTGAAGCGGTCATAGGTGCCGATGCCCGGCTTCATCATCTTGTCCAACGGACCGCGCTCGGTGTGCTCCGGAGCGATCTTCAGGTAGCCGCCGACATGGTGGGTCACCAGTTCCTTCACGTACTCAGGCGACTCCACCGCCAGGTCGTAACGCAGGCCCGAGGCGATCAGAATCTTCTTCACCCCTGGCAACGCCCGCGCCTTGCGGTACAGCGAAATCAGCGAGCTGTGGTCGGTGTTGAGGTTCTCGCAGATGCCGGGGAACACGCAAGACGGCTTGCGGCAGTGCTTCTCGATCTCGTGGCTCTTGCAGGCGATGCGGTACATGTTGGCGGTCGGGCCGCCGAGGTCGGAGACCACGCCGGTGAAGCCCGGTACCTTGTCACGCATCTCCTCGATCTCGTGCAGGATCGACTCGTGGGAGCGGTTCTGAATGATGCGGCCTTCGTGCTCGGTGATCGAGCAGAAGGTGCAGCCGCCGAAGCAGCCGCGCATGATGTTGACCGAGAAACGGATCATCTCGTAGGCCGGGATGCGCTCCTTGCCGTAGGCCGGATGCGGCACACGGGCGTAGGGCATGCCGAACACGTAGTCCATTTCCTCGGTGCTCATGGGAATGGGCGGCGGGTTGAACCAGACATCCGCATCGCCATGCTTCTGCACCAGGGCGCGGGCGTTACCGGGGTTGGTTTCCAGGTGCAGCACACGGTTGGCGTGGGCGTAGAGCACCGGGTCGTTGCGCACCTTCTCGAACGACGGCAGGCGGATCACCGACTTCTCGCGGGTCACCCGCGGGCTGTCGAGAATCTGCACCACCTTGGCTTCGTTCGGGTCTTCCACCTCGCCCTTTGCCTGCTCGATGGCACAGGCCTGGGTGTCCTGGGTGTTGACGTAGGGGTTGATGATCTTGTCGACCCGACCCGGACGGTCGATACGCGTAGAATCGATTTCGTACCAGCCCTCCGGCGTGTCGCGGCGCACGAAGGCGGTGCCGCGCACATCGGTGATCGACTCGATGCTCTCGCCACCGGACAGGCGCTGGGCCACTTCCACCACGGCGCGCTCGGCGTTGCCGAACAGCAGGATGTCGGCACAGGCGTCGATCAGGATCGAGTGGCGGACCTTGTCCTGCCAGTAATCGTAGTGGGCGATACGGCGCAGCGAGGCCTCGATGCCACCGAGCACGATCGGCACATGCTTGTAGGCCTCCTTGCAGCGCTGGCTGTAGACCAGGCTGGCGCGATCGGGACGGCTGCCGGCCAGACCGCCTGGGGTGTAGGCGTCGTCGGAGCGCACCTTCTTGTCGGCGGTGTAGCGGTTGATCATCGAATCCATGTTGCCGGCCGCGACACCGAAGAACAGGTTCGGCTCGCCGAGCTTCATGAAGTCGTCTTTGGACTGCCAGTTCGGCTGGGCGATGATGCCGACGCGAAAGCCTTGGGCTTCCAGCAGGCGACCAATGATGGCCATGCCGAACGACGGATGGTCGACGTAGGCGTCGCCGGTCACGATGATGATGTCGCAGGAATCCCAGCCGAGCTGATCCATCTCCTCCCTGCTCATGGGCAGGAACGGCGCTGGCCCGAAGCATTCGGCCCAGTACTTGGGATAGTCGTAGAGTGGTTTGGCTGCTTGCATGTCAGTGACCGGTTCTAATGTGCAGGGAAATCGCGGGCGCGGAATATAGCACAAATTTTGATCAAATCCGACGATAGCGGTCGGATTCATGGCGATGGCGAAACACCACCCGCCGGCGCGGGTTACTCGTCGTCGTCGAAGTTGTACATGCCCGGGGCGAGGTTCTCGAAGCGGGTGTATTTGCCGATGAAGGCCAGGCGCACGAAGCCGATGGGGCCGTTACGCTGCTTGCCGATGATGATCTCGGCGACCCCCTTGTGCTCGGTCTCGGGGTGATAAACCTCGTCGCGGTAGACGAACATGATCACGTCGGCGTCCTGCTCGATCGCTCCGGATTCACGCAAGTCGGAGTTGACCGGGCGCTTGTTCGGGCGCTGCTCGAGGGAGCGGTTGAGCTGCGACAGGGCGATGACCGGGCAGTTGAATTCCTTGGCCAGGGCCTTGAGCGAGCGGGAGATCTCGGAGATCTCGTTGGTGCGGTTGTCGCCGGCCGAGCCCGGGATCTGCATGAGCTGCAGGTAGTCGACCATGATCAGCGCGATCTCGCCGTGCTCGCGGGCCAGGCGGCGGGTGCGCGCACGCATTTCCGAAGGGCTGATACCGGCGGTGTCGTCGATGAACAGCTTGCGGTCGTTGAGCAGGTTGACCGCCGAGGTGAGGCGCGGCCAGTCATCGTCGTCCAGTTGGCCGGAGCGCACCTTGGTCTGGTCGATGCGACCGAGCGAGGAAAGCATACGCATGATCAACGATTCACCGGGCATCTCCAGGGAGAACACCAGCACCGCCTTGTCGCTGCGCAGCACGGCGTTCTCCACCAGGTTCATGGCGAAGGTGGTCTTGCCCATCGACGGACGGCCCGCGACGATCACCAGGTCGGCCGGCTGCAGGCCGCTGGTCTTTTCATCCAGGTCGGTGAAGCCGGTGGATACACCGGTAATGTCGCTGTCGGAGTTGAACAGGGTGTCGATACGGTCGATGGCCTTGGTCAACAGCTCGTTGACGCCGACCGGACCACCGGTCTTGGGCCGCGCTTCGGCGATCTGGAAGATTTGCCGTTCGGCATCGTCGAGGATCTCTTCGGCGTTGCGCCCCTGAGGGTTGAAGGCGTTGTCGGCGATGTCGGTGCTGATGCTGATCAGTTGGCGCAGCGTGGCACGTTCGCGGATGATCGCCGCGTAGGCCTTGATGTTGGCCACCGACGGCGTGTTCTTGGCCAACTCCGCCAGGTAGGCCAGGCCGCCGACCTGGGTGGACAGGCCTTCCTTGTCCAACTGTTCGTGCAGGGTGACCACGTCGAACGGCTGGTTGGCATCGGCCAACTTGTGCACGGCGCGGAAGATCAGGCGGTGATCATGTCGATAGAAATCGCCATCGGACACTTGATCCAGCACCCGCTCCCAGGCGTTGTTGTCCAGCATCAGACCACCGAGCACGGCCTGTTCGGCCTCGATGGAGTGCGGCGGCACCTTCAGGGAAGCAGTCTGCAGGTCGAGCTGTTCGGGATGGGTAATCTCGTTCATGGCCACGCAAGAATTCTGAGGAATTTAAAAAGACAAAGGGCACGGCCTGTCAGACAGGACCGTGCCCGATGTTAACCGCCTGGCCCGCGAGGGGCCAGCCGATCAGCGCAGCTTAGGCCGCTACGACGACCACACGTACGGTGGCTTCGACGTCGCTGTGCAGGTGCACGGCTACATCGTATTCGCCAACCTGACGGATGGTGCCGTTCGGCAGACGCACTTCAGCTTTGGCCACTTCAACGCCGGAGGCGGTCAGGGCATCAGCGATGTCGTGGGTGCCGATCGAACCGAACAGCTTGCCTTCGTCGCCAGCGGTGGCAGTGATGGTCACTTCCAGCTCGGCCAGTTGGGCAGCACGGCTTTCAGCCGAAGCTTTCTTGTCGGCAGCGGCTTTTTCCAGCTCGGCACGACGCTCTTCGAATGCAGCCAGGTTGGCGGCGGTCGCAGCGGTAGCCTTGCCGAATGGCAGCAGGAAGTTGCGGCCGTAGCCAGCCTTAACATTTACTTTGTCGCCCAGGTTGCCCAGGTTGGCGACTTTTTCCAGCAGGATCAGTTCCATTTGGTAAAACCTCTTAACTTTTAACCTTCACCGTTCGCGGGATCATTCCCCTTCGGGGAGTGGCGACCGCGAAAATCAATCAGGCTGTCGACAATGGCCAGGACCACGAGCAACGGATAGGTCAGCTGCATGAACAGCACCAGCGTGACGTACAACCCCACCAGCCAGAACTTGGCCAGGCGTTTCTGGGCCACCAGCCCATGCAGCAGGGCGATGCCCGCGAACATGAGCGGCACACTGCACAGTGGCGTGAGCAGGGCGACGGCGGAACCGAAGTTCGGCCCGAACACCATGCACGCCAGCAGCACCAGTGCCGGCACCCGAGGTATGCGCACCGCGTGAAATTCGCGGCCGAACCCTCCAGGGTTGTACAACGCGGCCTGCCAGTACCGCCCCAACATCAGGGCCAGTACGCTGACGACCTGCAGCAACGCTGCAATCAGGCCATTGAGCACCGGTACGATGAGTGCTCCAAGGTGTGCCTGCTCCTCCACCGACAACTGCTGGTAGAGACCGTCGAGCATCTGCGGCAGGGCTTTTTCAAGCGCTCGCGCCAGAGCTTCGATCGGTTCGCGGAACACTGAACCGAGGATGACACCGTACAACAGGCCCAGGGCGATGCTGGACAACAGCACCCGGTTCCAGGAATGCCCGGCGCGCAACAGCGCGGCCAGCCCCAACGTCCCCAGCAGCACCATCAAGGTGCGCGGCTCGCCGAAGATCCACCAGGCCAGTGCGGGCAAAATGCCCCACACGATGACCGAGGATGCGTCCTTGAAACCACGCCGCAGGAACACCAGGCTCCCGGCGGCGGCACTCAACCAGAACAACAGCGGCATTGCCGCACAACCAGCCACCACGACAGTGGCCTGCACGCGACCGCGCATGATGAAATCAGCCAACGCTCGCATGCCTATCCCTTACTGCTTGTCGACGACCCGGTCTCAGCGGCCGTGGCTGTCGGTGTAAGGCAGCAGGGCCAGGAAGCGGGCGCGCTTGATAGCGGTAGCCAGCTGACGCTGATAACGAGCTTTGGTACCAGTGATACGGCTTGGAACGATCTTGCCGGTTTCGGATACGTAAGCTTTCAGGGTGTTGAGATCTTTGAAGTCGATCTCTTTCACGTCTTCAGCAGTGAAGCGGCAGAATTTACGACGACGGAAGAAACGTGCCATTTAATAGGCTCCTCTAAAGGTCCGTGGATTACTCGTCAGCGTTATCGCTGGAGTCGCTGTCATTGCTGTCGTCGCCGTCGGCGGAGTCAGCATGCTCAGGACGCTCGCGACGCTCACGGCGCTCGCTGCGGTTCTCTTCAGCCTTCAGCATCTCGGACTGGCCGGTAACGGCTTCGTCGCGACGGATGACCAGGTTACGGATCACGGCATCGTTGTAGCGGAAGTTGTCTTCCAGCTCGGCCAGGGCCTTGCCGGTGCACTCAACGTTCAGCATCACGTAGTGAGCCTTGTGAACATTGTTGATTGCGTAGGCCAGTTGACGACGGCCCCAGTCTTCCAGGCGGTGGATCTTGCCACCATCTTCTTCGATCAGCTTGGTGTAACGCTCGACCATGCCGCCGACTTGCTCGCTCTGGTCCGGGTGAACCAGGAAGATGATTTCGTAATGACGCATGAATGCTCCTTACGGGTTAGTAGTCTGCCAGCGAATCTGGTCAGACAAGGAGTGAATGACACTGTGTGTCTCGCCCTGAGGGGAGGCGCATGCGCACCTGCCAGCGTGGCAAGGGGCGCAATTGTAGAGAAGGCCGATCGGACAAGCAAGGCGATTGGCGATTATTTGAACAATCGCCAACAGACTTCTCGAACCCTCAAGATCCGGGGCGCGATGCGCCCCTTATGCGGTACAAAGCCGCGCCCACAGTATCCGAAAACCTGTGGCGCGGCCGTGTGTCGCGACGGGCTGCCGGGCAGCCCATGGATTCAACGCTTGGCCTGACGCTGGCGCACGGCCTCGAACAGGCAAACCCCGGTGGCCACCGAGACGTTCAGGCTGCTGACGCTACCGGCCATGGGCAGCTTGACCAGGAAGTCGCAGTGCTCGCGGGTGAGGCGACGCATGCCCTTGCCCTCGGCGCCCATGATCATCACCAACGGGCCGGTCAGGTCTTGCTGGTAGATCTCCTGCTCGGCCTCGCCCGCCGTGCCGACCACCCACAGACCCCGCTGCTGGAGTTTCTCCAGGGTACGCGCGAGGTTGGTGACCGCCACCAGCGGAATCACCTCGGCGGCGCCGCAGGCCACTTTGCGCACCACGGCCGTGAGGGTCGCCGACTTGTCCTTGGGAATCACCACGGCGGTGGCCCCTGCGGCATCGGCGGTGCGCAGGCAGGCGCCGAGGTTGTGCGGATCGGTGACGCCGTCGAGCACCAGGATCAACGGCGCGGTCTCGCTACGTTCGAGCAATTCCTCGAGCATCGCCTCGCCCCATACCTGGCTCGGGCTGACCTCGGCGACCACGCCTTGGTGCACGCCTTCGACCCAGGCATCGAGCTCACGCCGCTCGGCCTGCCCTACCGCAACACGGTTCTCGGCGGCCAGGGCCAGCAGCGCCTGCAGACGCGGCTCACTGCGGCCTTCGGACAACCAGATCTGCTTGACCCGCTTGGGATGGTGCTGCAGCAAGGCCTGCACCGCGTGCACGCCGTAGATCTTTTCCAACTGACTCATGACTTGCTGCTCTTGCCCTTGCGTGGCGCGCCGGACTTCGACGGCCCCTTGCGATGCTTGGTCTTGCCCGAAGCCTTGTCGCCCTTCTCGGACTTGTGCGAGGCCTGGTTGCGGGCGTCGCCCATCAGCGCCTTCTTCATTTCACGGCTCTTGCGCACTTCGGCGTTGCGCTGCACGGCATCCTTGGGGAAGTAGGCCTCGGCACTTTCGCTCTTGCGACTGCGTGGCTTGGGCGAAATCCGTGCCTCGCTGGCCGGTGCGGCCTCGGCCTGAGCAGGCCCACTGGCCTTGGCACCGCTCGCGCCCTTGGCCGTGACATTGGCCTTGGCTTTGTCAGGCTCGCCAGACTCGCCACGACCTTTGCGACCGACCGGCGCCTTGATCGTCGCCTCGGACAGCTCGAAATCGATCTTGCGCTGTTCGAGGTCGACGCGCATGACCTTCACTTCGATGCTGTCGCCGAGACGGAAACTACGCCCGGTGCGCTCACCGGCCAGGCGATGATGCACGGCGTCGAAGTGGTAGTAGTCACCCGGCAGCGCGCTGACGTGGACCAGGCCTTCGACGTAGATGTCGGTCAGCTCGATGAACAGGCCGAAACCGGTCACCGCCGTGATCACGCCCGGGAAGGTCTCGCCCACGCGGTCGCGCATGTACTCGCACTTGAGCCAGTTGACCACGTCGCGGGTGGCCTCGTCGGCGCGCCGCTCGGTCATCGAGCATTGTTCGCCCATCTGCTCCAGGGCCGTCTCGTCGTACGGATAGATGCGCGCCTTGGGAATGCTCATGGCACCGGCACGCTTGACGTGCGGGGTATCCATCTTCGAGCGGATCACGCTGCGGATGGCGCGGTGCACGAGCAGATCAGGGTAGCGCCGGATCGGCGAGGTGAAGTGGGTGTACGCCTCGTAATTCAGGCCGAAGTGGCCGTTGTTCTCGACGCTGTACACCGCCTGGCTGAGCGAGCGCAGCATGACGGTCTGGATCAGGTGGAAGTCCGGACGACCGGCGATGCTCGCCAGCAACGCCTGGTAATCCTTGGGCGACGGTTCCTTGCCCTTGTGCAGCGACAGGCCCAGTTCGCCCAGGAAGGCACGCAGTTTTTCCAGACGCTCCGGCGGCGGGCCGTCGTGCACGCGGTACAGCGACGGCACGTTGTGCTTCTGCATGAACTGGGCGGTGGCGACGTTGGCCGCCAGCATGCATTCTTCGATCAGCTTGTGGGCGTCGTTGCGCACGGTCGGACGAATTTCGTCGATCTTGCGGTCTTCACCGAAGATGATCCGGGTTTCCTGGGTTTCGAAGTCGATGGCGCCACGGGTATGACGGGCATCGACCAGCACCTTGTACAACGCGTAGAGGTGCTTGAGGTCCGGCAGCACCGCGCTGTACTCCTCGCGCAGGGCCTTGCCTTCACGGGTGCGGGCATGCTCGAGCATGCTGCTGACCTTGTTGTAGGTCAGGCGCGCATGGGAATGGATGACGCCTTCGTAGAACTGGTAGTCGACCATTTGGCCGGCCTTGTTGATGGTCATCTCGCAGACCATGGCCAGGCGATCGACATGCGGGTTCAGCGAGCACAGGCCGTTGGACAGCTCCTCGGGGAGCATCGGCACCACGCGCTCGGGGAAGTACACCGAGTTACCGCGCTGCTGAGCCTCGACGTCCAGGGCCGAGCCCAGGCGCACGTAACTCGAGACGTCGGCGATGGCCACATACAGGCGCCAGCCTCCGGAGAACAGGCGCAGCTTGCCCAGCGGCTCGCAGAACACGGCATCGTCGAAGTCGCGGGCGTCTTCGCCGTCGATGGTGACGAACGGCAGATGGCGCAGGTCGATGCGCTTTTCCTTGTCCTTCTCTTCGACTTCGGAGCGGAACTTGCGCGCTTCCTTGATCACGTCCTGCGGCCAGACGTGGGGAATGTCGTAGCTGCGCAGGGCGACATCGATCTCCATGCCCGGCGCCATGTAGTTGCCGATCACTTCCACCACGTCACCCTGCGGCTGGAAGCGCGGGGTGGGCCAGTGGGTGATCTTGATTTCCACGAACTGGCCGATCTTCGCCCCGCCGTTACGACCGGCGGTCACCAGCACTTCCTGCTGGATCTTCGGATTGTCCGGGGTCACGTAGCCGATGCCGCCTTCTTCGAAGTAGCGGCCGACCACGCTTTCGTGGGCGCGGGAGATGACCTCAACCAGCGCCCCCTCGCGGCGCCCGCGGCGGTCCACGCCACTGACCCGCGCCAGCGCACGGTCGCCGTCGAACACCAGGCGCATTTGCGCCGGGCTGAGGAACAGGTCCTCGCTGCCATCGTCGGGAATGAGGAAGCCGAAGCCGTCGCGGTGGCCGGAGACGCGGCCGCAGATCAGGTCGAGCTTGTCTACCGGGGCATAGGTGCCGCGCCGGGTATAGATGAGCTGGCCATCGCGCTCCATGGCGCGCAGTCGGCGACGCAGGGCTTCGATCTGGTCTTCTTCGTAAAGACCGAATTCGTTTGCCAGCTCCTCGCGAGCGGCAGGTTCGCCACGGTCGGCGAGGCGCTGAAGGATCAGCTCACGGCTGGGGATGGGATTTTCGTATTTTTCCGCTTCGCGAGCGGCCTCGGGATCGAGGGATTGCCAATCGGCCATCAGAAGGGGTTCACCTTGGGGTATATAGATAAGAATTCTGCCATGTGCGTATTGAAACCGGAAATGTCTGCCTTGGACAGCCCCCGGCAGATATCCTGCTGAGGGCAATAGGTCACTGGAATCAACGACTTGAATATTTTGAAAAATTTTTCGATCCGGGGCTTTACAGCCTCAGGGACCGTCCGTATAGTGCGCACCACAACGACGATCAGCCGACGTTGTAGTTGAGATGAAGCCTGATGTAAAGCATCATGTGACCTCGACAGAATGTGTGCCCAGGTGGCGGAATTGGTAGACGCGCTGGTTTCAGGTATCAGTGACTTAACGGTCGTGGAAGTTCGAGTCTTCTCCTGGGCACCAAATATTTCGAGTGATAGATAGCAGGTTTTTCTGTCATTCAGCAAGACGCTTGAAGTTTCATCGCTGTAGATGCAAAAGCTTTGCCCAGGTGGCGGAATTGGTAGACGCGCTGGTTTCAGGTATCAGTGACTTAACGGTCGTGGAAGTTCGAGTCTTCTCCTGGGCACCATATAAAAACCCACTAGCTTGCTAGTGGGTTTTTTCTTGCCTGCGTTTTTTCCATCGCCCGCCCTCACCGCCGCGCACCCAGCGAATTTCCCCCGCCACAGCCACATGAGAAACGATTTCGTTTACCATTGTTTCGAAATATGTAGCCGTAAGCGAGGAAGTACCCGCATGAGGATTCGCCCCACACCGCTGCTGCGCACCCTGACTGCCGCCGTCCTTGGCCTGGTGATCGGCGCGCCGGCAGCCCAGGCAGACGCACCGGTGACGCTGACGATGTACAACGGTCAGCACAAGGAAATCGGTGAAGCCATCGCCAAGGCCTACGAGGCCAAGACCGGCATCCACATCGATATCCGCAAAGGCAGCAGCAACCAGCTGGCCAGCCAGATCATCGAAGAGGGCGAGCGCTCCCCCGCCGACATCATCTACACCGAAGAATCTCCGCCACTGAACAACCTGGGCGAACTGGGCCTGCTGGCCAAGATCGACCAGAACACCCTGGACATGCTGCCCAAGGAATACGTGGCCGGTAACGGGACCTGGATGGGCGTGACTGCGCGTACCCGCGTGGTGGTGTACAACCCGAAGAAGATCGACGAGAACGACCTGCCCAAGACCGTGATGGACTTCGCCAACCCCGAATGGGACCGCAAAGTCGGCTTCGTCCCGACCAGCGGCGCATTCCAGGAACAGGCCGTGGCCATCCTCAAGATGCACGGCCGCGGAGCCACCGAGGAATGGCTGACGGGCCTGAAGGCCTTCGGCAAGACCTACACCAACAACATGGTCGCGCTCAAAGCCGTCGAGAAAGGCGAAGTGGCAGCGGTGTTGGTGAACAACTACTACTGGTACGCCCTGGAGCGCGAGCGCGGCAAGCTCGACTCCAAGCTGTATTACCTGGCCGACGGCGATGCAGGCAACCTGGTGACCATTTCCGGCGCAGCCGCCGTCAAGGCCAGCAAGCATCCCAAGGAAGCTCAAGCCCTGCTCAACTGGATGGCCAGCGAAGAAGGCCAGCGCGTGATCACCCAGACCACTGCCGAGTACCCCCTGCACAAGGGCATGGTCTCGGACCGTGGGCTCAAGCCATTCGAGGACCTGCGCCCACCGAAGATCAGCCCGGCCGATCTGGGCAATGCCGAAGAAGCACTCGAACTGGAACGTGAGGTCGGCCTGCTCTGATGACTGCCGCCGTGCCCGAGTCGGCCCTGGTACGCTTCGTGCCGCGCCGCAAGCGCCCCTCCGTGTGGGTGGTGTTGCCCGTCCTGTGCCTGGTCGCGGCGAGCCTGCTGCCACTGGCCTATGTGGCCATCAAGGCCTGGGAAGCCGGCTGGCATGAAGCCCTGCGCCTGCTCTGGCGCCCTTTCGTCTGGGACCTGCTGCGCAACACACTGCTGCTGATGGCCGGGGTCACCCTCGCCTGCCTGGTGGTCGGCGTGGCGCTGGCCTGGCTGCTCGAACGCAGCGATTTGCGCGGACGACGTCTATGGGGCGTGGTGCTGTGCCTGCCGTTCGCCGTGCCGTCGTTCGTCAGCAGCTTCACCTGGGTGTCGCTGAGCTCTGACTTCGAAGGCCTCGGCGGGGCGGTCCTGGTCATGGCGCTGTCCAAGTACCCCTTGGTGTTCCTGCCCGTGGCAGCCACCCTGCGCAACCTCGATACCTCGCTGGAAGAGTCGGCGCGCACGCTGGGCTGTAGCCGCAGCGGCGTGTTCTTCAAAGTCACCCTGCCACTGCTGTGGCCGAGCATGCTCGGCGGCGGTCTGTTGATCGCCCTGCACATGCTGGTGGAATTCGGCGCCCTGTCGATCCTCGGCCTGCAAACCTTCACCACGGCGATCTACCAGCAGTTCGAGCTGGAGTTCAGCAATGCCAATGCGGCGATGCTCTCGGCCGTGCTGCTTGCACTGTGCCTGGCGATGCTCTGGTTGGAATTGCGCGTGCGTGGCAAGGCCCGTCATGTACGCATCGGCCAAGGCGTGGCCCGACGTGCACAACCGTTGCGGCTCAAAGGCTGGACACTGCCGGCGCAGCTGTTCTGCCTGGGACTGGCCGTGCTCGGCAGCGGCATCCCGCTGGCCATGCTCGGTTACTGGCTGAGCGTCGGCTCGTCGGCAGCCTTCCCGGTCGCGGCGATCGGCAAGGCGCTGCTCACCTCCCTGTCGGTTTCGCTCGGTGGTGCCGGTTTCTGCGTGGCGCTGGCGCTGCCGGTGAGCTTCCTGGTGGTGCGCTACAAAGGGCGCCTGGCGATCTGGGCCGAACGCTTGCCCTACCTGCTGCATGCCCTGCCCGGCCTGGTGATCGCCCTGACCCTGGTGTTCTTCGCCCTGCACTACGTGCCGGCGCTGTACCAGACCACCGCGCTGCTGATCCTGGCCTATGCCCTGCTGTTCCTGCCACTGGCCCAGGCACCGGTGCGCACCGCGCTGAACAAGGCCTCGCCGACGCTCGAAGAAGCCGCCCGGACCCTGGGCGCCAGCAGCCTCGCCGCCTTCTGCCGGGTGACACTGCCGATCATCTTCCCAGCCTTGGCCGCCGCCTTTGCCCTGGTGTTCCTCGACGCCATGAAGGAACTGACCGCCACCCTGCTGCTCAGCCCGACCGGCATGACCACCCTGGCCACGGAGGTCTGGGCCCACACCGCCAATGTCGAGTTCGCAGCGGCAGCGCCCTACGCCGCCCTGCTGATTGTGGTTTCAGGATTGCCGGTGTATCTGCTGACCACGCGGATGTACCTGAACAGGGCGTGAACCTTACGCCCTGAACTGGCCAAGGCTTGCACGCAACTGCGTCGCCAGGTCGTCGAGCACCTTGCTGCTGGCGGTGGTCTGCATGACCACCTCGGCCGACCGCTCGGCCTGGGCATGGATGTTCTCTACCCGGCCCCGCACCGCCTGAGCACCGTTGGCCTGCTGTTCGGCCGCGCGCGTGGCCACACCGATGGCCGCATGCACCTGCTCGACCGCCGCCTGCACCGACTGCTGCCGGCGTTCGTTGTCGCGCAGCACCAACAGCCCCTCGCTGGCCTGCCGCCCGGCCTGGCCGATGGTCGCGACGGCCTCCTTGGCGCCCTGCTGCAGCGCGACGATATGCGCCTGGATATCACCGGTAGAGCTCTGCGTCTTGCTGGCCAGTGCCCGCACTTCATCGGCGACCACCGCGAAGCCACGCCCCGTCTCACCCGCACGGGCCGCTTCGATCGCCGCGTTGAGCGCCAGCAGGTTGGTCTGCTCGGCGATACCGTGGATCACCGTCAGCACCACCTCGATCTGCTCGCTCTGCTTGGCCAGCCGCTCGATGACCTGGGCCCCGCTGTCCACTTCGCCGGCCAACTTCTCGATCAATTTGGCCAGTTGAGTGGAGGCCCGACTGTTCTCGTCGGTGGCCTGGCGGATGTCCACCACCTGCTGCAAGGCCGCCTGCATGGCATGACTCTCGGCCTGGGCTTCGTCGGCCATGCTCGACAAGTCGCGCAGACTGGCCGCCACTTCGTCACGCTGCAACGCCGCCGCCGCATCCGCACCGGCCGTGCGCTGCGCCATGCTGCCGATCTCGACGCCGGTTCGCTGCGCCACCTCGCCGGCCTCCCGCACGATGGGTTGCAACTTGTCGACGAAGCGGTTGACCGCTGAGGCCATGTCGCCAATTTCATCGCGGCTGTCGAGCGCCACCCGCTTGGTCAGATCGCCCTCGCCAGCCGCCAAGTCGTCCAGGGCGGCGATCAGCAGGCGCAACTTGCTCACCACACGCCGACCCAGCACCACCGCCACCAGCAACAGCACGCCCAGCCCAACCAGCGCCAGGCCCAGGCCGATGCGCCAACGCAGCTCCCCAGCCGCTTCGCGCACGGTCTGTGCGGTATTGGCCTGCATCGCGGTAGCACTGTGTTGAGCCGTTTCCAGGCGCGCCTGCAGGGCCTTGCCACTGTCAGCGGCGGCCGCGCCCAAGCTTTCGCCGACCAGTTGCTCGCTGCTGCTGATCAGGGCGGTAAAGCGCTGGTCGAGCGCGCTGAGCGTCTGGTCCACGGCCACGGTGGATACCCCCATCAGGACCTTGCCGATGGTGGCGCCGTTTGGGCTGATGGGCGCCTCGACGAAGTACACCGAAGGATCGTGGCGCGCAGCATCCAGCACCTTGTCCAACGCCCGCTCGCCCTGGCCTTTGTCCATGAGCGCCTGGTTGATCGGGTTCTGCCGATTCAGATAGCGCGTCAGGTGCTCGCCCTCGGCGTTGTCGTAGATGACGAACAACACGTTGGGATTGCGCTGGGCGCGTCGAGCGAAGTCGGAAAGCGTCGGCACGTCGTTATCCCAGATCGCCCTGGGTGCCACCGAGGCCAGCAGTTCGGCCATGTCGTTGGCCGAGTCCTTGAGACTTTGCTCCAAAGTAGTGCGCAATTGCTGCTGTTCGCTCTGCAAACGACTGGATAGACCAGCGCTCAAGCGCTGACGAGTGCTGGCAGAAAGGCTGTCGAGCCCTGCGCGCACATCCTGGCCCGCCAGGCCTAGCTCCTCGGCCAGCTTGCGGCTGTCACTGCCCAGGCGCTCGCCCAGATCCGCTTCGAGTGCAGAGATGGTGCTTCGAGTCAGCACCACGGCCACCAACACCTGCACCAGCAGGGCGATACCGAGTGCAACAAACACAGGCCGCAGGAGGCGGCTTCGTAACAGAGAGAGGATGGCAGACACGTTTGAACCCTCGTGTTTCTGGCGCCATTACTTTGATGGCAGCTACAGACGCTTCTTACAGCAAGGGTTGTGCCTGGCGCAGCGGGGATATACGCCAAGGTCGAGCAACGCGACGGCCTGTCATCGACACAAACAAAAACGCCGCAGCCCTTTGCAGGACTACGGCGTCGAATCGACCTGGCGGTCGATCAGGCGAACGGGTGACGCAACACGATGGTTTCGTTGCGGTCCGGGCCGGTGGAGATGATGTCGATCGGCGCGCCGACCAGCTCTTCGATGCGCTTGATGTAGTTGCGCGCAGCCTGCGGCAGCTCCTCCAGGGCTTTCACGCCCAGGGTCGATTCGCTCCAGCCTGGCATCTCTTCGTACACCGGCTCCAGGCCGATGTAGCTGTCGGCATCGGACGGCGCGTCGATGACGGCACCGTGCTCGTTCTTGTAGCCGACGCAGATGTTGATGGTTTCCAGGCCATCGAGCACGTCGAGCTTGGTCAGGCAGATGCCCGAGATGCTGTTGACGTCGATGGCGCGGCGCAGGATCACGGCGTCGAACCAGCCGCAACGACGGGCGCGACCGGTGGTGGAGCCGAACTCATGGCCACGCTTGGCCAAGGTGGCGCCAGTCTCGTCGAACAGTTCGGTCGGGAATGGACCGGAACCGACGCGGGTGGTGTAGGCCTTGGTGATACCCAGGATGTAATCCAGGTACATCGGGCCGACGCCGGAGCCGGTGGAGATACCGCCTGCGGTGGTGTTCGAGCTGGTGACGTACGGATAGGTGCCGTGGTCGATGTCCAGCAGCGAACCCTGGGCGCCTTCGAACATGATGTCCTTGCCGGCGCGGCGCAGGTTATGCAGCTCGGCGGTGACGTCGAGCATCATCGGCTTGAGCTGTTCGGCGTAAGCCATGCAGTCGTCCAGAGTCTGCTGGAAGTCGATGGCCGGCTCTTTGTAGTAATTGACCAATTGGAAGTTGTGGTAGTCCAGCAACTCGCCAAGCTTGGCGGCGAAGCGCTCGCGGTGGAACAGGTCACCGACGCGCAGGCCACGGCGCGCGACCTTGTCTTCGTAGGCCGGGCCGATACCGCGACCGGTGGTGCCGATCTTGGCTTCGCCACGGGCCTTCTCACGGGCCTGATCCAGTGCCACGTGGTAGGACAGGATCAGCGGCGCCGCCGGGCTGATGCGCAGACGCTCGCGCACCGGCACGCCTTTTTCTTCCAGCTTGGTGATTTCGCGCATCAACGCATCGGGCGCGACCACCACGCCATTGCCGATCAGGCACTGCACGCCTTCGCGCAGGATGCCCGAGGGAATCAGGTGCAGAACGGTCTTCTCACCGTTGATCACCAAGGTGTGGCCCGCGTTGTGGCCACCTTGGTAACGCACGACGGCGGCAGCATGTTCGGTCAGCAGATCGACGATCTTGCCTTTGCCCTCATCACCCCACTGGGTGCCCAGGACGACGACATTCTTACCCATAACACTTGTCCTCATTCACGCAATCTTGGTTGCCGGCCCATTGCCGGCGAAGAATCTCAATGGGTCAGCGGCAGAACCTGCCAGCGCCCGTCCTGCTGAATCAATTGCCGATCACAATCCGCTTCGAAGGCAGCACTCAGCGGCTGCCCAGGCAGGGCCTGAACCACACGCTGGCCCTCGTTGCGCAACTGGCAGACCTGCTGCCAGAGGGCCGCGTCGCCGTTGTCGGGCATCCAGATGCCACCGCACGGCAATGCGACCTCCGCTCGCCCCAGTGTGACCAGGGTCTTCAAATCCGTGGAGAAACCGGTAGCCGGGCGCGCCCGGCCGAAGTCGGCGCCGATGTCGTCATAGCGCCCGCCCTGGGCGATCGATTGACCGACACCGGGGACGAAGACGGCGAACACCACGCCTGTGTGATAGTTGTAGCCGCGCAACTCGCCCAGGTCGAAGTACAGCGGCAGTTGCGGATAGCGTGCAGCCAGGCGATCGGCGATGGCCAGCAGATCGTCCAGCGCCGCCAGCACACTGGCAGGCGCACGCCCCAGGCGCACGCGGGCTTCGGCCAGCACCTCGCGGCCACCGCACAGCTCGACCAGGGCGCGCAGCATATTGCCCAGGTCCTTCGGCAACTCCGCGGTCAGGGCGTGGACCTCGTCCACGGCCTTGCGCTGCAGCGCATCGAACAACTGCTGTTCGACCGCGCCGCAGAGGCCGGCGGCACGCGCCAGGCCGCGGTAGATACCGACGTGGCCCAGGTCCATGTGCACGTCGGCCACATCGGTGAGCTGCAGGGTGCTCAGCATCAGGCTGATCACCTCGACATCGCTGGTCGGGCTGGCATCGCCATACAGCTCGGCGCCCAGTTGGATGGGGCTGCGCGACGTGGACAGCGCCCGCGGCTCGGCGTGCAGCACGCTGCCGGCATAGCACAGACGACTCGGGCCTTCGCGGCGCAGGGTGTGGGCATCGATGCGTGCCACCTGGGGGGTGAAGTCGGCACGGAAGCCCATCAAGCGGCCGGACTGCGGATCGACCACCTTGAAGGTACGCTGGTCCAGGTCCTGGCCTGCGCCGGTGAGCAGCGATTCCAGGTACTCGATATGCGGGGTGACGACCAGTTCGTAGCCCCAACTCTGGAACAGGTCCAACACCTGGCGACGCGCGATTTCGATGCGCGCCGCTTCAGGTGGCAGTACTTCCTCGATGCCATCTGGCAGCAGCCAGCGGTCTACCGTTGCCATTACGCCATTTCCCCTCTGGTCCGGGCGGCCGCCCTGCGGGTTAGCCACCTGTAAAGCAGGCGTTGGCGCACAACAGCAGGCAGCACCGATCCCAGCGCCGCCGCCGTGCCAACACCCTCGAAATACCTGCGAGCTGACCAAGTCGTCGAAAAGCCTGGGGCCAATCAACCTTGCAGACGCAAAAAAGCCGGGAATTTCCCGGCTGACTCATCATACACCCCTTTTTCTTCGGGATGCACCCCACCGGACGTTTTAGCTGCCCGGCGGGGCGTCTTGCGCTTACGGCTTGCTCTTGTCGAGGAAACGGAAGAACTCGTTCTTCGGATCCAGGACCAGCACGTCGCTCTTGCTGGAGAAGCTCTCGCGGTAGGCCTGCAGACTGCGGTAGAACGCGTAGAAATCAGCGTCCTGGCCGTAGGCCTTGGCGTAGATGGAGGCCGACTGAGCGTCACCATCACCACGGGTTTCTTCCGCTTCGCGATAGGCTTCGGCCAGCAACACGCGGCGCTGACGGTCGGCATCGGCGCGAATACCTTCGGCCAGCTCGTTACCTTTGGCGCGGTGTTCGCGGGCTTCGCGCTCACGCTCGGTGCTCATGCGATCGAACACGCTGCGGTTGACTTCCTTGGGCAGGTCGATGGCCTTAACGCGAACGTCCACCACCTCGATACCCAGCTCCTTGTTGGCCATGCGGTTCAGCGAGGCGGTGATGTCAGCCATCAACGCGTCACGCTCACCGGAGACCACTTCATGCAGGGTGCGCTTGCCGAACTGGTCGCGCAGGCCACTTTCCAGACGACGCGACAGGCGCTCGTCGGCGATCTGCTTCATACCCGAGGTTGCGGTGTAGAAGCGCTCGGCATCTTTCACTCGCCACTTGGCATAGGCGTCGACCATGACCGCTTTCTTCTCCAGCGTGAGGAAGCGCTGGGTGGGAGCGTCCAGGGTCATCAGGCGGGCGTCGAACTTGCGCACCTGGTTGACGTACGGCACCTTCACGTGCAGACCCGGCTGAACATCGGCCTGGACCACGCGACCGAACTGCAGCAATACCGCCCGCTCGGTCTGCGAGACGATGTAGAAGCAGTTCCAGGCGACGATCGCCAACACCACGGCAGCGATGAGGGCGAACAGCGATTTATTGCTCATCAGCGGCTCTCCCTAGTGCGCAGCGGCTGTTGTTGCTGTTGCAGGTCGGGGGTCGAGCGAGCGGCGGCGTCGTTGACCGACGGCGACCCGCTGCTGGACGACGCTGCGTTGTTGCGGCTGCCTTCGACCATCTTGTCCAGTGGCAGGTAGAGCAGGTTGTTCTGCCCGTCCTTGGCGGTCACCAGCACCTTGCTGGTGTTGCTGTAGACTTCCTGCATGGTCTCCAGGTACAGACGCTGACGGGTGACGTCAGGCGCCTTGCGGTACTCGGCGACCAGCTTGGTGAAGCGGTCGGCCTCACCCTTGGCGCGGGCGATCACTTCGTCGCGGTAGCCGTTGGCGTCCTCGATGATGCGCTGCGCTTGACCACGGGCTTCCGGCACCACGCCATTGGCATAGGACTCGGCCTGGTTGCGCGAACGCTGCTCGTCTTCGCGCGCACGGATCACGTCGTCGAAGGCTTCCTGCACTTCACGCGGGGCTGCCGCGCTCTGCACGTTGACCTGGGTGACGGTGATACCGGTGCGGTAGGTGTCGAGGAAACGCTGCAGGCGCTCGCGGATATCCACGGCCATCTGCTCACGGCCTTCGGTCAGCACCTGGTCCATCGAGGTGGAGCCCACCACGTGGCGCAGGGCGCTGTCGGTGGCGTGCTGCAGGCTGACTTCAGGCTGGTCGACGTTGAGCACGAAGTCCTGCAGATTGCTGATCTTGTACTGCACGGTCAGCGGCACCTCGACGATGTTCTCGTCTTCGGTGAGCATCTGGCCCTGCTTGGTGTACGCCCGCTCACGCGTGACGTTTTCCATGTACTTGCGGTCGATAGGCGGGAAATAGATATTCAGGCCCGGGCCCACGGTTTCGTAGTACTTGCCGAAGCGCAGCACCACGGCCTGCTCCTGCTCGTCAACCACGTAGACGGCGCTGTACAGCCAGATAGCCGCCAGCACCGCCAGGCCAATGCCCAGCAGGCCGAAGCCGCCGCCTTTGCCGACGTTGCGGTCACCACCACCGCCACCGCGTTTCTTCTTGCCGCCGAACATGCCGTTGAGGCTGTCCTGCAGCTTGCGGAAGGCCTCGTCGAGATCCGGTGGCCCCTTCTTGTCGCCACCACCGCCGCCACCGCGGCGGCCGCCCCAGGGATCCTGATTGTTCGAGTTGCCACCCGGCTCGTTCCAAGCCATAGCGCTCTCCATCTGATAAAGCAAAGACGCGCCCACGGCGCGCCGTCCAATGCTACAGAATGCCTGTCACGGCTGCCCGGCGACCTCGACGGGCATTTATTGCAAAGTGTGTTGCGCGATGAACGCGTCAGGCTCGAGGCCTTCGCGGCTGACCATACGGTTAAGTTCCACCCGCGGCAAACGCACGCTCAGCAGGCTGCTGCCTTCGTCGTCGTGCTCCTCGCGCTGTACGGCCCCCAACTCGAAGAACTGCGCACGCAGGCGCGCCAATCGCTGCTCCAGTCGCAGGGTGCCGACGAACAGATCATTGCCCAGCAATTCGGCTATCGCCTGCCCGACGAGCTCAAGGCCACGCCCGTCGCGCGCCGAGACCCAGACCCGCTCCGGCTTGCCGTCGGCATTGCGCTGGATCTGCGGCTCGACGTCTTCGAGCAGGTCGAGTTTGTTATAGACCTCGAGGATGGGCAAGCCTTCGGCACCGATCTCACCTAGAACGGCCAGTACCTGCTCGATCTGTTCCATGCGCTCCGGCTCGTGAGCATCGATCACGTGCAGCAGCAGGTCGGAGTTGCTCGATTCCTCGAGCGTGGCGCGAAACGCCTCGACCAGCTTGTGAGGCAAATGCCGGATGAAGCCCACGGTGTCGGCCAGCACGATCGGCCCCAGGTCATCCAGCTCCAGCCGGCGCAAGGTGGGGTCGAGGGTGGCGAACAGCTGGTCGGCGGCGTACACGTCGGAGCGTGTCAGGGCGTTGAACAGCGTGGACTTGCCGGCGTTGGTGTAGCCCACCAGCGACACCGACGGAATATCCGCACGACGACGCCCGCGCCGGGCTTGCTCGCGCTGGCTGCGGACCTTTTCCAGGCGCGCCTTGATCTGCCGCAGGCGTACCCGCAGCAGGCGGCGGTCGGTTTCCAACTGGGTTTCACCCGGACCGCGCAGGCCGATACCGCCTTTCTGCCGCTCCAGGTGAGTCCAGCCGCGCACCAGGCGCGTGCTCATGTGCTCGAGCTGGGCCAGTTCGACCTGCAGCTTGCCTTCGTGGGTACGTGCGCGCTGGGCGAAGATGTCGAGAATCAGGCCGGTACGGTCGAGCACGCGACACTCGAAGACGCGCTCGAGGTTGCGTTCCTGACTGGGCGTGAGGGTGTGATTGAAGATGACCAGGTCGGCTTCTTCGGCCTTGACCAGGTCGCGCAGCTCCTCGACCTTGCCGCTGCCGATCAGGAACTTCGCTGTGGGCTGGTGCCGCGCAACCGTGGCTAGGTGGACGATGTCCGCCCCGGCCGACAGTGCCAGCTCCTGAAACTCCTGCGGGTCTTCGCGCGCCTCAGGGTTCTGACCTTCCAAGTGAACGAGCAAGGCCCGTTCACCACCACCGTGGCGCTCAAAGAACAATGCAGGCTCCTATCAGGCGTTGCCTGGCTCGCTGTCGCCGTGTTCGGAATCGGACGGGCTTGGCAGGCGAACCGGGCGGGCAGGTACGACAGTGGAGATGGCGTGCTTGTAGACCATCTGGCTGACGGTGTTCTTCAGCAGCACGACGAACTGGTCGAAGGACTCGATCTGGCCCTGCAGCTTGATCCCGTTGACCAGATAGATCGAAACCGGGACTTTTTCTTTTCTCAAGGTGTTCAAGTAAGGGTCTTGTAGCGAATGCCCTTTTGACATATGCCGCACTCCTGTAAGGATCAATAGTAAAAAGCTGAAGAATTCTTTCATTAACGCCGTCTGTTGCAAGAATAGACGGCAATTGCAGGGACTCAGCTCAATATGGAGGCCGATCCCAGGTATTTCAAGGTGCGGGACAGATTGTCGCAGGCCAGGCTGTCCAGCCAGTGCACATTGGACCAGCTGCGCAGCCAAGTGAATTGCCGCTTGGCCAACTGACGGGTGGCGATGATACCGCGTTCGCGCATCTGTTCGGCTGTCAGTTGGCTGTCCAGATATTCCCAGACCTGCCTGTACCCCACTGCCCGTATAGACGGCAGCCCCACGTGCAAGTCACTTCTGGCCCGCAACTCTCGGACCTCGTCGACGAAGCCCTGTTCCAGCATCTGCGAAAATCGTAATGCAATTCGTTCATGCAGCACGTGACGATCCGCCGGCGCGATCGCCAGACGGGCCACAGTATAGGGCAAATGACCGCCCGCGCCCGCCTCTACACCGCTGCTTTCGGAGGATTGACGGGCCCGATGCACGGTCATGCTCTGGCCGCTGACGCGGAACACCTCCAGCGCGCGAATCAATCGCTGCGGGTCGTTGGGGTGAATGCGCGCGGCCGAGACCGGATCCACCTCGGCAAGCTGCCGATGGAGCTCGGCCAGGCCGTGTTCGCGGGCCTGTGCCTCGAGCTCGGCGCGCACCGCGGCATCGGCCGGCGGCATGTCGGCCAGGCCGTCGACCAGTGCTTTGTAATAGAGCATGGTGCCGCCGACCAGCAGCGGGATCTTGCCGCGCGCGGTGATCTCGGCCATGGCCGCCAGCGCATCGGTGCAAAACTGCGCCGCCGAATAGCTCTGTGCGGGATCGAGAATGTCCACCAGCCGATGAGGATGCGCCGCCAGCACCTCGGGCGAGGGTTTGGCGGTGCCGATGTCCATGCCGCGGTAGACCATGGCCGAATCGACGCTGACCAGCTCGCACGGCAAGGCCTGGGTGAGCGCGATGGCCAGGTCGGTCTTGCCGGCGGCCGTCGGGCCCATGAGAAAAATGGCAGGAGGGTGAAGACTCATTCATCGACCGCGCAGGAAAAGTTTGTCCAGATCGTCCAGGCCCATTTGGGTCCAGGTCGGTCGGCCGTGGTTGCACTGGCCGCTGCGTTCGGTGTTTTCCATGTCGCGCAGCAGCGCATTCATCTCGGCAATCGCCAGACGCCGGTTGGCACGCACGGCGCCGTGGCAGGCCATGGTGCCGAGCAACTCGTTGATGTGCGCCTGGACCCGGTCGCTGGTGCCGTACTCCATGAGGTCGGACAGCACGTCCTGAACCAGACGGTTGGCCTCGGCCTGCTTGAGCAGCGCCGGAATCTGCCGGATCGCCAGGGTTTCCGGACCCAGGCGCTGCAGTTCGAAGCCCAGGCGCTGGAAAGTCTGCGCATGCTCTTCGGCGCAGTCGGCCTCACGCTGACTCACCGCCAGAGACTCAGGCACCAGCAACGGCTGGCCGCTCAGGCCTTCGCTGGCCATCGCCAGCTTGAGGCGCTCGTACATGATTCGCTCGTGGGCGGCGTGCATGTCCACCAGCACCAGGCCGACGGCGTTCTCGGCCAGGATGTAGATGCCTTTGAGCTGGGCCAGTGCATAGCCCAGCGGCGGAATATCGCCCTGACTGTCCGGCAATGCCGCTGGAGCAGGCGCCACGCCGTCGAGCGGGGCGAAGAACTCTCGATACACCGCCTGGGCCTCGCTGGCCGGCACGGGCGCCGCCGGGCGCGGCGAATACTGATACTGGTAGCCCGCCCCGGCGCCGCCATTGGAGAACGTCGGGCGCGACTCGGCCGCTGGCTGCTCGAGCACCGAGGCAGCCAGGCGCATTTCACCCTGCGGGCCGAACTCGCCGGCCTGCTGACCGGTGGGACGGACGATCTCGCTGCTGGCGGCCGGCGCTGCCAATTGGTCTTCAGGGCGCACATCGGCCAGTGCCCGGTGCAAGGTGCCGTACAGGAAGTCGTGCACCATGCGCCCCTCACGGAAGCGCACTTCATGCTTGGTGGGATGGACGTTGACATCGACGCCGGTGGGGTCGAGTTCGAGGAACAGCACGAAGGTGGGGTGGCGACCGTTGAACAGCACGTCACGGTAGGCCTGGCGTACCGCGTGGGCGACCAGTTTGTCGCGCACCGCCCGGCCATTGACGAAGAAGTACTGCAGGTCGGCCTGACTGCGCGAGAAGGTCGGCAGCCCGACCCAGCCCCACAGGCGCAGGCCATTGCGCTCGACCTCGATCGGCAACGCCTGCTCAAGGAAGCCAGGACCGCAGATGGCGCCGACACGCCGCGCCCGCGCGACATCGTCTGGCGCTTCGTGCAGGCTGAGGATGCTCTTGCCGTTATGGCGCAGATGAAAGCCCACGTCGAATCGCGCCAGCGCCAGGCGCCGGATCACTTCCTGCAGGTGGTCGAACTCGGTCTTCTCGGCCTTGAGGAATTTACGTCGGGCCGGTGTGTTGAAGAACAGGTCGCGCACCTCGACCGACGTGCCGACCGGATGCGCCGCTGGCTGCACCCGTGGAAGCATGTCGCGGCCCTCGGTCTCCACCTGCCAGGCCTCGCCGGCATCAGCGGTGCGCGAGGTCAGGGTGAGGCGCGCCACCGAGCTGATCGAAGCCAACGCCTCGCCGCGAAAACCCAGGCTCAGCACACCTTCGAGGTCTTCCAGTTCACGGATCTTGCTGGTGGCGTGACGGGCCAGGGCCAGCGGCAGGTCGTCCGAGGCGATGCCGCGTCCGTCATCACGCACCCGCAGCAGTTTGACCCCGCCCTGCTCCACCTCGATATCGATGCGCCGGGCACCGGAGTCAAGGCTGTTTTCCAGCAGTTCCTTGACCACCGAAGCAGGACGCTCGACCACCTCGCCTGCGGCGATCTGGTTGGCCAGCCGCGGGCTGAGCAGCTGGATACGGACGCCGTCGCTCATTGCTGCGAAGCCAGGGTGGTAGCCGGGATATCGAGGTGCTGACCGACCTTGAGCTCCTCGCTCTTGAGGTTGTTGGCACTGCGCAGGCTGGCCACGCTGACCTGATAACGCACGGCGATCATCGCCAGCGTCTCACCGGGCCTCACACTGTGCTCACGCGGCCCCTGGGCAATCTTGCCGGAGTCGCGCAGCCAGGCGATGTAGGTGCCGGGCGGTGGGTTCTGCTGGAAGAACTGTCGCACGCCGCTGTGGATGGAACGTGCCAGTGCCTGCTGATGGCTGCGGGTGGCCAGTTTGTTGGCCTCGTTGGCATTGGAGATGAACCCGGTCTCGACCAGAATCGACGGGATATCAGGCGATTTCAACACCATGAATCCGGCCTGTTCCACACGCTGCTTGTGCAGCGGCGTGATGCGGCCCATGTTGCCCAGCACTTTCTGCCCGACATTGAGGCTGGAGCTGAGCGTGGCGGTCATCGACAGGTCCAGCAGTACGCCCGCCAGCATGCGGTCCTTGTCGTCGAGGCTGACGTTGCCAGCACCGCCGATCAGGTCGGAACGGTTTTCGCTGTCGGCCAGCCAGCGCGCGGTTTCGGACGTGGCGCCCCGGTCGGACAGGGCGAACACCGAGGCGCCGAAGGCGGCCTTGGAGGGCGCTGCGTCGGCGTGGATGGAGATGAACAGGTCGGCGCCCTTCTTGCGGGCGATCTCGGTGCGCTTGCGCAGCGGAATGAAGTAGTCGCCCGTGCGGGTCAGTTCGGCGCGATAGCCCTTTTCGGTGTTGATCTGGCGCTGCAGTTCGCGGGCGATCTGCAACACGATGTCTTTTTCGTGCTGCCCCCGCGAGCCGGAGGCCCCGGGGTCTTCGCCGCCGTGACCGGCATCGATGGCAACCACGATGTCGCGCTTGCCGTTGGGCACCGGCGGCAGCTTGATCGCCGGTTGCGTCGGAGTGACCGGCACCGCAGGCGTGGTCGCCGGCGCGGTAGCGACCGGCGCAGGGGTCGGGTTGCTGGCGGCGATGGCGTCAGCCTCCTGGTCGTACAGATCCACCACCAGACGGTTGCCATACTGGGCGTTCGGCGCGAGGGTGAAGCTCTTCGGCGTGACGGCCTTCTTCAGGTCGACCACCACGCGCAGGTCGGTGGGGGTGCGCTGAGCCGAACGCACGCTGGTGATGGGCGTGTTCGAGGTGGAGACGTTCAGCGGCGAGGCCAGCGTCGCACCATTGATGTCGATGACCAGACGATCGGGCGCGCTGAGCGTGAAGACGCTGTGCTGCACCGGTCCGGACAGGTCGAAGACCAGCCGTGTGTTGTCCGGCGCGCGCCACAGGCGCATGCTCTTGACTTGCGTGACGGCCAGAGCGTCGAGGGTCACTGCGGTCAACAGCAGCCCAACGATGGCGACCAGTGCGCGGATGCGCGGCATACCTTTCCCCACTTACTGTTTGAATTCGGCAGCCAGAGTGGCACACCAGGCTTCGCCGCGAGCCCCCTGCGGCGACAGGTTCAGCGAGCGGCCGCCCGCCTGGGGGCTTATGGTAATGGTCAGGTCAGGCTTTGGCAAAACGCCCGCGCCCTTCTGCGGCCATTCGAAAAGACACAGGGGATCGCCTTCGAAATAGTCGCGAATGCCCATGAACTCCAGCTCCTCTGGATCGACCAGGCGATACAGGTCGAAATGAAAAGCGCGTATATCGCCGATCTCGTAGGGTTCGACCACAGTGAAGGTCGGACTTTTCACCGCGCCGGTGTGGCCTAACCCACGGATCAGACCGCGTGACAAGGTGGTCTTGCCAGCGCCCAGGTCGCCCTCCAGAAAGATCACGCCATGGCCGCCGGTGACCTGGGCCAGGGTCGCACCGAAGGCGACGGTGGCCGGTTCGTCGGCCAGAAACAGGGTTATGCCTGACACGCTGAATGCTCCTCCAACAATTCTCGAATGACCGGCGCCAGATCGCTGGCGGCCAAGCCTCTACCCCGGACGCCCAGGCGCTCGCCGGCACAGGCGTGCAGCCACACGCCCAGCCCCGCCGCCTGCCAAGCGTCCAGGCCTTGGGCCAGCAGCGCGGCAAGCACGCCGCTGAGCACATCGCCCAGGCCCGCGCCAGCCATCGCCGGATGACCGCGCTCGCATACGCGCAACTGGCCGTGCGGATCGGCGATCAACGTGCCGGCGCCCTTGAGCACGCACACGCTGCCATGACGGCGCGCCAGCTTGCGCGCCGCCCCCGCACGGTCGGCCTGCACCGCCTCGGTCGACAGCCCCAAAAGCCGCGCCGCCTCGCCTGGATGCGGGGTGAGGATGCTACCGGCCGGCAGCGCCAACGGCGCACGCGCCAGCAAGTTGAGTGCGTCGGCGTCCCACACTTGCGGCAACCGCGCGTTGGCCACGGCCGACAGCAGGCTACGCCCCCAGGCGGCCTGGCCAAGGCCGGGCCCGACCACCAGCACCGAGGCGCGCTCGAGTACCGCCATCAGTTGATTGGCCGAACTCACGCCCAGGCACATGGTTTCCGGCAGACGGGCCAGGCTGGCGGCCACGTGCTCGGGCCGCGTCGCCACGCTGACCAGCCCGGCGCCACAGCGCAGTGCCGCTTCGGCACTGAGCAGCACCGCACCGCCAGTACCCAGGTCGCCGCCGACCACCAGCACATGACCGAAGTCGCCTTTGTGGGCGTCGGCGGGACGCGCGGGCAGGTGCGCGACGGTCAGGCTGCTGAGCGCGAGCGGGGCGTTGCCGGGGTGTTTGGTCTGAGGCATGGGGTCAAAGGCTCCGATGTCTGGCAGAATTATACGCACCTGAGCCTGTAATGCCTGTCCATCCATGTCCGCCTCTCTTCCAGACCTGCCTCTATTGGCCCAGTCCATCAAGGATTGGGGCCACGCACTCGGTTTTGCCCATGTGGGCATCGCCGATGTCGAGCTTGGCGAACACGAACAGCATCTGCAGCGCTGGCTGGACGCCGGGCACCACGGTGAGATGGACTATATGGCAGCGCATGGCACGAAACGTTCGCGCCCGGCCGAACTGATTCCCGGCACCTTGCGCGTGGTGTCGCTGCGCATGGACTATCTGCCCGGCGACACCCGCATGGCCCAGCGCCTTGCCCAGCCTGAAAAAGCCTATGTCTCGCGTTACGCCCTGGGCCGCGACTACCACAAGCTGGTGCGCAAGCGCGTGCAGCACCTGGCCGACCGCATCCAGGAAGCCATCGGCCCGTTCGGCTACCGCGCTTTCGTCGACAGTGCCCCGGTGCTGGAAAAGGCCATCGCCCAGCAGGCCGGGCTCGGCTGGATCGGCAAGAACACCCTGCTGCTCAACCGCAAGGCCGGCAGCTATTTCTTCCTCGCCGAACTGTTCGTCGACCTGCCACTGCCGGCGGACGAGGCCCAGACCAGCGAACACTGCGGACGCTGCCAGGCCTGCCTGGACCTGTGCCCGACCTCCGCCTTCGTCGGTCCCTACCAACTCGATGCCCGGCGCTGCATCTCGTACTTGACCATCGAACTGCGAGACGCCATTCCGGTGGAGCTCAGGCCATTGATCGGCAACCGGGTCTTCGGCTGCGACGATTGCCAGATCGTCTGCCCCTGGAACCGCTTCGCCAAGTCCACCGGTGAAGACGACTTCAAACCCCGCCACGGTTTGGACAACGCCGAACTGGCGGCGCTGTTCCTGTGGGACGAGAAGACCTTCCTCAGCCGCACCGAAGGCTCGCCGCTGCGCCGCGCCGGTTATGAGCGCTGGCTGCGCAACCTAGCGGTGGGCTTGGGCAATGCGCCTTCGACGATCGCCGTGATCGAAGCCTTGAAAGCACGGCGCGAGCACCCGTCGGCATTAGTCAGAGAGCATGTGCAGTGGGCGCTGGCGCGGCATCAGGTCGCGCTGGAGTAGCGTCCCGCAGGCGTCATCGCTCATCGTTGTAATGAAACTTGGGCATTTCCCAGTGAAAGCGGATCGCCAGTAGCCGCAACAGAAAACCGCCGAACAGCGTCAACAGCATCGCCTGCTCGGCCGGCACCTGAAAGTACACGCAGCCCAAATAGAACCAGGCCGCCGCGAACGACACGCTGGCGTACAACTCACGGCGAAACACCAGTGGGATGTCGTTGCAGAAGATGTCGCGCAAGATCCCACCGAACACCCCGGTAATCACCCCGCTGATCGACGCCACCAGCATGCCCTGGCCCATTTCCAGTGCCGTCATGCAGCCGATCAGGGTGAACGCCACCAACCCCAGCGCATCGAGCACCAGAAACAGCGTGCGCAGATGGCGCATCAACGGCGCGATGAAAATGGTCAGCAAGGCGGCGAAGCTGGTGAGCACCAGGTACTCGGGATGTTTCACCCAGGTCAGCGGGTAGTGCCCGAGCAGCACATCACGCACCGACCCGCCGCCCAGGGCGGTGATGCAGGCGATCAGCACCACGCCAAACCAGTCCATACCACGCCGCCCAGCGGACAGCGCACCGGTCATGGCCTCGGCCGTGATCGCGATCAGATAGAGCAACAACAGCATGATGCACCTGATAGGCAGTTTCGAATGGCAAGCGGCAAGCGACAAGCCTGTGTGGTGCACGGCTTCTCACGGGTGGCTTGCCGCTAATGACGTGCAGCGGCGGCGACAAGCCGCCGCTGGTCAGACCTTGATGAAATGTTGGCGGTAGTGGCGCAACTCGGCGATCGACTCGCGGATGTCGTCCAGGGCCAGGTGCGTTCCGCCCTTCTGGAAGCTGTCGCGCACGTGCGGCGCCCAACGCGCGGCCAGTTCCTTGAGCGTGGAGACATCCAGGTTGCGGTAGTGGAAGTAGCTTTCGAGCTCAGGCATGTGGCGATAGAGAAAGCGCCGGTCCTGGCAGATGCTGTTGCCGCAGATCGGCGACTTGCCCTTGGGCACCCACTGCTCGAGGAACGCCAGGGTCTGCGCCTGGGCTTGGGCCATGTCGATACGGCTCTCGCGCACGCGCTGGGTCAGGCCCGAGGCGCCGTGGGTGCGGGTGTTCCACTCGTCCATGCGCGCCAGCACCTCATCGCTGTGGTGGATGGCGATCACCGGGCCTTCGGCCAAGGTGTTCAGCTCGCTGTCGGTGACAATGGTGGCCATTTCGATGATGACATCGGTGTCCGGGTCCAGGCCGGTCATCTCCAGATCGATCCAGATCAGGTTCTGTGGGTTGTGCATGCATGAGCTCCTCGAATAGGCCGCCATATTAGCCTAGTGGAGCGTGCTAAACTGCTTGCCGTTTTCTTTCTGCCCCGCCGACACGGAACCTTCATGGCCAAACGCCAGCTCAATCGCCGCCAGAACTGGCGCATCGAAAAGATCCAGGGTGAACGCGCCGCCCGCGCTGCCAAACGCGAGCAGCACGCGCTGCAGGAGCTCGAAGGTGGCGACCTGGGCCCCGAGCAGTTGGGCCTGGTGATCGCCCACTTCGGTGTCACGGTCGAGGTCGAAGCCCAGGACGGCGAGGCCGCCGGCCAGGTGTTCCGTTGCAACCTGCGCGCCAACCTGCCGGCGCTGGTCACCGGTGACAAGGTGGTCTGGCGTGCCGGCAACCAGGGCAACGGCGTGATCGTGGCGCAGCTTGCGCGCGGCACCGAGCTGTGCCGGCCCAACAACCACGGCCAACTCAAACCGGTGGCGGCCAACGTCGACCTGATCGTGATCGTCTTCGCCCCGGCGCCCGAGCCCCAGGCCAACCTCATCGACCGCTACCTGGTCGCTGCCGAACACGCCGGTATCCGCCCGCTGCTGCTGCTGAACAAAGCCGACCTGATCGACGCGCACAATGCCCCCACGCTCAACGCGCTGCTGGCGGTGTACCGCGACCTGGGCTATCCGTTGCTGGAAGTGTCGGCCCACCACGGCGATGGCATGCAGCGCCTGCAACAGACGCTGGACGCGCACATCAGTGTGTTCGTCGGGCAATCGGGGGTGGGCAAGTCGTCGCTGGTCAACAGCCTGCTGCCGCAGGCGCAGACGCGGGTGGGCGATTTGTCCGAGTGGTCCGGCCAGGGCACCCACACCACCACCACGGCGCGGCTCTATCACTTCCCCAATGGCGGCGACTTGATCGACTCGCCGGGCATCCGCGAATTCGGCCTGGCGCACGTCAGCCGCGACGATGTGGAAGCGGGCTTCATCGAGTTTCGCGACCTGCTGGGCAACTGCCGCTTCCGCGACTGCAAGCATGACCGCGAGCCGGGCTGCGCGTTGCTCAAGGCGCTGGAAGAAGGTCGTGTTTCAGCGCAGCGCATGCACAGCTATCGCTCGATCGTGGCCAGCCTGACCCAAGACACCTACTGACAGCCACAGCCCTTGCAGGGCCGTGGCAGCGCGTCAGTTTTCCTTGCTGTCGTCCATCTTCAAGGTGCCGTTCTCGAAGATGTTCAGCTTCTGGCGCAACTCGCGCGGTTGCATCGGCTGCGCCGGATCGGTGGTGGGCGCCGCCGCAGCGCCGGGTGCCGCAGGCGCGGCGTTGGCGGGCGGCGTGGTCGGGCTGGCCGGCGCATCGGGCTGGCTCTGCTCGCCTTCGATGTCGCGCTGGGCTTTCTTGGTCAGCACGATGATGTCGATGCGGCGGTTGACCGGGTTCTGCGGATGCTCGCGGTCGAATAGCGACGACGAAGCATAGCCCACCACCCGCGCCACCTGATCGTCCGGATAACCACCCGCTATCAGCGCACGACGCGCGGCGTTGGCGCGGTTGGCCGACAGTTCCCAGTTGCCGAAGTCGCCGGTGCCGGCGTACGGCTTGGCATCGGTGTGGCCGCTCACGCTGATCTTGTTCGGCACCGCCTTGATGGTGTCGGCCATGGCCAGCAGGATGTCCTCGAAGTAGGGTTTGAGGCGCGCACTGCCCAGGTCGAACATCGGCCGGTTCTCGGCGTCCATGATCTGGATACGCAGGCCGTCCTGGGTGATTTCGAACAGGATCTGGTCCTTGAACTTCTGCAGTTGCGGGTTTTCTTCGACCTTGTTCTGCAGTTCCTGCAGCAGCAGTTGCAGACGCTCCTGCTCGACCTGCTCGGCCATGGTCTCGACCTTGTCCTTGTCCAGTTGCAGGCTGGTGTCAGGCGTCGGCTCGGACTTCTCTTCCGGGTTGATGGTCTTTTCCGGCGCCAATTGCGGCGAGCCGCCCAGGTCGATGACGTAAGGCGTACCGCTCTCGGAAAAGCCGATCGGATCCTTGAAGTAACCGGCGATGGCGATCTTCTGCTCAGGGGTGGCCGTGGACAGCAGCCACAGCACGAGGAAGAACGCCATCATTGCCGTGGCGAAGTCGGCGAAGGCGATCTTCCAGGCGCCGCCATGATGGCCGGCGCCATAGCGCTTGATGCGCTTGACGATGATGGGCTGGTTGTTCTCCATGACTCAGCGACCGCGCACCGCTTGTTCCAGCTCGGCGAAGCTCGGGCGATGCTTCGGATACAGCACCTTGCGCCCGAACTCGACCGCCAGCGACGGCGGCATGCCGGAGGCCGAGGCCACCAGCGAGGCCTTGATCGCCTCGTAGACGTTCAGCTCTTCCTTGGCGTCGTGCTGCAGGCAGTTGGCCAGCGGGCCGAAGAAGCCATAGGCCGCCAGGATACCGAAGAAGGTACCGACCAGCGCCGCGCCCACGTGCATGCCGATCGCCTTCTGGTCGCCCTCGCCGAGCGAGGCCATGGTCACCACGATGCCCAGTACCGCCGCGACGATACCGAAGCCGGGCATGCCGTCGGCCACGCCAGTCACCGCGTGCGACGGGTGCTCGAGCTCTTCCTTCATGCTCAGCAGTTCCATGTCGAACAGGCCCTCGAGCTCGTGGGGTGCCATGTTGCCGGTGGACATGATGCGCAGGTAGTCGCAGATGAACGCCGTCATGCGCTCGTCGCCGAGCACTGCCGGGTACTTGGCGAAGATCGGGCTGGCGGCGGCATCTTCGATGTCGCCCTCGATGGCCATCATGCCCTCGCGGCGGCTCTTGTTGAGAATCTCGTAGATCAGGCCCAGCACTTCCAGGTAGAAGGTGTGGGTGAAGCGGCTGCCGAACATCTTCAGCGACTTCTTGATCACGTGCAGGGTCATGTAGCCCGGGTTGGCCTGCAGGAAGGCACCAAAGGCTGCACCACCGATGATCAGCACTTCGAATGGCTGGATCAGCGCCGCGATCTTGCCGTGGGATAGGACGTACCCGCCGAGAACGCTCGCGAATACGACGATGATGCCGATAATTTTAGCCATAGATTGGAAGCACTTGCTGTCGTGGTCAGGTTCAGGGGCGGGAGCTTTGAAACTCTGCTTCTACTTATCGGCAGAACTGCGCCAGACTATAGCCACATAATGCGAAAAGCCAGTTCGGACTGATGTCAAAATGCCAATCGAAACCAAGCTGCCAGCGCAGGTCCCCTCCTCTCTCGAGGGCTGGGTAAAGCTACTCGACGGTATCCGTGTGCCGGTGCCCAAGGAGAGTCATGACCGCGTCCTGGCGGCGGTCAACGACAACCGCCGCTCGCTGCGCGACATCGCCGAACTGATGCAGGACAGCCCGTCGCTGGTGCTGTGCGTCATGCGCGAGGCCAACCATCCGGCCAACGCCAGCATGGCCGAGCCAGCCGAAAGCCTGGAGGTTGCCCTCAACCGCCTGGGTCTTTCACGCATCCTGCAGCTCATGGGGCGTCTACCGGCGGTGCCGGCCGACGACATCCCGCCGGTGCTGCGCCAGTTCCTGCTGATCAGCCAGCATGCCACGCAACAGGCCAACGGCCTGTTCGCCAGTCGCCTGGCACGGCTGTGGCAGGAAATCCACTGGGGCAGCCTGCTGTTCCTCTCGCCGCTGTGGCCCCTGGCGCTGGCCTACCCCAAGCTGCTCGACGCCTGGGAACTGCGGGTGATCCACAAGGGCGAGGACGCCGCCGAGGTGGAGCATGCGTTGTTCGGCGTGCGCATCATGGAACTGTGCCGGGCCGTCGCCCTGCACTGGCGCCTACCGGAATGGGTCACCCAGGGCTATCGCCTGCTGCTCGAAGAGCGCGAGCAACTGGCCCAGGTGCTGAATATCGCCCGCGATCCCGATGCACTGAACCAACAGCATCGCCTGGACGACGAAAGCGGTCTGCGCCGCTGGTTCAACCAGCCGGCCAATACCGTGCTGCTGGCCAACGGGCTGGCGCTGTCGGCGCAGGTCGGCTGGGACAACCCGCACCTGCTGCGCTGGCAACTGCTGACCGCGCTGTATTTGCAAACCACCCTGGACGACGTCCAGCAGCAGGTCCACCAGCAGGCGGCCGCCAGCGCCCGCCATCACGCCCGGCATGCGTTGTTCCATCCGGCCGAAGCGCTGATCTGGCCTTGGGAGCAACGCCGGCCGCACCCGGACATGCTCACCGCGCCGCCGCCCCCTGCGCAGGACCTGGAACGCTGGCGTGCCCTGTGTGGCGAGTTGCTGACCCAGCCCAGCCCGTTCAGCAACAGCATGCACCTGGCCACCCTGGCACGTGATGCCTTGCTGGCCTGCGGCATGCAGCGGGTGCTGCTGCTGATGCTGGACAAGCCCAACGACTGCCTGCGCGTGCAGCAAAGCGCCGGCCTGCCGCGTGAAGCGGCGGCGCTCAAGGTCGACCTGAACGCAAGCACCCTGCTGCAAAAACTGCTGAGCAAAGCTTCGCAACTGCGCCTGACGCCGGAAAACCACGCCCGTTTCGCGCCCCTGCTGCCCACCACACTGCGCGCCCTGTTCCCCAGCGAACACGTGCTGCTGCGCTCGCTGGCGTTGAATGAGCAGGCGCTGATGCTGGTGATCGCCGACCAGGGCGGCAAGCCGCTGGCCGATGTTGGCGTGCAGGCGTTCGGCAAAACCGCGCAATGTATCGAGCGCGCACTGGCCAGCTTCGCCAACCGCAATGGCTGAGCCGTGCGCTACAATCGCCCCTTTCTCGCCCCCGGAGACCGTGGATGACTGATTTTTCCGGCTTGCCTCTGGTGATCGAAGCCGACGACCTGCTGCCGCGCCTGCAATCGCCCGAGCTGATCCTGGTCGATCTGAGCAGCGCCAATCGCTACGGCAGCGGCCACATCCCCGGCGCGCGCCTGGTCGACGGCAAGCGCACCCAGCTCGGCCAACCGCCTGCGCCCGGCCTGTTGCCAGCGCTGGGCGATCTGGAAAAGCTGTTCAGCGAATTGGGTCATCGCGACGATGCGGTGTACGTGGTGTACGACGACGAAGGCGGCGGCTGGTCCGGGCGCTTCATCTGGCTGCTCGACGTGATCGGGCACAAGGCCTACCACTACCTCAATGGCGGCATCCAGGCCTGGCCTGCCGATCAACTGTCCACCGAGGTACCGCCCGTGGCGAACACACCGGTTAAGCTGCGCCTGCACGGCGAACCCACCGCGACCCGCGAGTATCTGCAAAGCCGCCTGGGCGCCGCTGACCTGGTGGTCTGGGATGCCCGTGCACCGCAGGAGTTCTCCGGCGAGAAAGTCTTGGCCGCCCGAGGCGGACACATACCCGGTGCGATCAATTTCGAGTGGACCGCCGGGATGGACCTCAACGACCGCCTGCGCATTCGCGGCGATATCGCACAGACCCTTCGGCAACTGGGCATCACCCCCGACAAGGAAGTGATCACCCACTGCCAGACCCACCGTCGCTCCGGCTTCACCTACCTGGTCGCCAAGGCCCTGGGCTATCCACGGGTCAAGGCCTACGCTGGCTCGTGGAGCGAGTGGGGCAATCACCCGGACACGCCTGTAGACGTTTAAGGAAACTGCATGAAATCCCGTTTGTTCATCATCAGCCAGTACCTGCTGCCGCATCACCTGCTCTCGCGCCTGGCCGGCTGCGTGGCCGAGTGCCGCGTACGCTGGTTCAAGAATGCCTTCACCGCCTGGTTCGCCAAGCGCTACCAGGTCAACATGAGCGAAGCGCTGGTCGAGGACCTCACCGCCTACGAGCACTTCAACGCCTTCTTCACCCGTGCCCTCAAGCCCGGCGCACGCCCGCTGGACGACACCCCTGGCGCGATCCTGTGCCCGGCCGACGGCGCCGTCAGCCAGCTTGGCCCGATCGAACACGGGCGCATCTTCCAGGCCAAGGGCCACAGCTACAGCGCCCTGGAGCTGCTGGGCGGCGATCCGGCGCTGGCAGCGCCGTTCATGGGCGGCGAGTTCGCCACCATCTACCTGTCACCCAAGGACTACCACCGCGTGCACATGCCGCTGGCCGGCACCCTGCGTGAGATGGTCTATGTGCCAGGTCGGCTGTTCTCGGTCAACCAAACCACCGCTGAAAACGTACCGGAACTGTTCGCCCGCAACGAGCGCGTGGTGTGCCTGTTCGACACCGAGCGCGGGCCGATGGCCGTGGTGCTGGTCGGTGCAATGATCGTCGCCTCGATCGAGACGGTGTGGGCCGGGCTGGTCACACCACCCAAGCGCGAACTCAAGACCGTTCGCTACGACGAAGCCAGCCGTGCGCCGATCCATCTGGAGAAAGGTGCGGAACTGGGCCGCTTCAAGCTGGGCTCCACCGCCATCGTGCTGTTCGGGCCGGATCAGGTGAAGTGGGCGCAGAACCTCGGCGCGCTGTCGGCCGTACGCATGGGTGAGCAATTGGCACTGCCGACCCAAAGCTGACCAGACACATGAGGGCGCGGCAGCCTGCCGCGCCCTCATGCCTCTACCAGGCCCTCACGCGCAACCGTTGCGGTCGCGCCAGCCCAGCAGATACAACACCCCGTCCAGACCCAGCGTAGAAATGGCCTGCTTGGCCGATTGACGCACCAGCGGCTTGGCCCTGAAGGCCACGCCCAGGCCCGCCAGCGACAGCATCGGCAAATCGTTGGCGCCATCGCCGACTGCGATGGTCTGCTCCAGTTGCAGCCCCTCCTTGATCGCCAACTCCTGTAGCAGATCGGCCTTGCGCTGGGCATCGACGATCGGCTCCACCGCCACCCCAGTCACCTTGCCATCCACCACTTCCAACTCGTTGGCGAAGACGTAGTCGATGCCCAGGCGCGCCTGCACCTGCCTGGCGAAATAGGAGAAGCCGCCGGAGAGGATGGCGGTCTTGTAACCCAGGCGCTTGAGTTCAGCGAACAGGTGCTCGGCGCCTTCGGTCAGGCGCAGCGAGGCGCCGATCTCGTCCAGCACGCCGACATCCAGGCCCTTGAGCAAGGCCATGCGCTCCTTGAAGCTGGCGCGGAAGTCCAGTTCGCCGCGCATGGCGCGTTCGGTGATCGCCGACACCTGCTCGCCGACACCCGCCGCCTTGGCCAGCTCGTCGATCACTTCGGCTTCGATCAAGGTCGAGTCCATGTCGAAGACCGCCAGGCGGCGGTTGCGACGGAACAGGTCATCCTGCTGAAAGGCGATATCGACGCCCTGTTCGGAGGACAGCGCGAAGAACTCGGCGCGCAGGGCCTGGGGATCGGTCGGCTCGCCGCGCACCGAGATTTCCAGGCAGGCACGCCCCTGTTCGGTGGGCGCATCGAGCGCGACCCGGGCCGACAGGCGCTCGATACGCTCGATGGTCAGGCCGTACTGGCTGATCAGCGCGCTGACGCGTTGCAACTGTGCCGGGGTGACCTTGCGGCTGAGCAGGGTGACGATATGGCGGTTGTCGCCATGACCGTCGACCCACTGCTGGTAGTCTTCTTCGGAAATCGGCGTGTAGCGCGCCTGCAGGTTCAGCTCGTGAGCCTTGGACTGCACGCTTTGCAGCAAGGCGGTGGCGACCTCGTTGTCGGGAATGTCCACCAGAATGCCGAACGACAGCGTGCCGTGCATGACGGCCAGACCGATGTCGAGAATGTTCACACCGCCCTGGAGCAGGACGCCGGTGAGGGCCGCAGTGAGACCCGGACGGTCTTCACCAGTGATGTTGATCAGGACGATTTCGCGCAAGACCGTGCTCCAACTCGATGAAAAGTGCGCATTCTACCCACTTTCAGTGACCACCGGGCAGCACCGATACTTTGCCGACAAAACGCGGGTCGCTATACTGCCCGGCATCAATTCCGCCATAAAGAGCCGCGCTCTGTGAACCGGCCCACGCCCGTCAAAACCGACAACTTCTTTCTGATGATCTTCCGAGCCTTGAGCCAACGCCGTATTCCCTTGGCATTGCGCATCGCCAGCCACAACATTTTCCTGGTGGCGCTGGCTCTGGTGATCTATGCCTGCGTGATGGGCCTGCAGTTCAAGCAGGCCATGCACGAGCAGGCCGATGCCGTGGGCCAGAGCCTGACCACCCAGACGGCGACGTCGGCGACCGAGCTGTTGGTGTCCAACGATATCCTCAGCCTCAACGTGCTGCTGGGCAACTTGGTGAAGAACCCGCTGGTGGCCCACGCGGCGATCTACAGCCCCGACAATCGCATCCTCGCCGAGGCCGGGCAACGGCCGAAGAACAGCCTGCTGGGCGAGGCCGAGGGTGTCTACCAGACCAAGATCACCTTCCAGGACGTGACCGCCGGGCAACTGCGCATCAGCCTGGACATGAGCCAGTTCCAGCAGCCGATGCTGATCAGCCTGCAGAGCATGGGCATTCTCGCCGCCATCCTGCTGGCCTTGGCGCTGACCCTGAGCCTGCGCCTGGGTCGCTTCATCTCCACGCCGCTGCTGCAACTGCGGGTCTGGTTGCGCGATCCTCACCCCTACACTCCGGGCATCGAGCGTCAGGACGAGATCGGCGATCTGGCCAGGCAGCTGCACGCCAAGCTGGCACCGCCGCCGCCAGCGGAGCCTGAACCCGAGCCGGAAGACGAGGACGACTTCGCCGACCTGCCGGTCGAGCCCGCCGCGCGCAAGGCCACCGCCAAGCCCGTGAGCGCCCGCCCCGTCGCGGCCGACGAAGAGGCCGACGACGACGCCTTCGCCGACCTGCTCGAGGACAACGAGCCCAGCGCCAAGGCGCTGAGCGTTGCCGAGCCGGACGAACCGAACACCAGCGCCGTGCTGGCGGTGCAGTTGGGCTCCCAGGAGCAACTGCGGCGCCTGCCGCGCACGCGCCTGACCGAGCTTCTGGAGCGCTACCGCGACTGCCTGGATCAGGCCGCGTCGCTCTACGAAGGTGAAGTGCAGACGCTCAACGATGGCAGCACCCTGCTGCTGTTCCACAGCCGTCACAGCGGCGAGGACTACCTCACCAACGCCATCTGCTGCGGCGAGCTGCTGCGCGCCCTGGGCCACGCCTTGCAGATCGAGGTGGCCGACAGCGGCATCACCTTGCAACTGCAACTGGGCTTGGCGCTGGGCGAAGACCTGCTGGACATGGACCAGGTGGATCTACTGATGACCGACAAGGCCCAGGCGGCCCTGGCCCTGTCACAGCACAGCCGCAACCTGCTGCTGGTCGAACGCCAGGTCAGCGACGATGCGCTGATCCGCCAGCGTGCGCGTATTCGCCCGATTGCCAGCCCCGAGGGGGCCTGCTGTGTCGAACGACTGATGGAGCCGTATCCGTCGATGCTGGAGCGCCAACTGGCCCGCATGCACGAGCGGCGCGGCTGATCGGAGGCCAACGCACAAAAAAGCCCGCAGCGCTGCGTAATGCGGTTCACTTAAAGAATGCTGGGGCCGCTTCGCGGCCCTTTCGCGGCACAAGGCCGCTCCCACAAAGTCCGCGCAAACCCTGAAACATGAGGCTGTACGGACCCTGTGGGAGCGGCCTTGCGCCGCGATGGGCTGCGCAGCAGCCCCAATTCCAGCAAAACAGATCTTAAGTGAACCGCATTACGCATCGCTGCGGGCTTTTTTGTGCCGGACGGGTCAGAAGCGGAACACTTCCATGTCCGTGCGAATCGGCGAAGCCATCGGAATTCTCGATTTCTCGGGCTGCTTCTTCACCTGGGCTTGGGCCGCCGGCTTCTTCGGGGCTTCTTCGGCGAGCGCCGGCTGGTTGGCCAAAGGCTTGACCGCGCTGCTCAACTGCTCGACCAACCGCTGCAGCAGTTGCCCCTGGGCCTGAACCTGGGACGCTTCGCTGCCTTCGTGCTGCTGCTCGAGGTGAACGATACGGTTGTCGCGCACATGGCCGCGACGGTCGAGCACGCGCCACTGGGCATCGAGAATCGCCGGCTGGCTGCTACCGGAGTCCAGGCGGGTGATGGACAGCAGCACTTGCACATCAGGCGTGAAGCCGGTGCTGGCCGGGGCCAGGACCACGCGTTGGCTGTCCAGGCGCCAGGCAAGCTGGCGGACCAGCAACTGGTCGATATCCGACGACAGGCTGCCGGCCCAGCGACCGTCGGTCGCGGCGGTGAGGCTGCCATCGGGCTGACGTTGCAGGAAGGTTTCACGTTGCAGGTAGTCGGCGACCGAGACCGGTCCGAGCACGACTGCCATGCCGGCAGCCTGCGTCGGCTGGCCGGGGTCACCGCTGTCGAGCTGATACAAGGCCACCGGCTGGTGCATGGTGCACCCGCCCAGGCCCAGCAGTCCCGTCATCAGCAGCGCAAAGGGAAGGCGCAGAAATTTCATCGTCCCATCCAGGCGGTTGCCGCGCGGCAACCGCAGTGATACTCGTGTGGATTCCTGGGGGCACACGGCCACGCCGGCCCCGCGAGGGGTGTATCATCCGCGAAATGGTCGGCAGACTCCAGCATTTCCGCCCAGATCGACGCTGAAAACGCCGCTCCGGATGGACAGTCGGTTCACGCCGGACGCTCTACCGTGAGGCTGTCGACGCGCTGGAAACCTCGTGGCAACTTGCTACCACGGCGGCCCCGCTCGCCTTTGTAATGTTCCAGATCATCTGGCTTGAGCGACAGGGTACGCTTGCCAGCCTGCAACACAAGGGTCGCGCCCTCGGCGATCACGGCCAGGTCGGTGACGTACTCTTCCCGGCTGGCGACCCGGTCCCCCGGTACACCGATGATCTTGTTGCCCTTGCCCTTGCCCAGTTGCGGCAGGTCGGCCACCTTGAACACCAGCAAACGCCCTTCGGTCGTCACCGCCGCCAGCCAATCCTGCTCGCGATCATCGACCGCACGCGGGGTGATGACCTTGGCGCCGTTGGGTAGGCTCAGCAACCCCTTGCCCGCCTTGTTCTTGGCCTGCAGGTCCTCGCCCTTGACCACGAATCCGTAGCCGGCATCGGACGCCACCACGTACAGCGCATCGTCCTCGGGCAGCAACACGCACTCGAAGCTGGCGCCGGGCGGCGGCGTCAGCCGACCGGTCAACGGTTCGCCCTGACCACGGGCCGAGGGCAGGCTGTGGGCCGCCAGCGAGTAGCTGCGGCCGGTCGAGTCGATGAGCACCGCAAACTGGTTCGAACGCCCCGCCGCTGCCGCTTTGAAGCCGTCACCGGCCTTGTACGACAAACCGGTGGCATCGATGTCATGGCCCTTGGCGCAGCGCACCCAGCCTTTTTCGGAGAGCACCACGGTCACCGGCTCGGTCGGCATCAGCTCGGTTTCCGACAGGGCCTTGGCCTCGGCGCGCTCGACGATCGGCGAGCGACGCGCGTCGCCGTAGGTTTCGGCATCCTTGATCAGCTCGCTGCGCACCAGCTTGCGCAGCTTGGCCTCGCTGCCCAGCAGCGCCAGCAACTTGGCCTGCTCCTTGAGCAGTTCGTCCTGTTCGCCGCGAATCTTCATCTCTTCCAGGCGCGCCAATTGGCGCAGACGGGTCTCGAGGATGTAGTCGGCCTGGATTTCGCTCAGTGCGAAACGCTCGATCAATGCCTGCTTGGGATGCTCCTCGGTGCGGATGATATGGATCACCTCATCCAGGTTGAGGAAGGCGGTGAGCAGACCTTCGAGCAGGTGCAGGCGACGCTCGACCTTGTCCAGACGGAACTGCAGGCGGCGGCGCACGGTGCCGATGCGGAACTGCAACCACTCCTGCAACAGCGCACGCAGGCTCTTGAGTTGCGGACGCCCGTCCAGGCCGATGATGTTGACGTTGACCCGATAGCTGCTTTCCAGATCGGTGGTGGCGAACAGGTGTTGCATCAGCTCAGCGGCATCGACGCGGTTCGAGCGCGGGATGATGACGATGCGGCAGGGGTTTTCGTGGTCGGACTCATCGCGCAGGTCGGCGACCATCGGCAGCTTCTTGTTCTGCATCTGCGCCGCGATCTGCTCCAGCACCTTGGCGCCGGACACCTGATGCGGCAAGGCGGTGACGACGATGTCGCCATCTTCCACGCGATACACCGCCCGCATGCGGATCGAGCCTTTGCCGCTCTCGTACATCTTGAGGATGTCGGCGCGCGGCGTGACGATCTCGGCTTCGGTGGGGTAGTCCGGGCCTTGGATGTGCTCGCACAGTTGCTCGAGGGTCGCCTTCGGCTCGTCGAGCAGACGCACGCAGGCGCTGGCGACTTCACGCAGGTTGTGCGGCGGCACGTCGGTGGCCATGCCCACGGCGATACCGGTGGTGCCGTTGAGCAGGATGTTCGGCAGGCGCGCCGGCAGGACCAGCGGCTCCTGGAGCGTGCCGTCGAAGTTCGGCCCCCAGTCCACGGTGCCCTGGCCCAGCTCGCTGAGCAGCACTTCGGAATAACGCGACAGCCGCGCCTCGGTGTAGCGCATGGCCGCGAAGGATTTCGGATCGTCCGGCGCACCCCAGTTGCCCTGGCCATCGACCAGCGTGTAGCGGTAGCTGAACGGCTGCGCCATCAGCACCATGGCTTCGTAGCAGGCCGAGTCGCCGTGGGGATGGAATTTACCCAGTACGTCACCGACGGTACGCGCCGACTTCTTGTGCTTGGCGTCGGCATCCAGGCCCAGCTCGCTCATGGCGTAGACGATACGCCGCTGCACGGGCTTGAGGCCGTCGCCGATGTGCGGCAGGGCCCGGTCCATGATCACGTACATGGAATAGTTGAGGTAGGCCTGTTCGGTGAAGTCGGCCAGGGAACGGCGTTCGACGCCTTCGAGACTGTCCAGTAAGTCGCTCATGCGAGCCTCGTCATTTCAGGTTCTGGCGCAGCAGCATGGTGCCACCGCGCTGAGTGAATTCAAGTTGTTTCAGGGCGCTCATGCCGAGCAGCACCGTCTGGCCGTCCAGCCCGGGCACCACCAAGGCGCGTACCTCGCGCAGGTGGATATCGCCCAACTGCAGGCTGTCGAGCCGGGTGCGATAGCCCTCGGTGCGACCGTTGGCGGTACTGAGCATCACTGGCGCGCCGCGTTGCAGCGCCAGGTCGCGAGCCAGCGCCTCAGGGATCGCCACGTCGGTGGCGCCGGTGTCGAGCATGAAATGCACACCCTGGCCATTGATCGCGCCGTCGGCCACGAAGTGACCCTGGCCGTTGGCCAACAGACTCACTTCGATGAAGCCCTCGCCATGGGAGGACTGCACCGCGCTGTTGGGATTGAGCTGGCGATCTTCCCATTGGCCGAAAAAGCGCGTGGCGAGAAACAGCGCGGCCGCCCAAGCGACGATCATCAGCACGCGTCCGGCACGCTTGCCCGGTGGCTGACTCAAGGCTTGGCGCTCCAGCCGCCGGCCGGCGCAGCGAAGCGCCAGACGATCGGTCGGGTTTCGCCATCGGCACGGCGGCCGTTGTTGTTGTCCAGCCCGATCCAGGCGCCATCCTTGTCGATCACCAACGCCTCGGCCAAGCCGTAAGGCTGGTCGTAGCGGCGCGATTCCACCAGCGCCTCGGCGGCGAACGACCAGCAGCGCTCCACCGCGCCGCTGTCGGCATCGCGGCGGCAGATGCGGTAGGCGTTGCGCTCGAGGGTGAACAGCTTGCCCTCGAACAGCGCCAGGTCGGCGAAGTCCCGCGACACCGCTCGGGCATTGGGCATCTGCGGCGGCTGCATCTCCAGGCCCGCCTCGCTGAGCAGTACGCAACTGACGCCACAGGTCCACAACGACTGCTGGCGCTGTATCGAGATCAGGCCACGGCGCTCGCGTTCGGCGGCCAGCCACAGGCGGTCGCCGGCAGGATTGATGGCCAGGCCTTCGAACAGCGCGTTGAAATGCAGCAACATGCCACTGGCCCTGGCCTGGCGGACCATGGCCGGATCGATGCGCAGCCAGTCCGGCTCGCCCTGCAACGGCAGTTGCAGGACGCCGGCGTGGGCTTCGCTGACCACATAGAGGTTGTCGGCGCCGTCGCAGGCGATGCCCTCGAAGTCCAGCTCACCGCCACGAATGTAGGATGCCGCCCAGTTGCGCGACTTCAGTCCCCAGGGCAACCCGCTTTCCGGTGGAGGCGGCGCAGTGAAGGTGAGCGCTTCGCTCTGCCACACGCCATCGTCGTGCTGCTCGAAGCGGTAGACACGGTCGTCGTCGCGGTCGGAAACACCCCACAGGGCGCCCCGGCACTGGGCCAGACCCGACAGGTTGCCGCCGCGCATGCCGTCGATCGGATGCTCGGCAGTGAGCGTGAGCTCGGGCCACTCGCTGGCCAGCGTCGAAACGCTGAGCAGCGTGAGCAGCACCGCGCACAGTGACCGCATCAAACCAGGACCTCGGCCAGGTTGCCTTTGGTCTCCAGCCAGTGCTTGCGATCGCCCGCGCGCTTCTTGGCCAACAGCATGTCCATGATCTCGGTGGTGCCGGGCAAGTCGTCCAGGGTGAGCTGCACCAGGCGCCGGGTATTGGGGTCCATGGTGGTTTCGCGCAGTTGCGGCGGGTTCATTTCGCCCAGGCCTTTGAAGCGGGTGACCTGTGGCTTGCCGCGTTTCTTCTCGGCGACCAGACGATCGAGAATGCCATCGCGTTCGGCATCGTCGAGGGCGTAATAGATGTCCTTGCCCAGGTCGATGCGGAACAGCGGCGGCATGGCCACGTAGACATGGCCGGCCTCGACCAGCGGACGGAAGTGCTGGACGAACAGCGCGCACAGTAAGGTGGCGATGTGCAGGCCGTCGGAGTCGGCGTCGGCGAGGATGCAGATCTTGCCGTAGCGCAGTTGCGACAGGTCAACGGCACCCGGATCGACGCCGATGGCCACGGCGATGTTGTGCACCTCCTGGCTGGCCAGCACCTCGCCGCCATCGACTTCCCAGGTGTTGAGGATCTTGCCGCGCAGCGGCAGGATCGCCTGGAACTCTTTGTCCCGCGCCTGTTTGGCCGAGCCACCGGCCGAGTCGCCCTCGACCAGGAACAGCTCGGCACGCATCGGGTCCTGACCGGCGCAATCGGCCAGCTTGCCGGGCAGCGCCGGGCCTTGAGTGATGCGTTTGCGCTCGACCTTCTTGCTCGCCTTCAAACGTCGCCCGGCGTTGCTGATGGCCAGTTCGGCCAGTTGCATGCCCAGTTCGGGGTGGGCGTTGAGCCACAGGCTGAAGGCATCCTTGACCACGCCGGAGACGAATGCCGCCGCCTCGCGCGACGACAGCCGTTCCTTGGTCTGGCCGGAAAACTGCGGCTCCTGCATCTTCATCGACAGCACGAAGGTGATGCGTTCCCAGACGTCTTCCGGCGCCAGCTTGACCCCACGCGGCAGCAGGTTGCGGAACTCGCAGAACTCGCGCATGGCGTCGAGCAGGCCCTGGCGCAGGCCGTTGACGTGGGTACCGCCCTGCGCTGTGGGGATCAGGTTGACGTAGCTTTCCTGGACGCTGTCGCCGCCCTCGGGCAGCCACAGCAGCGCCCAGTCGACCGCTTCCTTGTTGCCGGCCAGGCTGCCGCAGAACGGCTCGTCGGGCAGGCGCAGGAAGTCGCTGACCGAGTCGACCAGGTACGAGCGCAGGCCGTCTTCGTAGTGCCACTCGACCTTCTCGCCGGTGCCCTTGTCCTCGAAGCTGATCGACAGCCCCGGGCACAACACAGCCTTGGCCTTGAGCACGTGCTTGAGGCGGCTGATGGAAAACTTGGGCGAGTCGAAATACTTCGGATCGGGGGCAAAGTACACGCTGGTGCCGGTGTTGCGTTTGCCGACCGTGCCGACCACCGCCAACTCGGTGGCCTTGAAGCCGTCGGCGAAGGTCATCTGGTATTCGTTGCCGTCGCGCTTGACGCGCACGCGCACCTGGGAGGACAGGGCGTTGACCACCGAGATGCCAACGCCGTGCAGGCCGCCGGAGAACTGGTAGTTCTTGTTGGAAAACTTACCCCCGGCGTGCAGCTTGGTGAGGATCAGCTCGACGCCGGACACGCCCTCTTCGGGGTGGATGTCCACCGGCATGCCACGGCCGTCGTCGCTGACCTCCAGTGAGTGATCGGCATGCAGCACGACCTGGATCGAACGGGCGTGGCCCGCCAGGGCTTCGTCGACACTGTTGTCGATGACTTCCTGGGCCAGGTGGTTGGGCCGGCTGGTGTCGGTGTACATGCCCGGTCGCTTGCGGACCGGGTCGAGGCCGGAGAGGACTTCGATGGCGTCTGCGTTATAGGCGCTAGCGCTGGGATTGGCCATGGGTTCTCGTCGTCAGTCTGGTGAATGCAAAGGTCAAAATACAGAGAAGTCGAGCGCCGCGTACTGTCCGCGGGCAATGCCGGCAAAGGCCAACAGGGCGGGCAAGCGCTCGACGAAGCCTTGGAAGCCGTGATCGCCTCCGGCCTGAATGCGCAGGGCACACGCCCGGTAAAAACACTCGGCGTCGCGGTAGTCCAGCGTTTCGTCGCCGGTCTGCAGCCACACCTGATAACGCGTCGCGTCCTGCGGCGGCGGCACTTCGAGTTCGGCCAGGGCCTGCACATGGTCGTGGGTCAGCTCCCAGGTTTCACCGCTGTAGTGATTGCGCTGGGTGCCCAGATAACCGTCGAAGCGCCGGTGCGGCGTGACCGCCGGGTTGATCAGCAGGGCCTTGAGCCCGTGGCGCTCGGCCAAGTGGGTGGCATAGTAGCCGCCGAGCGAGCTGCCGACCAGCAGCGGCGCATCCAGCTCCGCCAGCCCCGCTTCGAGCTGGGCCATGGCCTGGCGCGGGTGATGATGCAGGGCCGGGATGCGCAGTCGCTCGGCCAGGCCGAGATGCTGCATGACGGCTTCGAGCTGCCGGGCCTTGGTGGACAGCGGCGAGCTGTTGAAGCCATGGATATAGAGGATCGAACCCGACATGCTACCCCCGGAATCTGCGGCTTCGCGCCCGATGTGATGGGCGTAGGAGGCGCAGTTTAGCCTGTTCGCGGGGTTTTGACGAAAGGCCCGGATTTACCAACGAGTTCTTCGGCAAAACACCCAGAGCACGCCCCCTCTCGAGGCTGCCGCAGGCCTCAGTAGCCAGGACTGTCGAAATCCAGCTTGACTTGGAAATCCCGTGCCCGCTCGACGCCCGTCTCCAACCGTCCATCGGCATGCAGGCGCAACCAGCGATAGCCTGGCTGCTGCTCGCTCACCTGAAAATCCGCGCTGCCGGGGGCGAATTGCAGGCAGGTCGATGGACTGGCCAGCAACCGCAGCCCCTCGCGCACCTCGTCCCACTCCTGATGCACATGCCCCCAGAGCAGCGCCTTGACCTGCGGGTACTGCGCCAGGCGCGCCAAGAGCTGATCGGCGTTGCGCAGGCCGATCGGGGCGATCCATTCGCAACCGATATCCACCGGCTGATGATGGCAGCAGACCAGGCAGTAGCGGTCTCCCGCGCTGGCCAAGGCAGCGTCGAGCAGCGCCAGTTGCGCCGCCGCGAGCTGACCATGGGTGGCACCGGGCACGGCGCTGTCGAGCATGACGATGCGCCAGGCGCCGATATCGGTCACCGCCTGCATCAGCGCGCTGTGCGCGGTCACCTCGGCCATGAGTCGGGCGTCATCGTGATTGCCCGGCAGCCAGCGGGCTGCCGCGCCCAGCTCGTCGGTGAGCTGGCGAAACGCGGCATAGGACGCGGCGCTGCCATCCTGGGACAAATCACCGGTGCACAACAGCAGGTCGATGCGCGGCTGTTCGCGGCGTACCTGCGCGATCACATGGCGCAGGCTGTCGCGGGTGTTCAGGCCAAGCATGGCCCCCGCGGGATCGGCGAACAGATGAGGGTCGGTCAATTGCACCAGGTGCAGCGGTGCGGGAGGCGTGGGTGGGTGCGACAACGGCCGTCTCCTTGTGCGGAATCGGCAGAATTATGGACGCAGCGAAAGATGAGGCAAAGACGCAAAATCGACGAGCGTCACATTTCAACGCACGGTTTCGTACTCATGGCCGCAGGCCAGGCAGTGGCTCAGCCATTCGCCGAGGAACAGGTTGAGCTGAGCCTTTTCGTCGGGCTGGTGCATCGCCGCATTCGGATACGGATAGATGCTGCGCAGGCGCCGCGCATGCTCGGCACTGACCACCTCGGCCATGCGCGCATCGTGGTACACCTGCACCTCCAAGTGCGGAACCGGCAACCAGGGCAGGCTGTGCTCCTGGCGCACACGCAAGGTGGTGGTATAGGGGCAGGCCAGCACCACCTCGAGCACCAGCACCCCGAGCATCTGGTCCCCCTGGGTCATACCGATGCGTCGCGAACTCTGGGTGCTGCGCATGTCCGGCAGCAGGCGCATCAGCCGGGCGTAGTTGGCCTCACAGGCCGCCTGCAACCCGGCCAGGTCGACCCGATAGCGTTCGCGCAGCAGGTTCACTTCCACATCCCCCGCACTTCGTCGCGGTTCAGCGCCAGCCATTGCAGGGCGATGATGCTCGCGGCGTTGGCAATGCGCCCGTCGCGCACCGCCTGCAAAGCGTCGTCGAAGGTCCACACGCGCACGCGGATGTCCTCGCCCTCCTCTTCCAGGCCATGCAGTCCGCCGGCGCCCTCGCTGCTGCAGCGACCCAGGAACAGGTGCACGTATTCGTCACTGCCGCCCGGCGAGGGGAAGTAGCGGGTCATCGGCCATAACGCGGCAAAGTGCAGGCCGGCCTCCTCCTCGGCTTCGCGATGGGCCACTTCCTCGGGCTGCTCGTCCTTGTCGATCAGACCGGCGACCAGTTCGATCAGCCAAGGGTTGTCGGTCTTGTCCAGCGCACCGACGCGAAACTGCTCGATCAGCACCACTTCGTCGCGCTGCGGGTCGTAGGGCAGCACGCACACCGCATCATGGCGCACGAACAGCTCGCGGCTGATCTCACGGCCCATGCCGCCGGCGAACAGCTCGTGGCGCAGGCGCACTTTGTCGAGCTTGTAGAAGCCCTGGAAGCAATTGGTCCGCTCGACGATCTGCACCGTCCTGGGCACCGGGTTCAAGGTGTCTGACATGAAATTCCTCGCTACATCAACCACTGCATCGCGCCATCCTACTCTGCGAATCGCCGCGTTTCATCCCTTTCCCGCGACCGGGACAGGCCGCCTGCACTCTGTTAGCTTAGTGGCGAACCGAAGGCCCTGCCGACGGTCCAAGGCCGATCAACCCCGTTCTGCAAGGACTCCCATGACGCTCGTCAAACTGACCGCCGTCGCCCTGTTGGCGATGACCCTCGGCGCCTGCCAGAGCCTGTTCGCGCCCAACTACCGCGCGCCGGTCGAGGTCAAGCGCGAAGCCTGGGAACACGTCAAACCCGGCTGCAGCGAGCGCGACTGCCCTCTGGTGAATATCGACACCGTGCACTTCCCGACGTTGCCCAAGCTCGATGCCCTGGTGGAGCGCCGCCTGCTGCAACTGACCGAAGACAATCAGCGCGGCACTGCGCCGACCACGTTGCAGCAATACGAACAGCAGTACCTGGCCAGCGCCCCGGCGCGCAACAGCAGCTACCTGCAAGCCAAGGTACGCGAGCAGCATGACGGACTGGTGATCGTCGAATTGTCCAGCTACCTGGACAGCGGCGGTGCCCATGGCATGCCGGGCCGCGCCTTCATCAACTATTCGCGCAAGCAGGACAAGGTGCTGACCCTGCAGGACATGCTGATCCCCGGCCAGGAAGATACCTTCTGGAAAACCGTCGAGGAATCGCACCGCGCCTGGCTGATCAGCACGGGCATGGACAAGGACGCCGAGTTCGTCAAAACCTGGCCGTTCAAGCCATCGCCGCACATCGCCCTGACCTACGGTGCGGTCGTGGTGAAGTACGAGGTCTATGCCATCGCCCCTTACTCCATGGGCCACGTCGAACTGAAAATCCCCTATCCACGCCTGAACGGCGTCATCCGTCCAGAGCTGTTCCCTGGCCGAGGCTAAGCGCGTCGGCCGTTGCGGCTTGCCCGCGAACGGCACCTCGACTCGCTGAAAAGGGCCGCGCGGTGTGCAACCGCGCGGCCCGCCGCACTCACACCTTGCGGTACAACTGGCTGCCTTCCTGACGGAAGCGCTGAGCCTGCTCGCGCATGCCTTGCTCGGCCGTGACATCGACGGTGTCGATCTTGGCGGCGTATTCGCGCACTTCCTGGGTGATCTTCATCGAGCAGAACTTCGGCCCGCACATCGAGCAGAAGTGCGCGACCTTGGCCGACTCCTTGGGCAGGGTCTCGTCGTGGAAGGCGCGCGCCGTGTCCGGGTCCAGGCCCAGGTTGAACTGATCCTCCCAGCGGAACTCGAAACGCGCCTTGGACAGCGCGTTGTCGCGGATCTGCGCGCCGGGATGACCTTTGGCGAGGTCGGCGGCGTGGGCGGCGATCTTGTAGGTGATGATGCCGGTCTTGACGTCGTCCTTGTTCGGCAGGCCCAGGTGTTCCTTGGGCGTGACGTAGCAGAGCATCGCGCAGCCGAACCAGCCGATCATCGCCGCGCCGATACCCGAGGTGATGTGGTCGTAGCCGGGGGCGATGTCGGTGGTCAGCGGCCCGAGGGTGTAGAACGGCGCCTCGTCGCAGCACTCCAACTGCTTGTCCATGTTCTCCTTGATCAACTGCATCGGCACATGGCCGGGGCCTTCGATCATGCACTGCACATCGTGCTTCCAGGCGATCTTGGTCAACTCGCCCAGGGTTTCCAGCTCACCGAACTGGGCGGCGTCGTTGGCGTCGGCGATCGAGCCGGGACGCAAGCCGTCGCCGAGCGAGAAGCTGACGTCGTAGGCCTTCATGATTTCGCAGATCTCGTCGAAGTGCGTGTACAGGAAGTTCTCCTGGTGATGCGCCAGGCACCACTTGGCCATGATCGAGCCGCCACGACTGACGATGCCGGTGACGCGCTTGGCGGTCAGCGGCACGTAGCGCAGCAGTACGCCAGCGTGGATGGTGAAGTAGTCCACACCCTGCTCGGCCTGCTCGATCAGGGTGTCGCGGAACAACTCCCAGGTCAGGTTCTCGGCAACACCACCGACCTTCTCCAGGGCCTGGTAGATCGGCACGGTGCCGATCGGCACCGGCGAGTTGCGGATGATCCACTCACGGGTTTCGTGGATGTGCTTGCCGGTGGACAGATCCATCACCGTGTCCGACCCCCAGCGAATGCCCCAGGTCAGTTTGGCCACTTCCTCTTCGATGGACGAGCCCAGGGCACTGTTGCCGATGTTGCCGTTGATCTTCACCAGGAAGTTGCGGCCGATGATCATCGGCTCCAGCTCGGTGTGGTTGATGTTGGCCGGAATGATCGCGCGCCCACGGGCGATTTCCTCGCGGACGAATTCAGCGGTGATTTCCTTGGGGATGCTGGCGCCGAAGCTGTGACCGCCATGCTGCTGGTCGAGCAGGCCGGCGGCGCGGGCCTCCTGCAACTTCATGTTCTCGCGGATCGCCACGTATTCCATTTCGGCGGTGACGATGCCCTGGCGCGCGTAGTGCATCTGCGTGACGTTGGCGCCGGCCCTGGCCCGGCGCGGATTGCGCACGTGGGCGAAGCGCAGCTTGGTCAGCTCGGCATCGTTGAGCCGTTGCTGGCCGAAGTTCGAGCTCAGGCCGTCCAGGCGCTCGGTGTCGCCACGCGCGTCGATCCACGCCGAGCGCACATCGCCCAGGCCTTTGCGCACGTCGATGATGACGTTAGGGTCGGTGTAAGGGCCGGAGGTGTCGTAGACCAGTACCGGGGCGTTCTGCTCGCCGCCGAAGTCGGTGGGGGTGTCGTGCAGGCTGATCTCGCGCATGGGCACGCGGATGTCCGGGCGCGAGCCATGGACGTAGACCTTGCGCGAATTGGGCAGCGGTTGCACGGACTGCTGGTCGACGCGGGCCGACTCGCTCAGGCTGATCGTTTTTTCTTGTTGACTCATCACAGGCTCTCCAGACAGCTTCCTAGCGGGCGGAATGTCGGGGCGAACCTGAAAGGCGCGGACGCACTCCTTGCTGGAGTGCAGTGCCGGATACTTGGGGTGCCTTGGCTGTGTGACAGCGGCGACGATCCCGGACCTGGCACAAGAGGCTCCCCGGGAAGGTGAGCAATCTTGTTCCCTACGCAGGCGCTAACCTGATCAGGTTCAACGGGATCCGGAACTCTCCGATCTCAGCCTTCGACTCAAGGCACCCCGACAAGAACTTGCGCAGTCTAGACTGGTCTGGTCTGCAAAGCCAAGCGCATTGCCGGGCAAGGGACGAAAGGCGCAGGCCGCCGATTGTTGCCGGCGGCGCCCGGCACTACACTGGCGCATCGCCCGATACTCAACAGTTCAGAAATTATTTTTCGTACAAGGATTGCCCTATGCTGCGCAAACTTTCACTGGCGCTCGCCGTGTCTTGTGCGTCCCACGGCGCGGCCTGGGCAGCGGCTGTGCCCATGACGGTGAAGACCGACCTGGTCAGCGTCTACCAGGAAGCGGTGGGCAACAATGCCGACCTCGCGGCCGCCCGCGCCGACTACGGCGCGCGCCGGGAAGTGGTGCCGCAGGCGCGGGCCGACCTGCTGCCCAACCTCTCCGCCGGGGCCGAGACGATGAACACCCGCACCCAGCTGGATCAGCCATCGATCACCTCCACGCGCAGCGGCACCGCCTGGAGCGCGACCCTGTCGCAGCCGCTGTTCCGTGCCGACCGCTGGTTCCAGTTGCAGGCCGCCGAAGCGGTCAACGAACAGGCCGCGCTGGAGTTGTCGGCCACCGAACAGAACCTGATCCTGCAAAGCGCCGAGCGCTACTTCACGGTGCTGCGCGCCCAGGACAACCTGGCCTCGACCAAGGCCGAGGAAGCAGCGTTCAAGCGCCAGCTCGACCAGTCCAACGAACGCTTCGACGTGGGCCTTTCCGACAAGACCGACGTGCTGCAGTCCCAGGCTGGCTACGACACCGCCCGCGCCAACCGCATCCTGGCCGAGCGCCAGGTGCAGGACGCCTTCGAGGCGCTGGTGACCCTGACCAACCGCGAGTACGGCTCGCTGCAGGGCGTGGTGCACAGCCTGCCGGTGCAAGTGCCCACGCCCAATGACGCCAAGGCCTGGGTCGAGACCGCCGCGCGGCAGAACCTCAACCTGCTGGCCACCAACCACGCGGTGGAGGCTGCCGAGGAAACCCTGCGCCAGCGCAAGGCTGGCCATGCACCCACCCTCGATGCCGTGGCGCGCTACCAGAAAGGCGACAACGACAACCTTGGATTCAGCAATCCAGCGCCGCAACCCGGTGTGCGCTACGGCGGCGATGTGGAGCAGACCAGCGTCGGTCTGCAATTGAACATTCCGATCTACAGCGGCGGGCTCACCAGTTCGCAGGTGCGCGAGGCCTATGCGCGGTTGAACCAGAGCGAGCAGCAGCGCGAAAGCCTGCGCCGCCAGGTGGTCGAGAACACCCGCAACCTGCACCGGGCGGTGAATACCGACGTGGAGCAGGTGCAGGCACGCAAGCAGTCGATCGTCTCCAACCAGAGCGCGCTGGAAGCCACCGAAATCGGCTATCAGGTGGGCACCCGCAACATCGTCGACGTGCTCGACGCCCAACGTCAGCTGTATGCCTCGGTGCGCGACTACAACAACAGCCGCTACGACTACATCCTCGACAACCTGCGCCTGAAACAGGCGGCCGGCACCCTCAGCCCGCAGGATCTGCAAGACCTGGGACGCTACCTGAAGCCCGACTACAACCCGGACAAGGACTTCCTGCCGCCAGACCTGGCAGCGGCAGCGGCGAAGAACTTCGAGCGCCGACGCTGAGGCGGCGGCATTGGCGGGGCCGATCGGACGCGCGGGTCAGCCGATCAGCTTCGCCAACCCGTCGAGCAAGCGCTGCAAGGCGCCCTGGTTGGCCTGCATCACCGCCCTGCCCGCCTCGCCCATGCGCCGGCCGTCCTGGGGCAATTCGATCAGACGACGTACAGCCGCGGCCAAGCCTTCGGCGTCGTCCACCTGCTGCAAGGCGCCGGCATCGCGCAGCATCGCGCTGATTTCCAGGAAGTTGAAGACGTGCGCACCGGTGATCACCGGCAACCCCAATGCCGCCGGCTCCAGCGGGTTGTGCCCGCCGGTGGGCACCAGGCTGCCGCCTACGAAGGCAATATCGGCCAGGGCGTAGAGGAACAGCAATTCGCCCATGGTGTCGCCGAGCAACACCTGGGTCTGCCCGTCCACTGCCACCTCGGCAGATCGCCGCACCGTGGTGAAGCTGGCGCGACACAGCGCGTGCACGGCGTCGAATCGTTCCGGGTGGCGCGGCACCAGAATCAGCAACGCATCGCCATGCACCTGCAGCACACGCCGGTGGGCGTCGAGGATTGCCGCATCTTCACCCTCATGGGTACTGGCAGCGATCCACACTGGCCGCTGGCCTGCGCCCCACTGCTCACGCAGGTGCCGAGCACGCGGCACCAGGGTGTCGTCCAGCTTCAGGTCGAATTTGATCGAGCCGGTGACCTGCACGCACTCGGCACGGGCGCCCAGGCTGCGAAAGCGCTCGGCTTCGGTTTCGGTCTGCACGGCGATCAGGCTCATCTCTTCGAGCATCGGCCGGGTGAGTCCGGCGAACCGCGCATAGCCACGCGCCGAACGCGCCGACAGCCGTGCATTGGCCAAGGCCACGGGAATGCCGCGCCGTGTGCACTGGTGGATATGGTTGGGCCACAACTCGGTTTCCATGATGATGCCCAGGCACGGGCGCACCCGGTCGAGGAAACGTCCGGCGGCCCAAGGCAGGTCGTAGGGCAGGTAGCAGTGCTGCACCCGCGGTTCGTCGGCGAACATCGCGCGGATGCGTTCCGAGCCAGTCGGCGTCATGCAGGTCAGGGTGATCGGCAACTGCGGATAGGCCTGCAACAGCGCCCGGACCAGCGGCGCCGCAGCAATGCTCTCGCCCACCGACACGGCATGCACCCAGATGCCACCCTGGCGCATGGCCGGCAGGCCGAAGGCCAGGCGCTCGGCAATGCGTTGGCGGTAGGCCGGTGCCTTGCGCCCGCGCAGGAACAGGCGCAGCGCGATCAGCGGCAGGCCCAAGTGAAACAGCAGGGTATAGAGGGTTCTGTTCATGGCGCCGCAGTGTACCCGGATCCGCCGCAAAACACCTGCCGCGCTCAGCCGATGGCCCGCAAATGCACGGCGAAACGCTCGGCCAGCCACTGCCCGGCCGGGCCCAGCGGCTCGTCGCGGCGCCAGGCCAGTTCCGCCACCAGCGCCGGCGGGCGCCATTCGCTGTCGAGTTCGAGCATGTGCGCCTGGTAGGTCGGGTATTGCACCACATGGCGCGGCAGCCACGCCCACCCCAGCCCGCGCATGAGCAACTCGGCCATGGCATAGAAGCTGTCGGCGCGCCACACCTGCGGACTGATCGCCTGCCCGCCCGGGTAGTCACTGTCGCCCGGCGTGATCAGCAACTGTCGATGGCGGGCCAACTGCTCCAGGGACACCCGCCCCTGCCGTGCCAATGGATGATTCACGGCGCACACGGTGACCATCTCGACGCTGCCCAGCGTGCGGCGCTCCAACGACGCCGGGATGCTCTCGTGGTTGAAGAACAAGCCCAGGTCGGCACGGCGCTGCACCAGTTTGCGCGCCACATCGCCCTGGGCGCCGCTAGCCAGGTGCACCTGCAGGTACGGAAAGCGGCTGGCCAGGTCATCCATGCTGTCGAGTACCGGCTGATAAGGCATGGCCTCGTCCTGGGCCACGCGCAACAACGCCTCCTGGCCGCGCATCAGCGCCAGGGCGCGGCTGTCGAAACGCTCGCACTGGCGCAGCAATTCACGGGCGTCCTCCAGCAGCACCTCACCGCTTTCAGTGAGGGTCGGCTGACGGCCGCTGCTGCGCTCGAACAGGCTCACGCCCAAATCGGCTTCGAGCAACGCAATGGCCGTGCTGATTGCCGACTGCGCCTTGCGCTGCGCCCGTGCCACCGCCGAAAAGGACCGCAGTTCCGCCACCTGCACGAAGGTTTTCAACTGTTCGAGGTTCCACTGATCGGCCATCAACCCATCTCCAAAACGGATAGGTAATGACTTTACCGCATCTATGCCACCGCTAGAATGCCGAGCCTGTACCGGAGGAACTGCCCATGAATGCCTACAGCTATCTCGCCATCGCCATCTGCGCCGAAGTCATCGCCACCGCGTCGATGAAAGCCGTCAAAGGTCTTAGCACGCCCGTGCCGCTGTTGCTGATGATTGGCGGCTACGCGATTGCGTTCTGGATGCTCACCCTGGTGGTGCGCAGCATTCCGGTGGGTATCGCTTACGCGATCTGGTCGGGGCTGGGAATCGTGCTGATCAGCGTGGCCGCCCTGGTGATCTACGGCCAGAAGCTGGACCTGCCGGCCATGCTGGGCATGGCGCTGATCGTCGCCGGCGTGGTGGTGATCCAGGTGTTCTCCAGGACCGCCGGCCACTGAGCGTCAAGACCACGGCCGCAGCGCACCTGTATACTGGGCAATCGTTCCGGTTTTCGAGGTGCCCGCATGCCATCTGCCATTTCCACTGACGTACTGATCGTCGGCGCCGGGGTCGCAGGCCTCTGGCTCAATGCCAGGCTGCGGCGCCTGGGCTACTCGACAGTGCTGGTGGAGCGCGCCAGTCTCGGCGGCGAACAGACGCTCAAGTCCCAGGGCATCATTCACGGCGGCACCAAGTATGCCCTGCACGGCGCCCTGACCGGCGCCTCCGAGGCCATTGCCGACATGCCACGGCGCTGGCGCGAAGCCCTGGCCGGCAATGGTGAACTGGACCTGCGCCACACCCGCCTGCTGTCCGAGGCCCATTACCTGTGGTCACCCGGCACCCTGGCCGGCAACCTCACCAGCTTCTTCGCCAGCAAGGCCGTGCGCGGTCGGGTCGATCAGGTCAAAGGCGAACACCTGCCCCCGGCCCTGCAGGACCGTGCATTCAAGGGCAAGGTGTACCGCCTGGCCGAATTGGTCATCGACGTGCCGAGCCTGCTGGCCAACCTCGCCGAACTGGCCGGCGACAGCCTGCTGGCTGGGGAGCGCATCGCGCCACTGCACGACGACCAGGCGCTGGTGGGGCTGACGGTCGACGACCGCGAAATCCGTGCGCAACGCATCGTGCTCAGTGCCGGGGGCGGCACCGAAGACCTGCTGCACGCCCTCGGCCTGAGCCAACCGGCCCAGCAGCGCCGGCCGCTGCACATGGTGCTGGCCAAAGGTCCCAACCTCAAACCCCTGTATGCCCACTGCCTGGGAGGTGGCCCCAAGCCCCGGGTCACGGTGACCACCCACCCGGCTGCCGATGGCCAGTGGGTCTGGTACCTGGGCGGCGATTTGGCCGAGGCCGAGGGCGTGGCCCGCGAGCCGGCCGCGCAGATCGCCGCCGCGCAGCGAGAAATCGGCAATTTGCTGCCCTGGATCGATCAACAACAGATCCGCTGGGCCACCTTGCGGGTAGACCGCGCCGAGCCGGCGCAATCGGGCCTGGTGCGTCCGGACAACGCCTTTCTCAGCGAGCAGGCACCCTTGCTGGTGGGCTGGCCGACCAAGCTGGCCCTGGCCCCGGACTTCGCCGACCGCGTGCTGGCCACTTTCGAGCGTGACGGCATCCGCCCCGCCGCCCACCCCGACCTCACCGATCTGCCGCGTCCGCCGCTCGGCGTACCGGCCTGGGAGCAACTGCTGCCATGAGCCTGCCGACCCTGCACGACCTCCACCGCCCACTGGGCAGCACCGGCCTGAGCGTCTCGCCCCTGGGGCTGGGCACGGTCAAGCTCGGCCGCGACCAGGGCGTCAAGTATCCCACCGGTTTCACCATCCCCGGCGACGACGACGCGCGCCTGCTGCTGGCCCAAGCCCGCGAGCTGGGCATCAACCTGATCGACACCGCCCCCGCCTATGGCCGCAGCGAAGAACGCCTCGGCCCGCTGCTGCGCGGACAGCGTGAGCAGTGGGTGATCGTCAGCAAGGTCGGCGAAGAATTCGAGGCCGGCCAGTCGCACTTCGACTTCAGCGCTGCCCATACCCGCCGTTCGGTCGAGCGCAGCCTCCAGCGTCTTGAAACCGACCGCATCGACCTGGTGCTGGTGCATTCGGACGGCAACGACCTGGCCATCCTCGAGGAGCAGGAGGTCTACCAGACCCTCGCTGCGCTCAAGCAGGAAGGCAAGATCCTCGGCTTCGGCCTTTCCGGCAAGACCGTCGCCGGGGGCCTGAAAGCGCTGGAACAGGGCGATTGCGCGATGGTCACCTACAACCTCAAGGAACAGGCGGAGCGCGCGGTACTCGACTACGCTGCCGAGCACGGCAAGGCCATCCTGGTGAAGAAGGCGCTGGCCAGTGGACATGTGTGCCTGTCGCCGGGCGTCGACCCGGTGCAGGCCAGCTTCGAGCTGCTGTTCGCCCACCCAGGGGTGAGCAGTGCTATTGTCGGCACCATCAATCCGCTGCACTTGGCCCATAACGTGGCCACCGTGGCCCGAATCCTGGGCAAGGCCTAAGCCGTCGAATGCAAGGAGGAGCCTCGTGGCGCGCACCCTGATCCGCAAGAACCCGAGCAACTTCAAGACCCTGCCACTGCATGTCGAAGCCACCCCCGAGGGCCTGAGCTATCAGAGCGTCGGCATGCCGCTGAACTTCGCCCAGACCCTGCAGCGGCGCAAGGCCGTGCACGTGGAAGACAGCGAACGTTTCGCCATCGAGCTCGCCAACCTCGGCGTGTCAGTGCGCCTGACCCTCACCTGGCAGAACCGCGACTACTGGGTGCTGGTGCGCCAGCGCCGCCAGGACCGTGGCGATGTGGTGCTCAAGCTGATTTCCGGCTACGTGCCGGCCCAGGAACTGAACCTGCCGCTGCACACAGCCATTCAGGAAGTGGCCGAGGAGTGCCTGATGGAAACCCCGGAAGGCTGGCTCGGCGGACGCTTCAACGACACCTGGCTACCGACGCCCTACGCCGCCGCCCTGCATTACCGGGAAACCCCGCCGTTCACCTTGAGCCCGGCCTCCGGCGCGGCACGTCCGGTGCAATGCGCCAACCTGACGCTGCTGGAGCGGCCTCGGGCCTATGTGCACCTGCCCACCGCGTCGCTGCAACTGATCTACGACCTGCGCTTGCAGGTGCCAAGGGAGGCCAAGTCGCTGAGCCTGTTCCATGTGGACGAGCGCCTGGAAGGCGATCAACTGGTCACCCGGCTCAACCGCAAGCGTCCCGACCTTTACCTGATGCCACTTCAGGACGGCCAGCCCATCGCCGAGCTGTACACCCTGAAGAAGGATCAATTGGTTCCAGCGAGCACACGCGGGCTGTACCTGGCCGAAAGCTTCGCCCAGCAGGACGGCTGGGTGGTGCGCGAGGAACGGGTGCGCTGGAAGGACTGGCTGCGCCAGCAAGGGCTGGTGGAGGCACGGCCGCACAAGCCCTCGCATCTGCAGCGTTTCAGCGACAAGGCCCGAGCGCTGCTGCAGCGGGCGCGGACCTCGCTGAACAAGTAAGCCTCATTGCTTGAGGGCTGGCCCCTGGACACGGGCCAGCCATTTGCAACTTCAGTGCTTGCGGATCTTCTCGACGATCGCCGTGGTCGAGCTGTTCTCCACCAGGCCCAGCACCTTCACCGTGCCGCCGTAGGCGCTGACGATATCGGCACCGACCACCTGGTCGATGCCATAGTCGCCGCCCTTGACCAGCACGTCGGGCTTGACCTCACGCAGCAGGTTTTCAGGCGTGCCTTCGCTGAAGCTGATGACCCAGTCCACCGCCCCCAGCCCCGCCAGTACCGCCATCCGCCGGTCGACGCTGTTGATCGGCCGACCCGGTCCTTTCAGCCTGCTGACCGAGGCGTCGTCGTTGACCGCGACGATCAGCCGATCGCCCTGGGCACGGGCCTGTTCCAGGTAGGTGACGTGGCCGGCGTGAAGAATATCGAAGCAGCCGTTGGTGAAGACGATACGCTCGTTGTGCGCACGGGCGTCGTCAATGGCCAGCAGCAGTTGCTCAAGGACCAGCACGCCACGCTCGGAGCCTTCCTCACGCTGGATCGCCCGGCGCAGTTCCGGCGCGCTGATGGCCGCCGTACCCAGTTTGCCGACGACGATGCCGGCGGCCAGGTTGGCCAGCGCCACGGCGTGCGGCAGTTCCTCGCCTGCGGCGATGGCGGCGGCCAGGGTGGAAATCACCGTGTCGCCGGCGCCGGTGACGTCGAACACTTCACGGGCGCGGGCCGGCAGGTGCAGCGCCGGATGACCGATGCGCAGCAAGGTCATGCCGTGCTCGCCACGGGTGACCAGCACCGCCCCGAGGTCGAAGTCTTCGAGCAGTTGCAGGCCCTTGGCAACCAGTTCGGCCTCGTCGGCACAGCGCCCGACGATGGTCTCGAACTCACTGAGGTTCGGGGTGATCAGGCTGGCGCCCCGGTAGATGGAGAAATCCTTGCCCTTGGGGTCGGCCAGCACCGGGATGCCCTTGGCACGCGCGGCCTGGATCAGCGACTGGTGATTCTTCAGCGCGCCCTTGCCATAGTCGGACAGCACCAGCACCTTGACGCCGTCGAGCAGGGCATCGACTTCCTCACCCAGCGACAGCGGGTCGGTGGCGAAGGGCTCCTCGAAATCGATACGCAACAGTTGCTGATGGCGACTCATGACTCGCAGCTTGACGATGGTCGGCTGGTGCGCAATGCGCTGGAAAATCGAGCGCACGCCGGCGGCCTGCAGGCTGTTGGCCAGACTGTCGGCCGCCTCGTCCTGGCCGGTCACCCCCACCAACGCCGCCGGGGCGCCCAGGGCGGCGATGTTCAACGCCACGTTGGCCGCACCGCCCGGACGGTCCTCGATCTGGTCGACCTTGACCACTGGCACCGGCGCTTCCGGCGAGATACGCGACGTACCGCCATGCCAGTAGCGGTCGAGCATCACATCGCCGACCACCAGTACCGGGGCTTGATCGAAACGCGGCATGGACAACTTCATGGGCAACCCAAATGGAAAAATGAACAGGGGCGGGATATTAGCACAGGGCAGGCGGCGGCTTTAGCGCCAACTGCCGAGTCGAAAAACACGCCGGCACTGGGGGCGCCAGGCCCCGAGTGCCGGTGTTTCAGGTGATGTCGGCCTTGCCGGGTTCGTCCAGGCCCATGGCGTGCAGGCGGGCGTAGTAGCCATTCTGCGCGATCAACGTGGCATGGTCGCCGCGCTCGACGATCCGGCCCTGGTCCATCACCAGGATCAGGTCGGCCTTCTCGATGGTGGACAGCCGGTGGGCGATCACCAGGGTGGTGCGCCCTTGCATGACATGGTCCAGCGCCGCCTGGATGTGCCGCTCGGACTCGGTGTCCAGCGCCGAGGTGGCCTCGTCGAGAATCAGCAGCGGTGCGTCCTTGAGCAGTGCCCGGGCAATCGCCAGGCGCTGGCGCTGGCCACCGGACAGCAGCACGCCATTCTCGCCGACCTGGGTGTCGAAGCCCTGGGGCAGTTGCTCGACGAAGTCCTTGGCATACGCGGCGGCAGCCGCCGCCTCGATGTCGGCACGGGGCGCACCGGCCAGATCGCCATAGGCAATGTTGTTGGCGATGGTGTCGCTGAACAGGGTCACATGCTGGGTCACCTGAGCGATGTGGCGGCGCAGGTTGAGCAATTTGAAGTCCTCGACCTCGACGCCATCGAGCAGGATTTCACCGGTACTGTGGTGGTAGAACCGCGGAATCAGGCTGGCCAGGGTCGATTTGCCGCTGCCTGAACGCCCTACCAGCGCCACCATCTGCCCCGGCTCTACGGTGAAGTTGATGTCGTCGAGCACCTGGCGATCGGTGCCGGGGTAAGTGAAGCTGAGGTTGCGCACCTCCAGACGGCCGGTCAGGGCGTCGCGCTCCACGGTGCCCTTGTCCAGCTCCTGCGGCTCGTCCAGTTGCTCGAAGATGCTCTCAGCACCGGCCACACCCTTCTGGATAGTCGAGCTGACCTCGGACAACTGCCGGATCGGCTTGGGCAGCAGGCCGGCCAGGGTGATGTAGGCCACCATGTCGCCCGCCGAAGCATCACCGCGCAGGTACAGCACCAGGAACATCAGGATTGCCATGGCGCTATAGATGACCAGTTGCAGCAACGGGGTGTAGATGGCACCGGTGCGGGTCATGCGCAACTGCTTGTCGGTGTTGCTCTGGCTGGCCTTGAGGAAACGCTCGCTCTCGTAGACCTCACCGCCGAAGCTGCGGACCACGCGGTAGCCCTGGATGGTTTCCGAGGCGACGTGGGTCACATCGCCCATCGCGGCCTGAATCTTCTTGCTCTGCTTGCGGAATTTCTTGCTGGCAGTGCCGACCATCAAGGCGATAAGCGGCAAGATGGCGACCATCACCAAGGTCAGCCGCCAGTTCATCAGTAGCAGCGAGCCGAACAGGAACACCACGGTCATGCCTTCGCGAATCACCACCTTGATCGCGTCTGTGGCCGCCCCGGTGACCATGGTCACGTTGAAGGTGATGCGGGAGATCAGATGGCCTGAGTTGTTCTGGTCGAAATAGCGGTTGGGCAAGCTCAGCAGGTTGTCGAACAATTGCACCCGCAGATCGTGCACCAGGCCCAGGGAAACCTTGGCCAGGAAATAGTTGCCCAGGAACGAGCCCAGGCCTTGCCAGGCCGCGATCAGGATGATCAGTGCCGGCACCGTGTTGAGCAGGTGCAGCTCACGCAGGTACGGCACGTTCGGGAACAGCGAGGCATCCGGGTTGGACAGCCCGTCGACAAAATACTTGAGGATGTAGCCGAGCATCGGCTGGGTAGAGGCGAAGATCAGGAAACCCACGATGCTCAGCAGGAAAAGCCCGAGATAGGGGCGCACGTAGCCGAGTAGGCGGAAGTAGATCTTCATGCTCGATGGGCTGGCGGAGCCACTGGCGTCTGTCATATCGCGAAACATGCTGAAAATGGGGTGCAGACTGTAGCACAGCTGGGGCTGAACGTCGGGCTCCGGGTACACCACGGTTTCGCCCTGCAATGCGTGCAAAGCTGGGTTAAGATTGCCCCCCGCCCTCAGCCGGTCCGTTTCAGCATGCACATCAGCAGCCTTCGCCAAACAGGCAACCGCTTCTTCGACTTCGTCTGCCTGTGGGTTCTCCCAGTGGGCCTGCTCATGCTGCTCGGCACCTTGTTCTTCCTCCCCGACCGCAGCGTGCATCACAAGCTGTACTACGGCTTGTTCAGCATTCCGACCTTGCTCGCCCTGTGCATCCGTCCCTCGGAACTCAAGCGACTGGTCGGCGAGCCGGTGGTGATCTTCTTCATGCTGTTCGCCGGGTTCGCCATCCTCAGCCTGTGTTGGTCGCCCACGACGACCGCTGCCGACAACCTGATCAAGCGCCCACTGCACACCCTGATGCTGTTTTTTGGCACCGCCCTGCTGTTGCGCCATCGCCCAGGAGTGCTGAAGTCGATCTTCCTGGGCGCAGCGCTGCTGGCGTTGCTGGGCACCTTGCGCGATCTGTACGCCTTTGCCCTGACCTATACGCCAGGCACTCGACTGATCGGCACCGGCGCGCTGGACAACCCCCTGCTCAGCTCCCACCTGTTCGGCTTCTTCGGCATCTACTGGCTGTGGATGGCCATGGACAGCAAGCGCCTGCACCTCATGGCGCTGTGCCTGGCCGCGTTCACCGTCATGTTCGTCGCCGTCGTGGCGACTGGCTCGCGAACCCCGCTGGTGGCCATGACCCTGGCGGCCAACTGGCTGGCACTGCTGTGCTGGAACCGCCGTTCGATCCCGCTGTTCGCCGCTGCACCGCTGGTGATCGCCGGCATTCTGCTGTTCGCGCCCCACCTGATCACCGGTCGCGGCGATTCGTACCGGTTCGAGATCTGGCAGACCACCTGGCAACTGTTCGTTCAGCACCCGCTCATCGGACATGGCTACGATGCGCCGATGCGTGTGGACACCGGCATGGGCTACCTGCTGAGCGAGCCACACAACTTCGCATTGGGTGTGCTGTTCAACGTCGGCATCCTGGGCTTCATCCCCTGGATCGCAATGATCGGTTATGCGCTGTACAGCGGATGGAAGCAACGGGCGCTGCCGGTCTTCCAACTGGCCTCGACCTTGCTGGTGTTCGGCATCGGTGCCGGCCTGACCGAAGGCGGCGGCATCCTGTCGCGTCCCAAGGAGCACTGGTTCCTGCTGTGGATCCCGCTGGCGCTGATCGCCGGGCTCAATATCGCGCGCCGTGCCGGCTGCCTGCTGCCGGCGCCTCGGCCGCGCATCAGCGATACCCAGTTCGACCAACTCACCGACGGTGCCCGCCTCATCGAAGAAGATGGGCTGGGTCCGAAAGTGCTCGAACTGCGTGACGGCAGCTTCCTGAAACTGTTCCGCCGTCGCGACTGGTACACCTCAGGCGCCTGGCATCCGTACTCGGCACGCTTCGTCAGGAACAGCCAGCGGCTGGCACTGGCCGGCATCGCCACGCCCGACGTGCTGGAACTGATGGTGCGCACCGACGGCAGCCAGGGCGTGCGCTATCGCCCCCTGTCCGGACAGACGGTACGCCAGGCCCTGCAAGCCAGCACGTCCCCCCAGGAACGCCAGCAACTGGTGCATCGGCTGGGCCAGTTCATCGCCCGCCTGCACGATCAGGGGGTCTACTTCCGCTCGCTGCACCTGGGCAACATCCTGCTGCTGAACAGCGGTGAGTTCGGCCTGATCGACCTGGCCGACATGCGCCTGCTGCCCTCGGCGTTGTCTGCCGAGCTGCGCCGACGCAATCTGCGCCACATGCAGCGCTACGACCAGGACCGTCAATGGCTGTTCGAAGAGCAGGTGGACGCCCTGCTGGAAGGCTATGCGAGCACCGCCAGTGCAAGCATGAGCCAGGTCCTGCGCACGCAACTGGGCCACAGCCCGCGCACGGCGCATTGACATGAGCTATCTCGCCCCCGTGTTCTCGGTCCTCACCTACGTGCTCGCCTTCAGCGTCGCTGCGCTGCTGCTGCGCATCCCCCTGGTGGCCAGGCACCTGGAACCGGTGGCGGGCCGCTGGGCCACGCTGGATGGCCTGCGCGGCTACCTGGCCCTGGGTGTGTTCATTCATCACGCCGCCATCGCCTGGCATTACCAGAGCAGCGGTCAGATCGCCATGCCCCCAGAGCGCTTCTTCGCCCAGATCGGCCAGGTCGGCGTGGCGCTGTTCTTCATGATCACCGGGTTCCTGTTCTGGGACCGGCTGGTCAGGCAGCGGGCCGACTTCGACTGGCGCTCGTTCGCCATTTCGCGGGTCATGCGCCTTTATCCCCTGTACCTGCCATTGCTGGCGGCGCTGCTGCTGACCGTGTTCTACCTGCAGCACTGGACCCTGCGCGACTCGCCGCTGCAACTGGCCAAGCAATTGTCGCTGTGGCTGGTGTTCCACCGGCCGGACATCAACCAGTTGGCCGGCACCGGCAACTTGATTTCCAACGTCACCTGGACCTTGATCTACGAGGCCTACTTCTACCTCGCCCTGCCCCTGCTCGGCGCCATCTTCCTCTATCGACGCGGGTTCGCCAGACCCCTGGCCTGCGTGGTCGGCCTCTATGTGCTGGCGCAACTGGTCGGCTGGGAGCACTCGCTGAAGAAAAAATACCTGCTGAGCTTTCTCGGTGGCATCGCCGCGGTGTACTGGATACGCAACCCGGCGCTGGTCGAATGGGCCAAGACCAGGACCGCGACCTTCGTCGCCCTGGGCCTGTTGCTGGTGGTCATGACCGTGCTGCATAAGACCTTTGCCGTGCCGGCGCTACTGCTGTTGAGCGTGTTCTTCTGCATCGTCGCGTCCGGCAACAATCTACTGGGCGCGTTGAGCCTGCGCAGTGCGCGGTGGATGGGCGAAATCAGCTACAGCACCTATTTGCTGCACGGGCTGCTGCTGTGGTGGATGGCCTATCGGCTATACCCGCAACTGGACCTGGGCAGCGATGCGCCCTGGCTGTTCGCCGCGCTGGTCGCGGTGTGCTGCATCGTGCTGGTGGCGCTGAGCAGCGCCACTTTCCTGCTCTTCGAAAAGCCCGGCATTGCCCTGGGCAAACGCCTGGCCCGTCGCCATCGCGACAAACGTGTCGCCGGCCTGAAGTCAGCCGACCAGGTCTGAGTCGCCGCGCCGCTGGCGCGCGTAGTCCAGGAATGCCTCGATCCGGTCGCTGCAGAGCCTGTCCACCACACTGGCGATTTCAGCCGGCGGCCAGTCCCACCACGCGCTCTTGAGCAGCTCGGCGCGCACCTCTTCGGGGAAGCGCCAGCGCAAAATCGTGGCAGGATTGCCACCCACCACGGCATACGGTGGCACGTCGCGGGTGACCAGCGCCCCCGCCGCCACCACCGCACCGCTGCCGATGGTCACGCCGGACAGAATGCTGCTGTTGGAACACAACCAGACATCGTTGCCGATGACCACATCACCCCGCGAGAAGGCATACCCCTTGATGGAGGCGGCTTCGGCCAGCATCGCCGGGAAGGGATAGGTGGTGACCCAGTCCGCCCGATGATGTCCCCCCAGGAAAATCTGCACGCCTTCGGCAATCGAGCAGTAGGCGCCGATCTTCAGGGTGGCACCCTCCTGCCAGTCATGCACCTGCGGGACACCATAGCTGCCGACGCCAAAGGCATAGTGCGGGTAACGCGCCGCGAAACGGGCACGCCCCCGCTCGATAGGCGGCAACTTGCGGATCGCCCGTTTGGCGCGCTTTTCCAGGTAGCGTGATAACCAGCCCATGGGGTGCGACCTCCTCTGTCAGGGACGCTCCAGCGGCGAGAAGTACAACCGCGCCAGCCCACGCCAGGTCTTGCGGGTGAACGCCCGCAACGGAATCTGCGCCAGCAGTTCGCGGGCCAGGGCGCGATCGCGGTTGGCCACTTTCAGGAACATGGAATTCAATGCCTTGAACTTCACCTGCTCGTAGGCTGGGTGGTCCTTGAACAAGGCATAGGTGCGCAGGATGTTGTCGATCATGAACCGGTGGTTCTTGTAGGAGTTGCTGGCGTGCTTGCGATAACGCGCCATGAGCACGTTCAAGCCGTCGATGAAATAGCCGGCATGGGTGATCTTGAGCTCGATCAGCAAGTCCTCGAGGCGGATCTGCGGGTCGAATCCACCGACCTTCTCCAAGGCTTCGCGACGGATCATCAAGGTCGGCGCCGGTGGGTAGGGCTTGCGCTCCAGGAACATGTCCTCGAAGTCCATGCGCCGGAAGGCGATATCGCGCCGCTGCCGAGTCTCGGGGAAGAGTTCGCCCTGGGCGTCGATCAACTCGATGTTGCCCGCGCAGATGCCCACTTCCGGCTTGTCGGCCATGTACTCGGCCTGAATGGCGATACGCTCCGGCAGCATGATGTCGTCGGAGCCGAAGGGCACGATCAACTCGCCCTTGGCCCGCGCCACCGCCGCGTTGAGGGTATGGGTGAGGCCCATGTTCTGCTGCACCCGGAAGTCGAAGCCATGCTTGTCCTGCAGGCGCTGGATGCGTTCGACGCTGTCATCGGTCGAACCATCGTCCACCACCAGCAACTCGATGTTGGGGTAGGTCTGCCCGAGCACACTGAGAATACTTTCCTCGATGTAGGGACCATGGTTGTACGAGGCGATGATCACCGTCACCTGCGGTTGAAACTGGGTCATTTCGATTCCTTGGTAGCCGCGGACAGGCCCGACTCGATGAGTTGCAGGTACTGCTGACGGAACACCTCGATGTCATGCTCACGCGTCAGATAGTCATAAGCCTGCTCGCCTTTGGCGCGCAGGGCCTGATCATCGAGCGCCAAATAGGTATCCAGGGCCGCCGTCAGGCTCGCCACGTCGGCAGGCTTGACCGCCAGCCCGCCCGCGCCTTCGATCAGCGGCCGCATGGCCGGCACATCGCTGGCGATCACCGGCAGGTGCCCGCTCATGCCTTCCAGCAGCGCCAGGCCCAGGCCCTCGGCCAGCGACGGCATGGTCCACAGGTCGAACGCTCGCACGTATTGCAGGGCGTTTTCCTTGAAGCCGAGCAAATGCACGCGCCCAGCCAGGCCGGCGCGCTCGATCTGCTGCTGAAGACGCGCCTGCTCGCGACCGGCACCGATGATGGCCAGTTGCGTCTGCGGATACTTGTCCTTGAGCGCAGCGAACGCCTCGATCAGGTAAGTGTGGCCTTTGACTGGCACCAGACGCCCGAGCGCCCCCACCAGCCGGGCATCGGCATCGAGCCCCAACTGCGCCCTGGCGTCGGCCCGCGACAGTTGCAGGGCCTCGGCCTGCTCGATATCGATGGCGTTGGTGATGCCATGGGTATTGGCGTCGGTGAAACCGCACCGGCAATCGAGCAGGTACTGCTTGACCGCCGGCGACACACCGACGAACTGCCAGGCGCGGTCGATCAAGCGCTTGGCCTGGCGCCGACGGTAGAAGCGGTCGTACTCGCCAAAGCCATGGGAGATGCCGATGCACAGGGGAATCCTGAGCCAGCGATTAAGCTGCAGCAGCATGTTCACCGGCTTGAAACGGTTGCAGATGACCACATCGAAGCGCTCCCGCCGACAGAACTGGAACAGTTGCCAGGAGGCTTTCAAGCGCATGCCTTTGAGCGCCTTGTCGCTGAATTCGAAGTAGACCGAGCGCTCGGCCCGGCTCACCGGCTGACCCGACACAGGCTTGCCGCGCAGGAACGCCATGGTGGTGTCGAAGCGATCGGCAGGCAGGGCCTTGAAGATCTGCTCGGCCAGATCGGCGAAATCATGCTGCTTGATGTTGTAGTCCGGCTGTAACTGCAGAACCTTGTAACGCTGCTTCATACGCTGTCCTGATGGAACCCGCGGTCGTTGATCATCCAGTTCGACGTTGCCGCGAGTTGCTGCACCTGCTGCGGATCGGGCTGCGGCACGTCGCGCCACTTGTTGCGCTTCCAGCAGGCGAAATGGAAATAGGGATAAGCGCGCTGGCTGTCCAGATCGTTGCTCAGCCGCCCGTCACGCCAGTACCAACGCTGGGGGAAAACCTTGCGCCCGTCGTGCCAGGCGATGCAGCCGTTGGGCGTGCTGTAGGCCTCGGTGAAATCGCTGCGACGACGCAGAGGGTTCAACTGGCCCAGCAGCTCGAACAGCGGTCTGGGCAGGTTCTTTCGGCGCAGGAACAGTCGACTGAACGCACCCTCGTCCAGCGCATGATGGGCCTGGTCGGTGAAGCGCGCCTGCCAGTTCGGCATGCGCTTGAACAGGACCCGCTTGCACGGCGTGTTGCGGATCAGGCACAGGTGCCCCGCCACCCGGCGTTCGTGGGTCGAGAAGAAGTCCCAACGCGCCAGCCGTTCGTTGGTGAAGTACGCCCGCAAATCGCCATACACCAGGTCGATGTCGCCAAAGGCCCAGAAGTCGTAACCTTCCAGGCGATCGGCGTGGATGTAGCCCAGTGCCGGCTTGATGTCGCACAGCTTGTAGGCTTGCTGCGGGGCGAAGTCGATTTCCAACCGGTCGGAGACCAGTCGGCAGTAATCGGTATAGCTGATCGCCTCGATGCGCACATTGGCGGGCAGGTCGGCGGGTGTGCCGCAGTCGCTGAACAACAGCCAGTCGATATCCGCGTTGCGCCGGCAGCTTTCCAGGAAGAATGGCATCCAGAACGGCCACTCGCCGAAATAAGGAATGACAAACAGGATTCGTGGAGTCGGTAAGGTCACGTGAAGCTCTCTCTGTCGAATGTGGCCTGCAGCGTGGTCTGATTAATCGAGGATCCAGAACAGCTCATGGCGGCGCACCGCCTTGCGGAAGAATTCGTTCTCACCGAACACTGAGCCGCGCCGCCCGGCCAGGCAACGCTGGATCGACCGGCGCAGCCGGCGCTTGAACGGCGGCCTGGGCTGCAGGTCATGCATCATGCCCAGCGCCATGGCCTTGTCGTATTGCACAGGCGGCTCCAGCGACAGGCTCAAGGGCAGTCCGAGGGAGTGTTCGTCGGTCACTGGCGGCAAGGCGACGCCCGCTCCGCTGTCGCCCATGGGCCAGCGGTCGTTGTCGTGCAGATGGTTGGCGTAGCCAAGTAGCAACTGTGGCTGCCACGCCAGGCCTGCGAGCGCTTCGCGCAGCGCCTGCTGGGCGCAGACATGGTCCGGGTGCGGATCCAGCACCGGGTGGGGCATTACGATCACTTCCGGTCGCGCCAGACGCAGCAGTTCGCGCAGGTCAGCCAGCAGGTTGTTCCAGGAGGGCACGCCATCGTCGCCCGGCAGGGCCAGGCTGTTGAATTGGCGGAACAGGCGGGTGTCGGCCAGATCGGCCTCGCGCGAACCGATGGGCGCCTGCGGCGACTCGCGCATGGCCGACAGTTGCAAGCAGAAGTAGCCCAGTTGCACGCAACGCGACTCCGGCACACCCGCCCAGCGCGGCACGGTCAGGCTGTCCCAGGCCCGCAAGCGGCCTTTGAGGCGCGCCGCCTCGGTCGATGACAAGCCCATGTCCTGGTAATGCTCGGCTTCGATCTCACCGGCAGTCAGAGTGACGATCCACGCCTCGTCTGCCTGACTGTACAAGCCGTAGGCAGCCAGCTCGGCGTCATCGGCGTGCGGGGCGATGACCATCACCCGGCGCCGACGCGGATCGGCCTGGCGCAACACCCACAGCCGCGGCTGCCCGACCACCGTGCAGAAGCGGCCGGCGAGGGACAGTCGCCCGTCCACCAAGGCCTGGGCGCAGCCGCCAAGATTCAAGTAGCGCAAGCCTCGCACGCCGCGCTCGAACACCTGCAGGTCGGCGCGCTCGGCCCCCTCGATGTGCACGCCGGGGTCGAACAGTCGCCCCAGCCAGCCGCAGCGCAACTCCACCTGCAGCACCAGGGTTTCATCGCCCTGCAGACTCAGGTCCGCCGCCCTCAGCCGGCCGTTCTCCAGGGTGACGTCGAGTACTTCGGCGCTGTCCGGGAAGCTGTAGAGGTAGTCTTCGTTCGCGGCATAGAACAGGTGATCGGCGAACCAGGCCTCATGGGCCACCCACAGCAGCGGCAGCAGCAGCACCGGCAACCACCAGGCGACGAACACGCCCGCCAGCAGCAAGGCCAGCAGCGTCACCAGCAAGCCGATACGCTTGTTGCGGCGATGGCGCTTGAGCAACTGCTGCTTGCGGCTCATGACTGGTACACCGGCACCGGATGACACCAGCGCTCCTTGTACTCCCGGTCGGCCCGGCCGAAGGAAAAGCGCAGGGCCTTGCCGCGCGCCTTGGCGTCTTCCCAGGCGGCCTGGGTGTTGAGGAAGCTGAGCACGCTACCGGGGCTGAACGCCTTGGTTTCAGGATCGACCCCGCCATTGACATACTCGACGCTGACCCATTGCGGTGACTCGACCCGATACACCAGCTGGATGGCGATCGGCGCCGAGTCGAGGAACAGCACCGAACCGATCAGCAGCTCGCGCAAGCGCTCGATCACTTCGGCCATGTGCGCAGCACCTGTGGCGGGGAAGCCCCAACGACGCTGGAACAGATCGCAGTACATGGCGGCGATGTCGCTGGCACTGAACTCGCTGATCGGCCGCACCACACCGCCTGCCTCTTCCAGCAGACGCAGCTCGCGACGCTGGTTGTAGCGAAACTTCTTCGACAGGTCTTCGTGCGGGCGCGCCAAGGCCAGTTGCTCGGTCTGCGCTTTGAGGCCGTCGAAGCGACCGTGATTGAGCTCGGACAAGTAACGCCCGGCATGGCGCAGCGGTGCAGCGGCATCGTCAGCGGCGGGCAGGATGATTTCGGCATTGCCCAGATCGAACAGGCCCTTCTTGCCGTGGCGCTTGAGCACCTCTTTGGACAGCGCCAGGTGCCGGCCCCAGGTCGGCACTGCCGCCACGAGTTCGCCGTCACGTTCCCAGCCCAGGTAACGCACGGGAATCTGTGCCAGGTCGGCCAGTTGCTCGAGCACCAGCGGATGACTGGCGACACTGCCACCAAAGCGTTGCCAGGCCTGGGCATAAGCGTTCGCGTCGATGGCGGTCCAGCCGCGTTCGCGCCAGGCGCGCAGATGATTGAGCATCAGACCCGCGCCTCCAGCGCTCGTACCTGGGGCAGTTGCCAGAACACCTGACGCACGGCCTCATCGGAGAATCGCTCATGCAAACGCTGCAGCATCAGGGTGGCGCATTCGCGGCGCTGCTCGTGGCTCAGACCGGCCATGTGCTGCAGCCCCTGGGCCAATTGCCCGGCATCGCCCAGCGCGAACAGCACGCCCACGCCCTCGACCACCTCGCGCGCACCACCGCAAGCGGTGGCCAGCACCGGCACGCCAGCCACCATGGCCTCCAGCAGGACCATGCCGAATGGCTCATGGTCGGAACTCAGGGCGAACACGTCGAAGGCTTGAAAGTAGCGACGGGCATCGGCCACTTGGCCGAGGAAATCGACGCGCTCGGCGATGCCCAACTCCGCGGCCAGCGCCTTGAGCGAGTCTTCCAGGCGACCCTTGCCCAGCAGCGCCAGTCGGGCGTTCCCGGGCAATCCCGGCAAGGCTTGGGCGAAGCCGCGCAGCAAGGTGGCCTGGTCCTTGTCCGGGTGCAGGCGGCCGACATTGCCGACGATCCACGCCTGAGCGTCCAACCCCAAGGCACGCCGCGCCTCGTCACGCGGCAGCAGTGCAGCCTGCAGCGCCGCGACGTCGATGCGGTTGTAAAGCGTCTGGATACGCTCGGCTGGCCAGCCGGGCAGACAGCGGCGCATGTCGTCACGCACCGCGTCGGACACGCCCAGCAGGCTGAGGCGCTTGCGCGCCAGGTTGGCAAATAGGCGACGGCCCTGGCGTTGATAGTCGCCGAAGGCATGGTGCACGCCAATCACCGGCAGCGCGGTGCCCAAAAGCGCCACATAAAGGGGCTTGAAGCGGTGGGCGATGCAGAAACTGAACGTGCGTTCTCGGGCGATTCGACGCAAGGCCGCGATGGCGCCAAGCTTGAGCCCGCGCACGGCCTTGGAGCTGAATTCGAGAAACAGCACTTCATCGCCACCACAGCCGGCAGCCACCTGGGGGTCGGCCTTGCCGGTGAGGAACACCGTGGTGACCTTGTAGCCCCGGCCTTCGAACAGGCTGGCGTACTGACGGGCACAATCGAGGAACGGCCCGTCGTAGCCGTGGCAGAACTGCAGGACCCGCAGGTCAGAGCGGCTGGTCATACGCCGCCGCGCCGTCCTTGACCACCAGGATGTCTTCCATGATCAGGTATTGCAGGTCCGAGCCGAAGAACATGTTCAGCGCGTCGGTCGGCGAGCAGATCATCGGCTCGCCACGACGGTTGAGCGAGGTGTTCAGCGACACACCATTGCCGGTGAGGTCTTCGAGCGCCTTCATCATGTCGTAGTAGCGCGGGTTGTACTCGCGCTTGAGCACCTGGGCTCGCGAGGTGCCGTCTTCGTGGACCACTTCCGGCACACGGGTCTTCCACTCCTCGGCCACCTCGAAGGTGAAGGTCATGAACGGGGCCGGGTGGTCGATCTTGATCATCTGCGGCGCGACGGTGTCGAGCATCGACGGGCAGAAGGGTCTCCAGCGCTCGCGGAACTTGATCTGCTCGTTGATCCGGTTGGCGACGTTGGGCACGCTCGGGCAGCCGATGATCGAACGGCCACCCAGGGCACGCGGACCGAATTCCATACGGCCCTGGAACCACGCCACCGGGTTGCCATCGACCATGATCTGCGCGATGCGCTGAGGCATGTCGTTGAGCTTGCGCCACTTCGGCGCACTGGGATGACGCGCGCAGGCGGCGATGACGTCCTCGTTGGAGTACGCAGGGCCGAGGTAGACGTGCTCCATCTTCTCGACCGGCACACCACGGGCGTGCGACACGTAGGCGGCGGCACCGACCGCCGTGCCGGCATCGCCGGACGCGGGCTGGACGAACAGCTCCTTGAGGTCCGGGCGAGCGATGATCTTCTGGTTAAGCTTGACGTTCAGCGCGCAGCCACCGGCAAAGGCCAGCTTGCCGGTTTCCTTGAGGATGTCGCCCAGGTAATGGTCGATCATCTGCAGGGCCAGCTTCTCGAACAGGGCCTGCATGCTGGCGGCGTAGTGGATGTAGGGCTCGTCGGCGATGTCGCCTTCACGCTTGGGACCGAGCCACTCGATCAGCTTGGGCGAGAAGTAGAAGCCCTTGCCCTTCTCTTTATAGCGGCGCAGACCGATGACGTTGGCGTACTCGGTGTTGATCACCAGTTCGCCATTCTCGAAGCTGGCCAGACGGGAGAAATCGTACTTGCTGGCGTCGCCGTACGGCGCCATGCCCATCACCTTGAACTCGCCGTCGAGCATCTCGAAACCAAGGAACTCGGTGATCGCGCCGTACAGGCCGCCTAGAGAATCCGGATCGAAGAACTCCTTGATCTTGTGGATCTTGCCGTTCTCGCCGTAGCCGAAGAAGGTGGTGGCGTACTCGCCCTTGCCGTCGATGCCGAGGATCGCGGTCTTTTCCTTGAAGCCCGAGCAGTGGTAGGCGCTGGAGGCGTGGGCCAGGTGGTGCTCGACCGGCTCGATCTTGATCTTCTTCGGATCGAAGCCCAACTGCTCCAGGCACCAGACGATCTTCTTGCGGTAGCGCTTGTAGCGACGGTTGCCCATGAGGATCGCGTCGAGGGCGCGGTCCGGGGCGTACCAGTAGCGCTTGGCGTAGTGCCAGCGGGCCTTGCCGAACAGGCTGATGGGGGCGAACGGAATGGCCACCACGTCCACGTCGGACGGCTTGATGCCGGCCTGCTCCAGGCAGAACTTCGCCGATTCATACGGCATGCGGTTCTTCGCATGCTTGTCACGCACGAAGCGCTCTTCTTCGGCGGCGGCAACCAGCTTGCCGTCGATGTACAAGGCCGCGGAAGGGTCATGGCTGAGGGCGCCGGACAGGCCAAGAATCGTCAATGCCAAGGGACTCGCCTCTTCATTCGATATGAGATGCGCCAGGGGCCGGGTGGGCGGCTGGCGACCAAAGCGCGCGATTATAGCGCAAACAACCTGTACCGCACGGCTGCGCCTGTTACTCGGCGATCAGCCAGTCCATGCGCCAACTGCCAGCGCTCTGTGCCAGCTCCTTGGCCAGCCACGGCAGCAGCTCGCGCAGCTCGTCTTCCAGGCCCCACGGCGGATTGGCAATGGCCAGGCCAGAACCGTTCAGGCCCTGCGGGCTGTCCTGATGATGCACGTACAACTCGACCCGCAGCAGCTTGGGCGCGCCGGTACTGGTGAGGTCTTGGTAGAAGCGGGTCAGCGAGCGCTGGTCCTTGATCGGGTACCAGATGGCCGCGACGGTCTGACGCATGCGCCCGATCGCCTCCTTCACCGCCTGGGTGCAGCGTTTGAGCTCATCGGCCTGTTCGAACGGCGGGTCGATCAGCATGATCGCGCGCTTTTCCTGCACCGGCAGCAAGGCCCGCGGCACGTGCCAGCCTTCGCCCAGGTGCACGGTGACGCGCGGGTCTTTCCTCATGTTGTCCTTGAGCAGCGGCCCATCCTCGGGGTGCTTCTCGTTGAGCAGTGCGCGATCCTGCTGGCGCATCAGGCGCCGCGCCAGTTCCGGCGAGCCAGGGTAGTAGCGCAGTTCGCCGTCCGCGTTCAGGCGGCGGATGATGCGCAGGTAGTCGTCGGTCACCGCTGGCAGGTCGTCGCGACCCCAGAGTCGCGCTACCCCTTCCAGATACTCGCCGGTGCGCGTCGCCTGATCGCCCTGCAGGTCGTACAGACCGAGGCCGGCATGGGTGTCAAGGTAGGCGAACGGCTGCTCCTTGCGCGACATCAGGGCGATGAGGCGGGTCAGCACGATGTGCTTGAAGACGTCGGCGTGGTTGCCGGCATGGAAGGCGTGACGATAGTTCATGTGGGCTCCTGAGGAACCGGCAAGTTTACCTTGTCGGGCTGACGGCGTCAGGTGCGGTGGTCGGCGCTGGCCGAGTCGCGGGCAAGCCCGCGCTCGGCCTGTCGCTTACTTGTCGGCGTGGTAGGCCGCGTCAGCCGTCTCGAACCGCGAAACCATGCTGGCGCTCGGACGCCCCAGCTTGCTCACCACGACGATCGCGACGGTGGCGAACAGGAAGCCCGGAATGATCTCGTACAGCCCCAGCCCGACGTAGTTCTTCCACAGGATCACGGTCAGCGCACCGACCACGATACCCGCCAGCGCGCCATTGCGGGTCATGCCCTTCCACAGCACCGACAGCAGCACCACCGGGCCGAACGCCGCGCCGAAGCCCGCCCAGGCGTAGGCGACCAGGCCCAGCACGCGGTTGTCCGGATTGGCGGCCAGGGCGATGGCGATCAGCGCCACGGCCAGCACCATCAGGCGACCGACCCAAACCAGCTCGGTCTGCGAAGCGCCCTTGCGCAGGAAGGCTTTGTAGAAGTCCTCGGTCAGCGCACTGGAGCACACCAGCAGTTGGCAGCTCAGGGTGCTCATCACGGCAGCGAGAATGGCCGACAGCAGCACCCCGGCGATCCACGGGTTGAACAGGATCTTCGCCAGCTCGATGAAGATCCGCTCATGGTTTTCGGTCACCGGCCCGGCCAGGCCAGGATTGGCCGAGAAGTAGGCGATGCCGAAGAAGCCCACCGCGCAGGTACCGGTCAGGCACAGGATCATCCAGGTCATGGAGATGCGTCGGGCATTGGCGATGGACTTCACCGAGTCGGCCGCCATGAAGCGCGCCAGGATGTGCGGCTGGCCGAAATAGCCCAGGCCCCAGCCCATCAGCGAAATGATGCCGATGAAGGTGGCGCCGCGGAACATGTCGAAGTTGGCCGGGTTCTGCGCTTCGATGGCCAGCAGGGTGGTGTCGAAGCCGCCGGTGGAGATCAGCACGATGATCGGCGTGAGGATCAGCGCGAAGATCATCAGCGTGGCCTGCACGGTATCGGTCCAGCTCACCGCCAGGAAACCACCGACGAAGGTGTAGGCAATGGTCGCTGCTGCACCGGCCCACAACGCCGTCTCGTAGGACATGCCGAAGGTGCTTTCGAACAGGCGGGCGCCGGCGACGATGCCGGAAGCGCAGTAGATGGTGAAGAACACCAGGATGACGATGGCCGAGATCACCCGCAGCAGACCGCTGGTGTCTTCGAAACGGCTGGAGAAGAAGTCCGGCAGGGTCAGCGCATCGCCATTGTGTTCGGTCTGTACGCGCAATCGACCGGCGACGAACAGCCAGTTGAGGTAGGCGCCGACGGTCAGGCCGATGGCGATCCAGGCCTCGGACAGGCCCGACAGGTAGATGGCGCCCGGCAGCCCCATCAGCAACCAGCCACTCATGTCCGAAGCACCGGCCGACAAGGCGGTGACCACGCTGCCGAGACTGCGGCCGCCGAGAATGTAGTCGGAAAGATTCTTGGTCGAGCGATAGGCGGCGAAGCCGATCAGCACCATTGCTGCGATGTAGACCACGAAGGTGATCGTGATTGGATTGCCCATGGTTATGTCCTGGCGTTGTTGTTATCTCTCGCAACCACACACGACGAGGCGGTTGCACCCAGGCGGCGCATCCTATGCAACAACCTTCATCAGGTGCAACCACTTTTCATTTGCAAGTTGCACCCATAAATGCATTTTCAGATAAAATCGCTTTTTTGCTACTTTTTGCGACAAAAGCCAGGTTTTTAAGACGTTGAGGCAGCAAAAATCGACTACAGAAGGTTCCTTCAGAGACCGCCGGACGAGTTGCACCTTTTTCAGAAAAAAATTCGGGTTGCACCCGGTTGCACCTGCAAACGCCGCCCGCTAATCTTGCCGCCAGCTTAGCCACTCCCGTGGCAATAACGAGGATAAGAAATGGCGACGACCACCCTTGGGGTCAAACTCGACGACCCGACCCGTGAACGACTCAAAGCGGCTGCGCAGTCCATCGACCGCACCCCGCACTGGTTGATCAAGCAGGCGATCTTCAACTACCTGGAGAAGCTCGAGGGTGGTGCCAACCCCAACGACATCGACGGCCTGGCCGCCAGCAATGGCGACGATGCCGGCGACGTGCCGACCGACCACGCGCACCAATGCTTCCTCGAGTTCGCCGAGAGCATCCTGCCGCAATCGGTGCTGCGCGCGGCCATCACCGCCGCCTACCGCCGTCCCGAGCAGGAAGTGGTGCCGATGCTGCTGGAGCAAGCGCGCCTGAGCGCCCCGCTGGCCGAGGCCACCAACAAGATGGCTGCGGGGCTTGCCGACAAGCTGCGCCATCAGAAAAGCGCCAGCGGCCGTGCCGGCATCGTCCAAGGCCTGCTGCAGGAGTTCTCCCTGTCGTCCCAGGAAGGCGTGGCCCTGATGTGCTTGGCCGAGGCCTTGCTGCGCATCCCGGACAAAGGCACCCGCGATGCGCTGATCCGCGACAAGATCAGCACCGGCAACTGGCAACCGCACCTGGGCAACAGCCCGTCGCTGTTCGTCAACGCCGCCACCTGGGGCCTGTTGCTCACCGGCCGGCTGGTGTCCACCCACAACGAGTCCGGCCTGAGTTCTTCGCTCACCCGCATCATCGGCAAGAGCGGCGAGCCGATGATTCGCAAGGGCGTCGACATGGCCATGCGCCTGATGGGCGAGCAGTTCGTCACCGGCGAGACCATCGCCGAGGCCCTGGCCAACGCCAGCCGCTTCGAATCCAAGGGCTTCCGCTACAGCTACGACATGCTCGGCGAAGCCGCACTCACCGAGCACGACGCGCAGAAGTACCTGGCCTCCTACGAGCAGGCGATTCATTCGATCGGCAAGGCGTCCAACGGGCGCGGCATCTATGAAGGCCCGGGCATCTCGATCAAGCTCTCGGCGCTGCACCCGCGCTACAGCCGTGCGCAGTACGAACGCGTCATGGGCGAACTGTACCCGCGCCTGCTGTCGTTGACCTTGCTGGCCAAGCAGTACGACATCGGTCTGAACATCGACGCCGAAGAAGCCGACCGTCTGGAGCTGTCGCTGGACCTGCTCGAATGCCTGTGCTTCGAGCCGTCGCTGGCGGGCTGGAACGGCATCGGCTTCGTCATCCAGGCGTATCAGAAACGCTGCCCCTATGTGATCGACGCCATCATCGACCTGGCCAAGCGCAGCCGCCACCGCCTGATGATCCGCCTGGTCAAGGGCGCCTACTGGGACAGCGAGATCAAGCGCGCCCAGGTCGAAGGCCTGGAGGGCTACCCGGTCTACACTCGCAAGGTCTACACCGATGTCTCCTATATCGCCTGCGCGCGCAAGCTGCTGTCGGTGCCGGAAGCCATCTACCCCCAGTTCGCCACCCACAACGCCCACACCCTATCGGCCATCTACCACATCGCGGGTCAGAACTATTACCCAGGACAGTACGAATTCCAGTGCCTGCATGGCATGGGCGAGCCGCTGTACGAGCAGGTGGTCGGCAAGATCGCCGACGGCAAGCTGAACCGTCCGTGCCGCGTCTACGCGCCGGTCGGCACCCACGAAACCCTGTTGGCCTACCTGGTTCGGCGCCTGCTGGAAAATGGCGCCAACACCTCGTTCGTCAACCGCATCGCCGATCATTCCATTTCCATCCAGGAACTGGTCGCCGACCCGGTGCTGAGCATCGAGCGCATGGCCACCCAGGAAGGCAACGTCGGCCTGCCGCACCCGCGCATCCCGCTGCCGCGTGAGCTGTATGGCAGTGAGCGGGCCAACTCGGCCGGCATCGACATGGCCAACGAGCATCGCCTGGCTTCGCTGTCCTGCGCCCTGCTGGCCACCGCGCACACCGACTGGAATGCTTCGCCTCTGCTGGCCTGCACGGCCAGCGAAGGTGCCGTCGAGGCCGTGCTCAATCCCGCCGACCACCGCGACGTGGTGGGTCATGTGCAGGAGGCCAGCGTCGCCGACGTCGACAACGCCATCCAGTGCGCGCTGAACGCCGCCCCGATCTGGCAGGCCACCCCGCCGGCCGAGCGCGCGGCGATCCTGGAGCGCACTGCCGACCTGATGGAAGCCGAGATCCAACCGCTGATGGGCCTGCTCATCCGCGAGGCCGGCAAGACCTTCGCCAACGCCATCGCCGAAGTGCGCGAGGCCGTGGACTTCCTGCGCTACTACGCGGTGCAGGCGCGCACCGACTTCAGCAACGACGCCTGCCGCCCCTTGGGCCCGGTGGTGTGCATCAGCCCGTGGAACTTCCCGCTGGCGATCTTCACCGGCCAGGTGGCGGCGGCGCTGGCCGCTGGCAACCCGGTCCTGGCCAAGCCCGCCGAACAGACCCCGCTGATCGCCGCCCAGGCCGTGCGCCTGCTGCTCGAAGCGGGCATCCCCGAGGGCGTGCTGCAACTGCTGCCAGGGCGCGGCGAAACCGTCGGTGCCGGTCTGGTCGGTGACGAGCGGGTCAAAGGCGTGATGTTCACCGGTTCCACCGAGGTGGCGCGTCTGCTGCAACGCAATGTCGCCGGGCGCCTCGACGCCCAGGGTCGACCGATTCCGCTGATCGCCGAAACCGGCGGCCAGAACGCGATGATCGTCGACTCCTCGGCGCTCACCGAACAGGTGGTGATCGACGTCGTGTCCTCGGCCTTCGACAGCGCCGGCCAGCGCTGCTCGGCCCTGCGCGTGCTGTGCCTGCAAGAGGACTGCGCCGACCGGGTCATCGAAATGCTCAAGGGCGCCATGGCGCAGAACCGCATGGGCAACCCCGAGCGCCTGTCGGTGGACGTCGGCCCGGTGATCGACGCCGAGGCCAAGGCCGGCATCGAGAAGCACATCCAGGCCATGCGCGAGAAGGGCCGCAGCGTCTATCAGGTGGCCCTGGCCGAGGGCGAGGAATGCAAGCGTGGCACCTTCGTCATGCCGACCCTGATAGAACTGGAGAGCTTCGACGAGCTCAAGCGCGAAATCTTCGGCCCGGTGCTGCACGTGGTGCGCTACAACCGCAAGCACATCGACCAACTGATCGAACAGATCAACGCCTCTGGCTATGGCCTGACCCTGGGCGTGCACACCCGCATCGACGAAACCATCGCCAAGGTGGTGGACAAGGTCAATGCCGGCAACATGTACGTCAACCGCAACATCGTCGGCGCCGTGGTCGGCGTGCAGCCGTTCGGCGGTGAAGGCCTGTCCGGCACCGGTCCCAAGGCCGGTGGTCCGTTGTACCTGTACCGGTTGCTGTCGACCCGCCCGGCCGACGCCATCGCCCGGCACTTCCAGCGTACCGACGCACACGGCAAGGCCGACAACGCGCTGCACGAGCAACTGCTCAAGCCACTGCACGCACTCAAGACCTGGGCGTCCAGCCACCAGCCTGAGCTGGTCGCCCTGTGCGAGCAGTTCGCCGAGCAGTCGCAGAGCGGCATTACCCGTGTGCTGCCTGGCCCCACCGGCGAGCGCAACACCTACAGCGTGCTGCCCCGCGAGCACGTGCTGTGCCTGGCCGACAACGAAGCCGACCTGCTGACGCAGTTCGCAGCGGTGCTGGCGGTCGGCAGCTCGGCGCTGTGCAGCGATGGCGAGCCGGCCAAGGGCCTGCGCAGCCGCCTGCCGAAAGAGCTGCAAGGCAAGCTCAGGCTGGTGGCCGACTGGACCAAGGATGACGTGGCCTTCGACGCCGTCATCCACCACGGTCACTCCGACCAGCTCCGCGCAGTGTGCCAGCAGGTGGCCAAGCGTGCCGGTGCCATCGTCGGCGTGCACGGGTTGTCTAGCGGTGACCAGCAGATCGCCCTGGAGCGGCTGGTGATCGAGCGGGCGGTCAGCGTGAATACGGCGGCGGCGGGCGGTAACGCGAGCTTGATGACCATCGGCTAGGATCACGCGAGGCGATGAAAGCAGGCGCGTCTCGGGCGCGCCTGCTTTCGTTTGGCCACCGTTCAAGCCTGCTCACTGTTTGCTGGACGATCGCCAGAATTTTATCTTTGAGGCAAGTGAACGTTTGGTACTGACGGGCGCGACGGGAGTCACGTAGGAAATCTGCAACTTCTGAATCGTCGGATGTGCGTCCTGATAGTGGTAGGTAATCTCTCCACCCTGCCTGCCCACACGCAACACCGAAATCTGCTCGGCGGTCAGGCTCAGGTCGGCAGCCAGTTGCTCCGTTTCCGTGTACTTGAGACTGAAAATCTGCCGTGACCTGACAATGAGCGACCTGTCGCTCGGTGAAGGCTTCTCGATGATGTGCTCAGGGTCAGCTCCGGGGGCCTGCACCCAAGAAGCGCGGAACTGGCCTTGCTCGTCGAACGTGCCGCCAGCGGCTTCAATGCCGTAGCTCAGCACAGCCAATTCGGCGGCGTGGGCTTGGTGCGCAAGGGTAGAAACGATCTCTTTCTGCTGCCGGGTGAACAACTGATCGATGGTGTGTTCGCTTAACGGCTTTTCCTGGCCACCCTCAATCACCGTGTAACTGCTGCGAGGCAGGTCCTTGGCGAACTGCTCGGTCACTCCAAGTGTACGTGCACGCTGGGCATCGGGGCCGAGCTGACCACGCCCATCATCGCCCAGCGCACCGATCACTTGCTCAGAGGGCAACGGCTGGTAGGCGGGCACTTCCCGTTGCCAATACACCTTCAACCTCAATCGCCCCAGTGAATGCTCGCTGACATTGCCCTTGAGGACGACACCTTCAGGCGCAGCCTTGAAAATCTCTGGAAAGTCGATGACTTTATCCAAAGCACTGAAATCCGGGCCAAATTCGCTTTCGAAACTCTGCAAGCCGTCGTCATCCCGACGGGTAACGGGGTTATTACGTACCCGGCAATACAGATTGAGGCCATCGACTGCACCCGCTGGATCGGCACTCAGCCAACGCCCTGCCCAGGGCTGATAGTAGCGTTGGCCATAGTAGTAAAGCCCAGTGACATCTCGCTCCTTGCCACCATGGCCCAACGTCTTGTAATTCGCCTCGAGCTTATTTCGCGCCAGGCAAAATGCCGTGCCGCCGTAGGGATAGTAGTCTTCGTGGCTGATCAAGCGACCATCCCCGTCGATTTCCAAAATGCTGCTACCCAAAGGGGTGTCGTAGCTGTAGCGCAGTTGATCGTTCTGTAAACCCGGGGGGGCGGCGTTGGACCAATATAAAAGCCGAACTTGGGCATACCCGCCCCCTCCGACCTTGAGTATCTGTAGCTCCTCTTCGACACGCGCATTGCTGACAGTGCGGCGTAATTCGAGCCCTGGCAGATAAATGACGCGCTGCCTGCGCCGGCTCGCAGAAGCCCACTGCGTATTGATCTTCGTGATTCGCTGACTATCGCCGTCGTAGCGGTAGTGCTCGCTGTCGTCCTGTTGCGACTGTTCGCGCTGCACCGAAACCACGTGACGCAGTTCGCCGTTCGACGTCCAGAGCAATGGCTGATTAGGTAGCAGCATGGCCTGATGCCCACTCGCTGTGAATGCGGCTTGCGCTTCAGCGGGGCTGCTCGCCATCGTGTCGAGTACCGCCCGGTTACTGCGGTCACTGACCATCATGCCCACGACATAGCAGCGACTGCTGGCGGGCGAGAGGTGCACCGTGCGCATCAAATTGCCGGCTGCGTCGTAGGTAAAGTCTCGGCTATAGCCGGTCAGGAGGGTCTGGTCGCTTGCGCCAACCTGGCAGTCTTTGGACAATTCTGGTGCAGCCTCGCCCTGGGCGTGTTCACGCCCCGAAGCGCTGACCAGTTGATAGAGGCTGTCGTAGCGGTAGGTCTTTTTGGGTACCACCTTCTGGTTTCGCCAGAAGCTGGCAACGTCGGTCATGTCCAACTCCCCGACCAGGTTACCGACCGGATCGAAGGTATAGCGCACGTCCTGCAATACTTTCATGCCGCGCGCATGAGCCGCTGGCCGCTCGATGCGTCGGCCGGTCTGACGTCGCGTGGTGGGGTCGTGAAAGTACTGGGTCAATACACCGTTACCGTGCAGCTCAGACGCTTTGGCGCCACAGGCCAGGTAACTCAGCGAGCGCACGATTTCGCGTTCTGGCGCCCCTTTGCGAGACAGCCACGCAGCCTTGAGGTGACCCGCAATGTCGCAAGCCACGCGCTGCCGGTTTCCGGCGGCATCGGTGACACTTGAAACGGCTGCGCAGGCATCCACCACCGCGCACGTCGTGTAGGCGAACTCGACCGATTCCAGCGCCCGATCCCAGTCACTGGCCGTCTCCCCTCGCCAGTGCGCAGTGGTCTGCTCATCATCACCGTGCTCAAGAAGCCGCCGCGTGAACGCAATAGGTGTGCCGGTAAGGGCAGCCCCCTCGAGCAGCGCAAGTCCAGCACCGTCATAACGGCCGACACACCGCCCCGCCAGGTTCGACGCACATTCCGATGCACTGCCACCGCCGTAAACGAAGCGTTGGACGATGCGCGGATCACCGCCCGCTTGAGTATCGGTAATGCTCACCAGCCGCCCGGGCGAACCGGCAGTTTCATAGGCCAGACTGCGTACGACCACTTGGCCGCAGTCGTCGCGACCATCCGCATCGGCGGCGATCGCACTGAACCGTACGAGAGGGCGACCGAGGATATCGGCGAGGGCTACACAAATGCCGGCGTCAGCACGCTCAGCGCGCACTGGCCTGCCAATGAGATCGTTCGCAAACGTAAAGTTCACCCGGCCCGATTTAGCCAGACGCGGATCGACGCTGCGCTCAAGCACACCTCGGCGATCGTACCCGTGGCACGTGACGCGCTGATCGGTGCGCTCCAAGCTCCGGTCATGGCGATGATAGACAATTTCCCGGACCGTCAGTCTCCCTGCAAAGACTTGTACTCGGGGCGTGTTGTGGGCAACCAACGGCGCAGAGCAGGTCATCGAGCGTCCTCCAATCGACATACGCATCCGCGCCAATCTCAACCACGGTGTGCTTTGCATACTAGCGTCGCAAAACCTCGGCGGCACCTGGCAGAACTGTCAGTCCCGCAGCACCACCTGACCCTGCACCGCCATCGTGCTTTTGAAGCGCTATCACCCACATCCATTAGCCTGTGCGGTAACGGTCATCGCCACTAGACTCGGCGCATCCCGATTCCAGGAATGCCGCCATGTCCGAGCAACTCCTCAGCAGCCGCAACCTTGCGTTCGAACTCTATGAAGTCCTCGATGCCGAGGCCCTGACCGCCCGCCCGCGTTTCGCCGAGCACAACCGCGAAACCTTCGACGCCGCGCTGGGCACTGCGCGCAGCCTGGCGGAAAAGTACTTCGCCCCGCACAACCGCAAAGGCGACGAGCACGAACCGCGCTATGTGGACGGCCGGGCTGAGTTGATCGCGGAGGTCAAACCCGCCGTGCAGGCGTTTCTCGACGCGGGCTTGCTCAATGCCAACCGCGACTTCGACGTCGGCGGCATGCAGTTGCCGAGCCTGGTCTCGCAAGCCTGCTTCGCCCACTTTCAGGCCGCCAACGCCGGCACCACCGCCTACCCGTTCCTGACCATGGGCGCGGCCAATCTGATCGAAAGCTTCGGCGACGAAACGCAGAAGCGGTTGTTCCTGCAACCGATGATCGACGGCCGCTTCTTCGGCACCATGGCCCTCACCGAACCCCATGCCGGCTCGTCGCTGGCAGACATCCGCACCCGCGCCGAGCCCGTTGGCGACGGCAGCTACCGGCTCAAGGGCAACAAGATCTTCATCTCCGCCGGGGACCACGAGTTATCGGAGAACATCGTGCACATGGTCCTGGCCAAGCTGCCGGACGCCCCGGCCGGGGTGAAGGGCATTTCCCTGTTCATCGTGCCCAAGTACCGGGTCGACGCCGACGGTCGCCTCGGCGCGCGCAACGACGTGACGCTGGCCGGGCTGTTCCACAAGATGGGCTGGCGCGGCACCACCTCCACGGCGCTGAACTTCGGCGATAACGGCCAGTGCATCGGCTATCTGGTCGGCCAGCCGCACCAAGGCCTGGCGTACATGTTCCAGATGATGAACGAGGCGCGCATCGGCGTCGGCATGGGCGCAGTGATGCTCGGCTACGCCGGCTACCTGTACTCGCTGGACTATGCTCGTCAGCGCCCCCAGGGCCGTCAGGTGGACAACAAAGACCCGCACAGCCCGCCGGTGCCGATCATCGAGCATGCCGACGTGCGGCGCATGCTGCTGATGCAGAAGGCCTACGTGGAAGGCGCCTTCGACCTGGGGCTGTACGCCGCGCGGCTGTTCGACGACACCCACACCGCGCCCGATGCAACCACTCGCGAGCAGGCCCAGCAACTGCTCGACCTGCTCACCCCCATCGTCAAATCCTGGCCATCGGCGTTCTGCCTCAAGGCCAACGAACTGGCGATCCAGATCCTCGGCGGCCACGGCTACACCCGCGACTATCCGGTGGAGCAGTACTACCGCGACAACCGCCTGAACCCGATTCACGAGGGCACCGAGGGTATCCAGTCGCTCGACCTGCTGGGGCGTAAGCTGGCGCAGAACGGCGGTGCCGGGCTCAAGCACCTGATCCGCCTGATCGCCGCCACCGCCGAGCGCGCCAGCCATCACCCCAACCTGGATGCGCTGCGCCAGCCGCTGGAGCAGTTGGTCAATCGCTTGCAGGCCGCAACCCTGGCCCTGCTCGGCGATCTGGCCCAGGGCAAGGCGGCGGCTGCGCTGGCCAATTCTGCGCTGTACCTCAAGGTGTTCGGTCACTGCGTGATCGGCTGGCGCTGGCTGGAGCAGGCGATCCACGCCGAGCTCGGGTTGCTCAAGGAAGTAGAAGCCGATCGCGATTTCTATCAGGGCAAACTGCAAGCGGCGCGTTATTTTCTGATCTGGGAGGTGCCAGGCTGCCATACTGAGCTCGCCTTGCTCGAGGCACGTGACGACACGTGCCTGGGCATGCACGAGGGGTGGTTCTAGGGGGAGCCACCGTGTACCGGAGGTTCTTGCATGTTCGATTCCAGCGCCCTGCTGCGCCAGCGCTTCGCCGGGCTGCGCAGCACGGCCGACGTCTTTTCGCTGCGCCACGTCAAGCAAGCGCACCAATCGCTGTCGGTGCGGCGTAACGTCGCCGAGCCACCGTCGTTCAGCCAGGACGAGGGCGCCATGCTCAGCGTTCGGCTCAACGGCGTGGAAGCCTACGCGGCCACCGCCGACCTGTCGCAAGCCGGACTGCAACGTGCGCTGGAGCAGGCCGAGGCCCTGGCCCGGCAGATCGCCGGCCACCACCTGCTCGATCTGCGCCAGCAGCCGGTGCCCAGCCAACGTCACGACCACGTCTCGCCCAACTTCGAGCAGGCCCTGCCCAACCTGGCCGACTGCCTTGAGCTGCTGGCCGCCGAATCGGCCAGCGTGCCCAAGGACGCACGCCTGGTGGACTGGCAGGCGAGCCTTGGCATCACCCTGGTCGAGCAGACCTACCTGAACTCGGCCGGTGCGCAGTTGCGCCATGCGCAGCGCTTCGTCTTCCCCGGCCTGGGCGTCACCGCCAGCGATGGCCAGGACAGCCAGAGCCGCACCCTGGGCCGGGAGAACTTCGGCCAACAGGGCGGCTTCGAGGTCATCGAACGCTGCGGCCTGGTAGGCGCGGCCCGACGCGTGGCCGACGAGGCCCTGCAGTTGCTGCTGGCGCCCAACACCCCCAGCGGCGTGCGCGACCTGCTGTTGATGCCCGACCAGATGATGCTGCAAATCCACGAGTCCATCGGCCACCCCTTGGAGATGGACCGCATCCTCGGTGACGAGCGCAATTACGCCGGCACCAGCTTCGTCAAGGCCAGCGACTTCGGCCATCTGCAATACGGCTCGGCGCTGCTCAACGTCACCTTCGACCCGACCCTGCCGGAAGAGCTGGCCAGCTACAGCTTCGACGACGACGGCACACCCGCCAGCAAGCAGTTCCTGATTCGCCAGGGCACGCTGTTGCGGCCGCTAGGCGGCGCCCTCTCGCAACTACGCTCCGGCCTCGACGGCGTGGCCAACAGCCGTGCCTGCGGCTGGAACCGCGCCCCCATCGACCGCATGGCCAACCTCAACATCGAACCGGGCGAGCACTCGCTGGAGCAACTCATCGCGGGCATCGAGCACGGCATCCTCATGCGTACCAACCGTTCCTGGTCCATCGACGACGCGCGCAACAAGTTCCAGTTCGGCTGCGAATGGGGCCAGCTCATCGAGCACGGCCAACTCAAGGGCGTGGTCAAGAACCCCAACTACCGCGGCATCTCCGCGCAGTTCTGGCGCAACCTCTCGGCGGTGGGCGACCGCAGCACCTTCCAGGTGCTCGGCACCCCGAACTGCGGCAAGGGCGAGCCCAACCAGGTCATCCGCGTCGGCCACGCCTCGCCGGCCTGCGTGTTCCGCCAGATCGACGTATTCGGAGGAGACGCCTGATGAGCACTTCGTATCGACATCGCTTCGAGCACCTGCACGGCGCCCTGCGCGACGCCGTGCATCCCGGCGAGCAGTTCACCCTTGGCTACAGCGCCGAGCAGTCGCGTTTCGTGCGCTTCAACCAGGCCAAGGTGCGTCAGGCCGGCGATGTCAGCCAGGCCAGTGCGAGCCTGCGCCTGGTGCGTGACGGCCGTCAGGCCGAGCAGCAGTTCACCCTGGGCGAAGACCCGCAACTCGACCGCCAGCGCCTGCACGACGCGCTGGCGCAACTGCGCCAGACCTTGCCGCTGCTGCCCGCCGATCCCTACCTGAAACTGGACGAGGGCGCCTGGCATAGCCACAGCGTGCAAGAGGAGCCCCTGCCCGACTTCGACGAAGTGCTGGCTCTGGTCGAGCAGCAGGCCGGCGACCTGGACCTGGTCGGCATCTATGCCGCCGGTCCCCTCTGCCGGGGCTTCGCCAGTTCCTATGGCGCCTTCGGCTGGCACCAGGCCAACAGCTTCAATTTCGACTGGAGCCTGTTCCACGCCAACGGCCAGGCGGTGAAAGCCAACTATGCCGGCCAGACCTGGAGCGCCGAGGCCTTTGCCACGCGCCTGCGGCTGGCGCGCGAGCAACTGCAGCACCTGGGCCGCCCCGCCATCACCCTCGAACCCGGCAGCTACCGCGCCTACCTGGCCCCCGCGGCCATGGACGAGATCGCCGGCATGCTGGGCTGGGGCGGCTTTTCAGCCCAGGCCCTGGCCACTGGCAACAGCCCGCTGCAACGCCTGTACAACGGCGATGCCCGGCTCAGCCCGCTGGTGAGCGTCGCCGAGCAGGTCAGCGGCTCGCTGAGCCCAGCGTTCTCCGACGAAGGCTCGCCCCGCCAGGACCTGGCCCTGATTGGCGAAGGCCGCGCCCTCGAGCGCCTGACCAGCGCGCGCAGCGCCGCCGAATTCGCCCTGCTGGCCAACGGTGCCGACAGTTACGAGGCGCCCTGCGCGCTGAGCCTGGCCCCCGGATCGCTGGCCACGGCGGACATCCTCGAACACCTCGGCACTGGCCTGTACATCAGCAACCTGTGGTACCTGAACTACTCCGACCTGCCCGCCGCGCGCATGACCGGCCTGACCCGCTTCGCCACCTTCTGGGTAGAGGACGGGCAGATCCAGGGACCGGTGAGCACCATGCGCTTCGACGACAGCCTGTACAACCTGCTGGGCGAACGGCTGGAAGCGCTGACCTGCGAGCGCGAGTTGATCCTGTCCACCAGCACCTACGGACAGCGGCAGACCGGATCGAGTCATTTGCCCGGCGCGCTGGTCAGAGGATTGACATTGACATTGTGATTGACCCTGCCGGCCCTATCGCCACCGCGATCGATCCGCGCCAGGGCCGGCACAGGCAGAAGAGGACGTCATGCCCGAACGCGCCCCGCTCGACCCCACCACCGCCCGCTGGCTCCCCTGGGTGGTGGCCATCGCTTTCTTCATGCAGTCGCTCGACGGCACCATCCTCAACACCGCGCTGCCCGCCATGGCCCGCTCGCTGGCCGAAGACCCGTTGCGCATGCAGGGCGTGATCATCGCCTACATGCTCACCGTGGCCCTGCTGATCCCCGCCTCCGGCTGGATCGCCGACCGCTTCGGCACCAAGCGCATCTTCTTCGGCGCGATCCTGCTGTTCAGCGTCGGCTCGCTGCTGTGCGCGGCGGCCAACAGCCTGGGCTTTCTGATCTTCGCGCGGGTCATCCAAGGCCTGGGCGGTGCACTGATGCTGCCGGTCGGGCGCCTGGTGGTGCTGCGCGCCTACCCGCGCTCGGAACTGGTGCGGATCATGAGCTTCATCACCATCCCCGGCCTGCTTGGGCCGCTGCTCGGCCCGACCGTGGGTGGCTGGCTGGTGGAAATCCTCAGTTGGCACTGGATCTTCCTGCTCAACCTGCCGGTCGGCGCGCTGGGCTGCTATGCGGTGTGGAAATTCATCCCGGACCTGCGCGGCAGCGAGCGCACCACCTTCGACGGCCCAGGCTTCCTGCTGTTCGGCGCGGCGATGGTGCTGATCACCATCGCCATGGAGGGCCTGGGCGAACTGCACCTGCCGCACCTGCGGGTGATGCTGCTGCTGTTCGCCGGCATGGCCTGCCTGGCCGCTTACTGGCTGCGCGCCGGACGCGACCCCGAGCCGCTGTTCTCGCCCAGCCTGTTCCGCGTGCGCACCTTCGCCATCGGCATCCTCGGCAACCTGTTCGCCCGCCTGGGCAGCGGCGCCTTGCCCTTCTTGGTGCCGCTGCTGCTGCAAGTGGCGCTGGGCTACTCGCCGGCGCAGGCGGGCATGAGCATGATCCCGCTGGCGGCCGCAGCGATGCTGGCCAAGTCGGTGGCACGTCCGCTGATCGAGCGCCTGGGCTACCGCATCATCCTCACTGGCAACACCCTGCTGCTCGGCGTGATGCTGGCCAGCCTCGGCCTGGTCGACGAGCAGACGCCGTACTGGCTGCTGCTGGTGCAACTGGGCGTGTTGGGCGCGGTGAACTCGCTGCAGTTCACGGCCATGAACACCGTGACCCTGATCGACCTGGACGATGTCAGCGCCAGCAGCGGCAACAGCCTGCTGTCGGTGGTCGCGCAACTGTCGCTGAGCCTGGGCGTGGCCTGCGCCGGCGCCCTGCTCGGTGGTTTCACCGCCTCAGGCAATGCCGACGGCGTGGAAACCACCTTGGGGGCGTTCCAGCTCACCTTCCTGACCATCGGTTTGATGGCGATGCTGGCCGCGGCGATCTTCCTGCAGCTTTCGCCGACGGACGGCCGGCGTACCCGTCGTCCGGAAGAGCACGTGGAAACGTAGGGGGAATCGCCAGGGGCTGGTAGACTGTGCGGCATTTTTCGCTTCGCACCGCAGGCCAGTCCCGTGACCACCGACTCCACCGCTTTCGCTTCCCTGCCGCTGTCCGCCGCCATGCTGGCCAACCTGGATGCCCTGGGTTATGCCGCGATGACCCCGATCCAGGCGCAGAGCCTGCCGGTCATCCTCAAGGGCCAGGACCTGATCGCCCAGGCCAAGACCGGCAGCGGCAAGACCGCCGCCTTCGGCATCGGCCTGCTCAACCCGATCAACCCGCGCTACTTCGGCTGCCAGGCGCTGGTGCTGTGCCCCACCCGCGAGCTCGCCGACCAGGTGGCCAAGGAACTGCGTCGCCTGGCCAGGGCCGAGGACAACATCAAGATCCTCACCCTGTGCGGCGGCGTCTCGCTCGGCCCGCAGATCGCCTCGCTGGAACACGGCGCGCACATCATCGTCGGCACCCCAGGGCGCATCCAGCAGCACCTGGACAAGGGCACCCTGGACCTCAAGGGCCTCAACACCCTGGTGCTGGACGAAGCCGACCGCATGCTCGACATGGGCTTCTTCGACGCCATCGCCGCGATCATCGGCAAGACCCCCTCGCGGCGCCAGACCCTGCTGTTCTCGGCCACCTACCCGGCCGGCATCGAGCAACTGGCCGCGGACTTCATGCGCGCGCCGCAGCAGGTCAAGGTCGAGAGCCAGCACAGCGACAGCCAGATCGAGCAGCGCTTCATCGAGATCGACCCACAGCAGCGCCTGGAGGCGGTCACCCGCGTGCTCGGCCACTACCGTCCGCAGTCGTGCGTGGCGTTCTGCTTCACCAAGCAGCAGTGCGAAGACCTGGTTATCCACCTCACCGCCAAGGGCATCGTCGCCCAGGCCCTGCACGGCGACCTGGAACAGCGCGACCGCGATCAGGTGCTGACGATGTTCGCCAACCGCAGCAGCTCGGTGCTGGTGGCCACCGATGTGGCCGCTCGCGGCCTGGACATCGATGGCCTGGACCTGGTGATCAACGTCGAACTGGCGCGCGATGCCGAGATTCACGTGCACCGCGTCGGACGTACCGGCCGCGCCGGTGAGAAAGGGATGGCGATCAGCCTGGTGGCGCCGGCCGAAGGCCATCGCGCCCAGGCCATCGAAGACTTGCAGAAGCGCCCGCTGCGCTGGGAGCCGCTGGACGGCCTCAAGCACAAGGGTGGCGAGCCCCTGCTGCCGCCGATGACCACCCTGTGCATCGGTGCCGGGCGCAAGGACAAGCTGCGCCCAGGCGACATCCTCGGTGCGCTGACCGGCGACGCCGGGCTGCCGGGCAAGCAAGTGGGCAAGATCGCCATCTTCGACTTCGTCGCCTTCGTGGCGGTGGAGCGAGCGGTGGCCAAGCAGGCGATGCAGCGGCTCAACAGCGGCAAGATCAAGGGCCGCGCGCTCAAGGTCCGCATCATCTAACCCCTTGGCAAGCTCCCTTTTCGACTCCAGACAGGTTCACACCGTGCACTCCACCGACGTGATCATCATTGGCGCCGGCGCCGCCGGCCTGATGTGCGCACACCTCAGCGCGCGCCGCGGTCGCCGCGTGCTGCTGCTCGACCATGCCAACAAGCCCGGCAAGAAGATCCTCATGTCCGGCGGCGGGCGCTGCAACTTCACCAATATGTACACCGAGCCGGCCAACTTCCTGTCGCAGAACCCACACTTCTGCAAGTCGGCCCTGGCCCGCTACACCCAGTGGGACTTCATCGAACTGGTGGCCCGCCACGGCGTGCCGTACCACGAGAAGAAGCTCGGCCAACTGTTCTGCGACAACAAGTCCAGCGACATCCTCGACATGCTCCTGGCCGAGTGCGACGCCGCCGGTGCCGAGCTGCGCATGAACACGCAGATCGAACGGATCGACAAGACCGACGACGGCTACCGCCTGCACACCAGCGCCGGACCGTTCGCCTGCCAGTCGCTGGTGATCGCCACCGGCGGCCTGTCGATCCCGACCTTGGGCGCCACCGGCTTCGGTTACCAGGTCGCCCGCCAGTTCGGCCACACCCTGCTGCCGACCCGCGCTGCGCTGGTGCCGTTCACCGTCACCGAGCCCCAACTCAAGGCACTGTGCAGCGAGCTGTCCGGCACCTCGCTGGACTGCATCGCCCATTGCAATGGCGTGAGCTTTCGCGAAAACCTGCTGTTCACCCACCGTGGCCTGAGCGGCCCGGCGATCCTGCAGATTTCTTCGTATTGGGAAAGCGGCGACACCGTCGAGCTCAACCTGCTGCCCGACCACGACGCGCTGCAATGGCTGCAACATCAGCAGGCCGAGCGCCCCAACAGCGAGCTCAAGACCGTGCTGGGCGAGGTATTCACCCGCAAGCTGGCGAACTTGCTGGCCGAGCAGTGGTTCGTCTCCAGGCCGTTGAAGCAGTACACCCCGGCGGAACTGGCGCAGATCGCCGAAAAGCTGTCGGCCTGGCAGGTGGTGCCGGCCGGCACCGAGGGCTATCGCACGGCGGAAGTGACCCTGGGCGGCGTGGACACCCGCGAAGTGTCGTCCAAGACCCTGGAGTCGTTGAAGAGTCCGGGGCTGTACTTCATTGGCGAGGTGCTGGATGTCAGCGGCCACCTGGGCGGCTTCAATTTCCAGTGGGCCTGGGCCTCGGCCAACGCCGCGGCGCAGTTCGTCTGAGGTAGAATCCGCTGCGCACGGAACGGTTATTGCTGGATCGTGCAAGGCTACTTCCGGGGCCGCTGTGCGGCCCCGAACCCGATCAGAACTCCCTTTCGCTCACAGCCCAGGGCCACTATGTCATCGAGTTCGTTGCGCCATTCATTGCGTCGCCTGTGGGGCCAGGACAAGTTCAGCTACGCCATCCGGGTGACCATCGCCCTGACCGGCTCCATGGCCTGGTGCTGGTACCACAACGAGATGAGCCTGCTCATCCCGCTGTTCCTGGGCATCATCGCCAGCGCCTTGGCCGAGACCGACGACGGTTGGCAAGGTCGCCTCAGCGCCCTGGCCGTGACCCTGGTGTGCTTCGCCATCGCCGCCCTGGCGGTCGAACTGCTGTTCCCCTACCCCTGGATCTTCGTCGTCTCGCTGGCCCTGGCCGCCTTTGGCCTGACCATGCTCGGCGCACTGGGCGAGCGCTATGGCGCGATCGCCTCGGCGACCTTGATCCTGTCGGTGTACACCATGATCGGCGTCGACCAGCGCGGCGGCCAGGTCAGCGACTTCTGGCACGAACCCCTGCTGCTGGTGGCCGGCGCGGCCTGGTACGGCCTGCTCTCGGTGCTGTGGCAGGCGCTGTTCTCCAACCAGCCGGTGCAGCAGAGCCTGGCCAAGCTGTTCTTCGAGCTGGGCAGCTACCTCAAGCTCAAGGCCAGCCTGTTCGAGCCGGTGCGTACCCTGGATGTCGAAGCCACGCGCCTGGAGCTGGCCAAGCAGAATGGCCGGGTGGTCGCGGCGCTGAACACCGCCAAGGAAATCATCCTGCACCGGGTTGGCAACAGCCAGCCCAACTCCAAGGTCAGCCGCTACCTGAAACTGTACTTCCTGGCCCAGGACATCCATGAACGGGTCAGCGCCTCGCACTACCCCTACAACGCCCTGAGCGAGACGTTCTTCCACAGCGACGTGATGTTCCGCTGCCAACGCCTGCTGCGCAAACAGGGCTCCTCCTGTCAGGAACTGGCCCGTTCGATCCGCCTGCGCCAGCCGTTCGTGCTCGCCAGCGGCTACCCCGAAGCCCTGGAAGACCTCAACGCCTCGCTGGAGTACCTGCGCCAGCAGAACAACCCGGCCTGGCGCGGCCTGTTGCGCTCGCTGCGCGCCCTCGCGGCGAACCTGGCGACCCTCGATCGCTTGCTCGGTGCGGCGAGCAACCCCGACAGCCTGGTCGCCGCCAGCGACAGCAGCCTGCTGGACCGCTCGCCGCGCACCTTCAAGGAAGTCTGGAAACGCCTGCGGACCCAGCTCACCCCCACCTCGCTGCTGTTCCGCCATGCCTTGCGCCTGCCGCTGGCACTGTCGATCGGCTACGGCATGGTGCACCTGATCCACCCCACGCAGGGCTACTGGATCATCCTCACCACGCTGTTCGTCTGCCAGCCCAACTACGGCGCGACCCGGCGCAAGCTGGTGCAGCGGATCTTCGGCACCGCCATCGGCCTGACGGTGGGCTGGGCGCTGTTCGACCTGTTCCCCAACCCGGTGGTGCAATCGCTGTTCGCGGTGGTGGCCGGTGTGGTGTTCTTCGTCAATCGCACCACCCGCTACACCTTGGCCACGGCGGCGATCACGCTGATGGTGCTGTTCTGCTTCAACCAGATCGGCGATGGCTACGGGCTGTTCCTGCCGCGCCTGTTCGATACCCTGGTCGGCAGCCTGATCGCCATCCTCGCGGTGTTCCTGTTCCTGCCCGACTGGCAGGGACGGCGCCTGAACAAGGTGCTGGCCAACACCCTGAGCTGCGCCAGCGAGTACCTGCGCCAGATCATGCAGCAGTACGCCGTGGGCAAGAGCGACGACCTGGCCTATCGCCTGGCCCGCCGCAACGCGCACAACGCCGACGCGGCGCTGTCGACCACGCTGTCGAACATGCTCATGGAGCCCGGGCACTTCCGCAAGGAAGCCGACGTGGGCTTCCGCTTCCTGGTGCTCTCGCACACCCTGCTCAGCTACCTGTCAGGCCTGGGCGCGCACCGCGACACGGCATTGCCCGCCGAGGTGCACGAGCAGTTGATCGATGGCGTGGGCAGCAGCCTGGCGCGCAGCCTCGACGAGATCGCCAGCGGCCTGGCGGCGCGCTCGCCGGTGGCCATCCACAGCGACGCGGAGGAGGCCCTGGCCCAGCAACTGGAGCAGATGCCCGAAGAGCTGGACGAGCACCAGCGCCTGGTGCAGTCGCAACTGGCGTTGATCTGCAGGCAATTGGGACCGCTGCGCACGCTGGCGGCGCATTTGATCAAGGACAGCGAGCCGGCCTGAGGTGCCGGCGCGTCAGAAGCCGTACTGGCGCATGATCCGCGCGTAGCTGCCATCGGCCTTCATCGCCTGGATCGCGCGGTCGAAACCCTGGACGATCTGGTCATGCTGCGGGTTCTTCAGGCTGACCAAAATGTGCAGGCTGTTCTCGCCCAGGGGCTGGGCGACGAAGTCCACCTGCCCGCGCACCTCGGGCGGCTCGTGCTGCAGCAGGTAGCGCGCCACCAGTTCGTCTTCCACCGCCAGGTCGACCCGGCCGGCAGCCAGCATGCGGATGGCCGACGAGAAGCTGCGCACCGGCACCTTGTCGAGTCGGCTGTCGCTGTCGAAGGCCGGGGAATAGGCATAATCACGCACCACGGCGATGCTGTAGGGGTACAGATCGGCCAACTGGGTGAAGCTGAAGGGTCGATCCTTGCGCTCGAGCAGGCGAATTCGGTTGCTCAGGTAAGGGCTGGAGAATTCACCGAGTTGGGTACGCGATTCGGTGTACCAGGCGTTGATCAACACGTCGTAGCGGCCCTCGCCCACGCCCATCAGCGCCCTGGCCCACGGCACCTCCTCGAATTCACTGGCATACCCGGCACGCGCCAGCGCCGCGCTGACCAGACCGGTCGCCAGGCCGCCGCCGGGCAAGCTGCTGTCGGAGAACGGCGGCCATTTATCGGCCACCAGGCGCAACGTCGGCTGGGCCACGGCAGGTGCCATCGCCAACACCGCGATCAACCCCACAACGCCAAGCAGTGAGCGCATGCACAGTACCTCTCGCGGTCTGGAGGGATCGCAGCCGATGGCTCGAGGGTACACAAAGCCGACCGCCGACGGCAGCAGGCAATAATGTCATTTAGCCTCTATTTTGGCCGAATCGCTGAGCGGCGCTGGCGCTGCGCGACGGCGAACGCTGCTCGCGCCTCAGGGATAACCCAGCACCTGACGGATGTGCGCCAGATGGGCTTCGATCCACTGTTTGTCGATCGCCCCCCAGTCGCGGATGCGGTACTGCCCGGCATGGTTACGCGCGCCGCTTAGCTGCTCGAATTCACAGACGATGTCCAAGTCGGCCAGGGCGGTGAGGGTGTCCTGCGCGGTGCGCCGGGGCATGCCGGTGGCCTCCATCAGTGCCGGCACGCTGGTCGCGGTCTGGCTGTCGATCAGCCAGGCGACGTACAGCCGGCGGTAGAAACTGCTCTTGGTCTTGCTTACGTCCATGCTCGGGAGCCTCAGGCGATGCCCGGCAGTTCACGCCAGGTCAGGTAGACACGCAGGTCGAATTCCAGCTGATGGTAGTCCGGCTCCATGTGCTGGCACAGTTGGTAGAACGCCTTGCTGTGGTCGCGCTCGCGCAGGTGGGCCAGTTCGTGGACCACGATCATGCGCAAGAACTGCGGCGCCGCGTCCTTGAACAGCGACGCAATGCGGATTTCCTTCTTGGCCTTGAGCTTGCCGCCCTGCACCCGGGTCACCGCGGTGTTCAGCCCCAGGGCGCGGTGGGTGAGGTCCAGGCGATTGTCATAGAGCACCTTGTCCAGCGGCGGCGCGCTGCGCAGGAACTGCTGGCGCAAGTCCTGGGCGTAGAGGTACAGCGCCTTGTCGTTCTGCACGTCGTGGCGCTGCGCATAGCGCTGCTGCAGGTAGTCGCCCAGGCGATCGCGGGCGATCAGCTGGCGGACCTGTTCCTGCAGGTGCGGCGGGTAGGCTTGCAAGTAGCGTAGGGGCGTCATGGCCGGGGAGTTTACCCAATCGCCGCGTCCCTGTGTGCGTGCTGCCAGCGCTCGGCGCCATTGTTGGCTACGATGATCCCTTCATCCCCGCTCGAAGCACTGACCATGCCTAAAGCCAGCAAAGTCATCGACCCCTCCTACGAACTGATGGACGACCATGAAGGCCACTCGCTGATCTACCGCCAGCATGGCTTTCCCAGCCCGCTGGTGCGCTGGCATTTCCACAAGGAATACGAGCTGCACCTGATCGTCGCCAGCGCCGGCAAGGTGTTCATCGGCGACTACATCGGCAACTTCGCGCCCGGCACCCTGTTCCTCACCGGCCCCAACCTGCCGCACAACTGGATCAGCCAGGTTGCCGTCGACGAGGTGGTGGACACCCGCGACATGCTGGTCAACTTCACCGACGAGGTGCTCGAACACGGCAGCCAGGTGTTCTCCGAGCTGAACCAGTTGGCGCCCCTGCTGGCCCGCGCCAGCTACGGCATCGAGTTCCGCGACCCGGAGCTGATCGACCAGAGCCGGCTGTTGCTGCAACGCATCGCCGACAGCCAGGGCATGGCCCGCCTGGGATACTTTTTTATCCTCATGGAAAAACTTGCGGCCTGCGACGACTACCAACTGCTGTCCACCGTCACCTCCTCGCACCTGGCCGACGAGCACAACGTCGACCGCATCAACCGGGCCGTGGACTACATCTTCGAGCACTACGCCCAGGACCTCACGCAACGCGAAGTGGCCGAGCACCTGGGCATGACCACCACCTACTTCTCGCGCTTCTTCAAGCAGGCCGCAGGCCGGGGGTTCGTCGAGTTCGTCAACCGCCTGCGGGTCAGCAAGTCCTGCGAACTGCTGGCGCGCAGCGAATTGCCGGTGACCGAGGTGTGCTTCGAGTCGGGCTTCAGCAACCTGTCCAATTTCAATCGGCGCTTCCAGCAACTCAAGGGCATGACCCCCTCCGGCTACCGCAGCCTGGTGACCCAGCGCCTGACCGAGCAGAACCGCGCCTGAGCCTGGGCGCGAGCTGTTTGGCAGCACATCACGCGCCAATGACGCACAGCAAAAAAGTATCGGTCAGGGTGCAGGCCAGGCTTTGTCGCTGAATCCCGTCACAGGTGTAATCGGTGGCGAGCATGACAAAAACAATAATGTCTCCTGCGCCGTACTGCGGTCCGGGAGGGGAGTTCACCGCATGAACGACTCGATCAAGGCCTGCCTGGCCGTCGCCTGCCTCGGCCTGACGCCACTGGCCCAGGCTGCCGAAACCCTGACCATCGCCACCGTCAACAACAGCGACATGATCCGCATGCAACGTCTGTCCAAGGTGTTCGAGCAGCAGCACCCGGACATCGCGCTGAAGTGGGTGGTGCTCGAAGAAAACGTGCTGCGCCAGCGCCTGACCACCGACATCGCCACCCAGGGCGGGCAGTTCGACGTGCTCACCATCGGCATGTACGAAGCCGCGTTGTGGGGCGCCAAGGGCTGGCTGGAGCCGATGCAGGACCTGCCGGCCGACTATCATCTCGACGACGTCTTCCCCTCGGTGCGCGACGGCCTTTCGGTCAAGGGCACGCTCTACGCCCTGCCCTTCTACGCCGAAGCCTCGATCACCTACTACCGCAAGGACCTGTTCCAGCAGGCCGGCCTGAGCATGCCCGAGCAGCCGACCTGGACCCAACTGGGCGAGTTCGCCGCCAAGCTCAACAAGCCCCAGGACGGCCAGTACGGTATCTGCCTGCGCGGCAAAGCCGGCTGGGGCGAGAACATGGCCCTGATCGGCACCCTGGCCAACGCCTTCGGCGCGCGTTGGTTCAACGAACAATGGCAGCCGGAATTCACCGGCAGCGAATGGACCCAAGCGCTGAACTTCTACGTCGACACGATGAAGCACTACGGGCCGCCCGGCGCGTCGAGCAACGGCTTCAACGAGAACCTGGCGCTGTTCAACAGCGGCAAGTGCGCGATGTGGGTCGATGCCAGCGTCGCCGGCTCGTTCGTCACCGACAAATCCCAGAGCAAGGTGGCCGATGTCACCGGCTTCACCTTCGCCCCCAAGCAAGTCACCGACAAAGGCGCGAGCTGGCTGTACTCCTGGGCCCTGGCGATCCCCACCAGCTCCAAGTCCAAGGACGCAGCGAAGGCCTTCAGCACCTGGGCCACTTCACAGGCCTACGCCCAACTGGTGGCCGACAAGGACGGTGTGGCCAACGTGCCGCCCGGCACCCGCGCCTCCACCTACAGCGAGGCGTACTTGCAGGCTGCGCCGTTCGCCAAGGTGACCCTGGAGTCGCTAAAGCGGGTGGACCCCAACCATCCCACCCTCAAGCCGGTGCCCTATGTGGGCATCCAACTGGTGACCATCCCTGAGTTCCAGGCCATCGGCACCCAGGTCGGCAAGTTGTTCGCCGCTGCCCTGACCGGGCAGATGAAGCCCGAGCAGGCGCTGGCCGCCGCCCAGGCCTCCACCGAACGCGAGATGAAACGCGCCGGCTACCCCAAGTAGTCCGAACGGATCCGTCGGCGCGCCCGCCAGGGCGCGTCGACGCTCGCCCGCCCTGCCTGCCGCCTGAGGAATCGTGATGAAGACGTCGGCCCTGGACACCCCGACCCTGGCCCCCGAGCGCCGGGGCAAACGCCGCATCGGCCCCGGCTGGTTCCTGGTCAGCCCCTCGGTAGCGCTGTTGCTGCTGTGGATGATCGTGCCCCTGGGCATGACCCTGTACTTTTCGCTGATCCGCTACAACCTGCTGTACCCCGGCGAGAACGACTTCGTCGGCCTGGAGAACTTCAGCTTCTTCGTCACCGACGCGGGCTTTCTGCCCGGTGCGCTCAACACCCTGACCCTGGTGGGCAGCGTGCTGGCGATCAGCATCGTCTTCGGCGTGCTCATCGCCGCGCTGCTGGAGGCTGGGGAGTTCTGGGGCCGCGGCGTGGTGCGGGTGCTGTTGATCTCGCCGTTCTTCATCATGCCCACGGTCAGTGCGCTGCTGTGGAAGAACCTGATCCTGCACCCGGTGTCCGGCATTCTCGCCGCGCTCTGGCGCCTGTTCGGCGCGCAGCCGGTGGACTGGCTGGCGCATTACCCCTTGCTGTCGATCATCCTGATCGTGTCGTGGCAGTGGCTGCCGTTCGCCATCCTGATCCTGATGACCGCCATGCAGTCGCTGGACCAGGAACAGAAGGAAGCTGCACGCCTGGACGGCGCCGGCCCGCTGGCGATCTTCTGGCACCTGACCCTGCCACACCTGGCACGGCCCATCGCCGTGGTGCTGATGATCGAGACCATCTTCCTGTTGTCGGTGTTCGCCGAGATCTTCACCACCACCAGCGGCGGACCGGGCTACGAGTCCACCAACCTGGCCTACCTGATCTACAACCAGGCGCTGCTGCAGTTCGACGTCGGCATGGCGTCGGCCGGTGGCCTGATCGCCGTGCTGATCGCCAACGTCGCTGCCATCGTGCTGGTGCGCATGATCGGCAAGAACCTCACCGAGCGCAGCTGAGGAGCCCGCCATGCTGACACTCAAGCAAACCCGCCGCCTGCGCGACGCGCTGCTCGGCCTGCTGTGCTGGGGCATCGCCCTGGTGATCTTCTTCCCGATCTTCTGGATGCTGCTGACCAGCTTCAAGACCGAACTGGACGCCTTCGCCACGCCGCCGCAGTTCATCTTCCAGCCGACGCTGGAGAACTACCTGCACATCAACGAGCGCAGCGACTACTTCGCCTATGCCTGGAACTCCGTACTGATCTCGGCCACGGCGACACTGCTGTGCATGCTGATCGCAGTGCCGGCCGCCTATTCCATGGCCTTCTTCGAGTCGCGCCACACCAAGCGCACCTTGCTGTGGATGCTCTCGACCAAGATGCTGCCGCCAGTGGGCGTGCTGATGCCCATCTACCTGCTGGCCAAGCAGTTCGGCCTGCTCGACTCGCGCCTGGCGCTGATCATCGTCTACACCCTGATCAACCTGCCGATCGTGGTGTGGATGATCTACACCTACTTCAAGGACATCCCCGTGGACATCCTCGAGGCGGCGCGCCTGGACGGGGCCGGCACCTGGCAGGAGATCGTCCGCGTGCTGCTGCCGATCGCCCGCGGCGGCCTGGCCTCCACGGTACTGCTGTCACTCATCCTGTGCTGGAACGAGGCGTTCTGGTCGCTCAACCTCACCTCGTCGGCCGCCGCCCCGCTCACCGCGCTGGTGGCGTCCTACTCCAGCCCCGAAGGCCTGTTCTGGGCCAAGCTCTCGGCCGTCTCCACCCTGGCCTGCGCGCCGATCCTGATCTTCGGCTGGATCAGCCAGAAGCAACTGGTGCGCGGGCTGTCGTTCGGAGCGGTGAAATGAGACGGCTCAGTGCGGCTGCTGCGCAGCCCACCCCCCAATCGAACCCCTGCCGCCACGGAGCGCACTCGACATGGCTGATCTGAAGATCCGTAACCTGCATAAAGGCTTCGATGGCCACGCCATCATCAAAGGCATCGACCTGGACGTTCACGACCGCGAGTTCGTGGTGTTCGTCGGCCCGTCGGGCTGCGGCAAGTCGACCCTGCTGCGCCTGATCGCCGGCTTGGAAGAGGTCAGCAGCGGCACCATCGCGCTCGATGGCCGCGACATCACCGACACCGCCCCGGCCAAGCGCGACCTGGCCATGGTGTTCCAGACCTACGCCCTGTACCCGCACATGACCGTGCGCAAGAACCTGTCGTTCGCCCTGGACCTGGCCGGGGTGGCCAAGGCCGAGGTCAGCCGCAAGGTCGAGGACGCCGCGCGCATCCTCGAACTGCAACCGCTGCTCGAACGCAAGCCGCGCCAGCTCTCCGGCGGCCAACGCCAGCGCGTGGCCATCGGCCGGGCGATCGTGCGCAACCCGAAGATCTTCCTGTTCGACGAGCCGCTGTCCAACCTCGATGCCGCCCTGCGCGTGCAGATGCGCCTGGAACTGTCGCGCCTGCACAAGGAATTGGCCGCGACCATGATCTACGTGACCCACGATCAGGTCGAAGCCATGACCCTGGCCGACAAGGTGGTGGTGCTCAACGGCGGCCGCGTCGAGCAGGTCGGCTCACCGCTGGAGCTCTACCGCCACCCGGCCAACCTGTTCGTCGCAGGCTTTCTCGGCACGCCGAAGATGGGCTTCCTGCGCGGCCACCTGAGCCGCAATCACGGCGAGCGCTGCGAAGTGGCGCTGGAGTGCGGGACGCGCCTGGACGTGCCGCTGAGCGCCGGCGAGCTGGCCACCGGCAGTCCGCTGACCCTGGGCATTCGCCCCGAACACCTGAACATCGCCAGCCCCGGTGAGCCCGGCGCTCTGCAGGTGATCGCCGATGTCAGCGAGCGGCTGGGCAGCGACAGTTACTGCCACGTGCGCAGCGCCTGCGGAGAAATGCTCACGGTGCGGGTGCGCGGCGACTTCGCGCCGACCTTCGGCGAGCCGCTGCACCTGCACCTCGATCCCCAGCACTGCCACCTGTTCGACAGCCAGGGCCAGGCGCTGAGCAAACCCCTGCAAGTGGCCGCCTGAAGGAACTCCCGATGAAACTCGACCCGCGTACGCTCGACCAACTGCCAACCACCGTCGCCCGCCCGACCTACGACCCTGCGCAACTGCGCCAGGGCATCGTGCACATCGGTGTCGGTGGATTCCACCGCGCCCACCAGGCGGCCTACACCGACGCCCTGATGAACCTCGGCGAAGCCCACGACTGGGCGATCTGCGGCGCCGGCCTGCGCAGCGAAGACCGCGCCATGCGCGATGCCCTGGCCAGCCAGGGCCACCTGTACACCCTGTTCGAGCTGGGCGATGGAGCCGATACCGAGGTCCGCGTGATTGGCGCGATCAACGGCATGCTCTTGGCCGAGGACGATGCCCCGGCGCTGCTCGACACTTTGGCCGACCCGGCCATCCGTATCGTCTCGCTGACCATCACCGAAGGCGGCTACTGCATCGACGACAGCACCGGCGAGTTCCTCGACCAGTTGCCCGCGATCCAGCACGACCTGGCCAGCCCCGAGCAACCGCGCAGCGTGTTCGGTTTCCTCTGCCAGGCGCTGCGACGCCGACGCGAAGCGGGCAGCGCGGCATTCACGGTGATGTCCTGCGACAACCTTCCGCACAACGGCGAAGTGGCGCGCAAGGCCCTGCTGGCCTTCGCCCGCTTGCTCGACGCCGACCTGGCCGAGTGGATCGCCCGCCACGTCAGCTTCCCCAACGCCATGGTCGATCGCATCACGCCCATGACCAGCGCCGCCCACCGCGAGCAACTGGCCGAGCGACACGGCATCGAGGACGCCTGGCCGGTGGTCTGCGAGCCCTTCCTGCAATGGGTGCTGGAAGACCAGTTCGTCAGTGGCCGACCGGCCTGGGAAAAGGTCGGCGTGCAGTTCACCGACGACGTCACGCCCTACGAGGAGATGAAGATCAAGCTGCTCAACGGCAGCCACCTGGCCCTCACCTACCTGGGCTTTCTGCAGGGCTACCGCTTCGTCCACGAAACCCTGGCCGACCCACTCCTGCGCCGCTACATGCGCACCTTCATGGACCTGGATGTGACGCCACAGCTGGCACCCGTGCCGGGCATCGAACTGGCGCACTACAAGGAAGCACTGATCGAGCGCTTCGCCAACCGCGCCATCGCCGACCAGCTCGAGCGCGTGTGCTCGGACGGCTCGTCGAAATTCCCCAAGTTCATCGTGCCCACCGCCAACCGCCTGATCGCCGACGGCCGGCCGCTGGAACGCGTGGCGCTGGTGGTCGCGGCCTGGGCGCTGTACCTGGGCGGCGTGGACGAACAGGGCAACCACTACGCCATTCCCGATCCCCGCGCCGCCCAGTGCCAGGCCCGCGTGGTACAGCGCGACGGACTGGCTGCACGGGTATTGGGTGACGAGACCCTCTTCGGCACGGCCATCCCGGCGTCACGCGAATTCGTCGTCGCCTTCGAGCGTCTCTACGACAGCTTGCGTGAGGTCGGCGTCAGCGACACCCTGCGCCGAGTACTGGGCGACTGACACGGAGCGCGACGATGGACGGACTATTTCTCGGTATCGACTGCGGCACCCAGGGCACCAAGGCCCTGGTGCTCGACGCCGGTAGCGGCGCAGTGCTGGGCCTGGGCAGCGCCGCGCATGCCCCGCCCGAGGGCGAGCAGGGTCGCCGCGAGCAGGACCCGGCGGACTGGCTGCGGGCCTTGCGCACGGCCGTGGCCGAGGCCTTGGCTTGCGCCGGTGTGCCCGGCTCGGCCATTCGCGCGCTGGCCGTCTCCGGCCAGCAGCACGGCTTGGTGATGCTCGATGGCCAGGGCCAGGTGCTGCGCCCCGCCAAGCTGTGGTGCGACACCGAGAGCAGCGCCGAGAACGAGGATCTGCTGGCGGCGCTGGGCGGACCGGCCGGCTCGCTGGAGCGACTCGGACTGGTGATCGCGCCGGGCTACACGCTGTCCAAGCTGCTGTGGAGCAAGCGTCACCACCCCGAGCTGTTCGCCCGCGCCGAACACCTGCTGCTGCCCCACGACTTCCTCAATCACTGGCTCACCGGCCGCGCCTGCACCGAGCCGGGCGATGCGTCCGGCACCGGCTATTACGATGTGCGCCAACGCGCCTGGGCCACCGATGTACTGGAGCTGGTCGAACCCGGCACGCGCCTGGCGGCGGCGCTCCCGCAACTGGTGGCGTCGGGTGACTGCATCGGCACGTTGCAGACAGCAGCGGCCCAGGCGCTTGGGCTCGACGCCAGCACCTGGGTCGCCAGCGGCGGCGGCGACAACATGCTCGGCGCCCTCGGCACGGGCAATATCCGCCCCGGCCTCATCACCTTGAGCCTGGGCACCTCCGGTACCCTCGTCGCGCACACCGACCTGGCGCAGATCAGTCCCCAGGCCGAAGTCGCCACCTTCTGCGGGTCTTCCGGCGGCTGGCTGCCGCTGATCTGCAGCATGAACCTGACCGGTGCCTGCGCGCTGATTCAAGACCTGCTGCAACTGGACCTGCAGCAATTCGGCGAACTGGCTGGCCAGGCGCCAATCGGTGCCGGCGGACTGCTGATGCTGCCGTTCTTCGATGGCGAGCGGGTGCCGGCGCTGCCCGACGCCAGCGCCAGCCTGCTGGGCATGACCAGCGCCAACCTCACCCGCGCCAACCTGTGCCGGGCGGTGCTGGAGGGCACGTGCTTCAGCCTGCGCTACGGGCTCGACCTGCTGCGCGAGGTCGGCCTGCTGGGCCAGGAAATTCGCCTGGTCGGCGGTGCGGCGAAGAGCCCGCTGTGGCGCCAGACCCTCGCCGACCTGCTCGGCGTGCCGCTGGTTTGCCCGCGCCAGACCGAAGCCGCAGCGCTCGGTGCGGCGATTCAGGCGGCTTGGAGCCTGGGGCGTCAACTGGGCAGCGGGGACGACCTGCCGACGCTGGTCGAGCGCTGCGTAGCGCTCGACCCCAGCACCCGGACCGAGCCACAGCCCGCACAACAGGCGGCTTTCGAGACCGCCTACCAACGTTATCGGGCGCACCTGCCGGCGCGCTGAGCGCGGCCCTCATTCATGTTTGCTCGGAGACCTTCATGTATCTGGTTTGTGGCGAAGCGCTGTTCGATGTGTTCAGCCAGGCGGACAGTCCCCGCAGCAGTGAGCTGGATTTCAAGGCGATTGCCGGCGGCTCGCCGTTCAACGTCGCGGTCGGCCTGCGCCGCCTCGGCGCGCAGTCGGCATTGTTCGGCGGCCTGTCCAGCGACTATCTCGGCGCGCGACTGCGTCGGGTGCTGCAAGAGGAACAGGTCGATTGCAGCCATCTGGTCGTCAGCGAGGCGCCCACAACCCTGGCCATGGTCGGTTTGAACGCCGATGGCTCGGCGCAGTACCAGTTCCGTGGCGACGGCTGCGCCGACCGTCAGGTGCGCCTGGAGCACCTGCCTGTGCTGGACGGTCAGGTACGCGGCATCCATGTGGGTTCCTACACCTTGGTGGTGCAGCCGGTGGCGGACACCTTGCTGGCGCTGGTGCAGCGTGAAAGCGAGCGGCGGCTGATCAGCCTCGACCCCAACGTACGCCTGAACACGCAGCCCGACGTGGCGCTGTGGCGCCGCCAGGTCGAGGCATTCGCCGCGCATGCCCACCTGATCAAGGCCAGCGAGGAAGACCTGACCCTGCTCTACCCGCAGCGCGATCCCGCCGAGGTGGCACAGGGCTGGCTCAGCCCGCGCTGTCGGCTGGTGTTCGTCACCCACGGGGCAAACGGCGCGAGCGCGCACACGGCGCAGGGCTCATGGAAGCGCCCGGCGGACACCTCGCGGCCCCTGCGCGATACGGTCGGCGCGGGCGATACCTTTCAGGCGGCGGTGCTGGGTGGTCTGGCCACGCTGAACGCGGACAGTCCACAAGCACTGGCGGCGCTGACGCGCGAAGCGATCGACGACCTCCTCGAGTTCGCCATTCGCGCGGCGGCCATCACCTGTTCGCGGGTGGGGCCGGATCTGCCATTTGCCCGGGAGCTTTAATCAAAGGCTACGCCATCAGCTACGTTCGCGTCGCAATGACTGCCAGCGTGCATATCGGCCTCTGCGCTCTGAATGCGGTTTGTAAGCGCTCCACCGCCACGGCGCCGTGTGCCAAGGCGCTGGAACTTCCCAACCACCCTTGTAGAAATGAATCTGCCCCGCTAGCGCCGCTCTGTTACGAAACGCATAGCGCAACTCGCTGGCTGTAATGGACCATCCGAATTCACCTCTTTTATTGATAACGGCCGACTCACTCAGGTCGTCAAGGACAAAGTGGATCTTAGGTCCTGCCTGATTGGTTGCCATTTGAAGACCCAGTTTGGATCCCCGCTTCCAAAGTAACAACGGGCCGATATCATCCTGTATCCAATAGTGAAATCTACTGGCTCCCCACTGCGTGGCTACGCTCTCATAGATGCTTGGAATATTAAACTTCGGATTCTTTTCGCCCGCCGTAAGATAGCTGTCCCAATGCACATAGGTCCCAAACGTCTCCCGAGCGACCGCGAGACTTCCAGTGCCCGGAGCTGCCGCCCTTAGTAGTTGGTGTGGTGAAGCGTTCTCTGGCAGTTTGAACTTTACCAAGGCTTCAATGCGCACGGCTTTAGCGACGGCTATGTTGTAGTGATCAATGGTCAACGCAGCGTCATCCTCCAACCCTCGATACCCCTCTATCGCGACCCTCAGATAGTTATGACGGGGATCGGACAATCCATAAACGAGATCACCTCGCCCTTGATCGAGATTCATGCTCATCACGCGCAAGCCTGCGGCATCGAAATATGTTACGGGGCTATTTCGCACCATGGCGTATAGATTGGCCCCATCGACGACCCCTGCCGGATCCGCACTCAGCCAACGCCCCGTCCAGGGTTGATAATACCGATAGCCGTAGTAATACAGCCCCCCCGCGTCCCGCTCTCGCCCGGAATACCGAACCGCTTTATTGGTTGCTTTGATCTGATGACGCGCGGCCAAACTGGCCGTTCCACCAAACGGGTAAAACGCTTCACGGCTTATGACCTCACCCACGGCATCGAGCTCCAACCCGACACTGCCGATCACGTCGTCATAGCCATAGCGAATGTCGTCGCTATCGACACGCTCCGGCACTTGCGACAGGCCACGCACGGCCCGTGCCTGAGCGTTACCTGCCTCGCCCATCACCACAACGTGCACACGCTCCTTAACATCACCGGCGGCACACTCAAGATGCAACTCCACGCCCGGGAGGTAAACCACGTGCTGTTGCTTCAGCGAACGCCCCTGCCGCTGTCCGCAGACCTTGAGCACACGCTGCCCGCCTGCGTCATAGCGATAGTGCTCCACACCCTCTCCCGACACTTGCTGCAACTCGCCACGCGCCGTCCAGGCCAGCCCTTGTCCCGGCAGCAACGCCCGTTGTTCGCCCCCGGCAGTGAACAGCGCTTGCACGCCCTCCGGCTCCTCGCACAGCACATCCCACACACCGCGGTTGCTGCGAGGACTCACGGTGATTGCCGTCACATAATGATTGTTGGTCGCTGGCGCGCTGTGCTGGATGCGGATCAGGTTGCCCGCGCTGTCGTAGGTAAAACGCCGCGTATATCGGGTGTAGAGCGAGTCATCCACCGGCAGCGGTACCAGCGCCTCAGGCAACAGATTGCCTTCTCGCCCGACATTGACCATTTCCCGACCGCTGGCGAAGACCAGTTGGTAGAAGCTGTCGTAGCGGTACTCGCACTCGGCGGCGACGCGCTGGTTGCGCCAGAACCGGGTCGGTTCGGCGTCATTGTTCGTGCCAATCACGTTCCCGACAGGATCGTAGCGATAGTCCAGCGCCCAATAGCGCTGCTGCGGCACCGCCTGCCGGAGGGTCTGGATCGACGCGAGCCAGGACGTTCTGGGCTGATAACGATAAACCGTCACCGCACCATTGCCATGGGCCTCGCGCAGCTTGCGGCCCTGCGCCGAGTAGCTTACCGAGGTCACGACTGCGCGCTCGGGCGTGCCCTGGAGCGTCAGCCACGTCGCGTTGAGCGCGCCCGCCACATCGTAAGCGCTGCGCTGCCGATGCCCGGCACAATCGAGCGACCACAGCGTCCTGCCCGTGGCGTCGCTGCCGCTGCACGTGCGGTAGGCATCGGTGTCCAGCAGACGGTCCCAGTCCTGGGCTGAATCGCCGCGCCAGTCGGCGTGGACATCAACGTCGTCGGCCTCGCGCAACAACTGCCGTGACACACAGGTCGGCGTCCCCACCAGGGCCTTGCCCTGCGTGCTGAGCCGCCCGGCAGGGTCGTAGTGACTCACCAGATCGCCCGACAGATTACGGTCTTTGTCCGCAGCGGCGTGCCCGGCATAGCACAAGCGTTCGCTGACCCGCGCTGGCGCTCCGACCACCTGCTCGCTGACGCTCAGTAGCCGACCGGCCTGCGTGGGTAACTCATAGACCCGGCGGTGCATCACCGCTTGCGTGAAATCGTCCTGATCGGCCGTGCCGACGCCCACCTGGCTGACCGCGAACAGCCCCCGCCCAGCGCAGTCGTCAAGCGTTAGCCGAGTACCGGCATCGGCACTCTGCACCCGCAGGGTCTGCCGAGCCAACCCCTGTCGATACAGGAAGTTGGCCCGACCGGCAGCATGCAAACGCGGATCAACCATCTGGCTCGGCAAGCCCGCTGGGCCGTAACCGTGACGCGTAATACGGATCTCGGCGGCGGCTGTCAGCGCCTCGCACCGGTAGTACTCGATCTGACGCACGGGCAGACGACGATTGTCGTAAACCCTGACCGAAGGTGTTTGATGGAACAGTTCGCCGCCCATGCCCTGCTTCCTGGATTTGGCGTGTCATCGGCCACACAGTCGACCGCGCCACAGAGAACGGCAACTAGCAGTTTTGTCAGGTCGTGGGCGACGGTAAGTACGTCGACGGCCAGGCATACACCGACGAGACCCCCTGGGCGTCGGCAGCCATCATCGGCCGTGCCACCAGAAAACCCTGGACGTAGGCGCAGCCGTTGTCGCGCAACCACTGCGCCTGCGCCGTCGTTTCCACGCCTTCGGCGATCACGGTGATGGTGTAGTCGGCGCACAGGGCAATGACACTGCGCACCAACGCTGCATCGGCCAGCGACTCGGGCAAGCGCGCGACCAGGTGGCGATCGAGCTTGAGGGTGTCGATGGGCAAGTCGCGCAACATGCGCAGCGAACAGTCGCCAGCGCCGAAGTCATCCAGCGCCACGCGCACCCCCAACTCGCGCAGGCGCTTGATCTGCTTTGCGGCGGCGTCGATGTCATACATCAGCGAGGTTTCCGCCACCTCCACTTCCAATTGCGCCGGCGCCAGCCCGTGTTCCTCGATGGCCCGGCGCAATTCGTCGACCAGGTTCGGTTGGGTGAACTGGGCGCGGCTCAAGCTGATGCCCAGCACCAGATCGTCGGCGAACACGTGCTGCCAGTCCCGGCGCTGGGCAGCGCCCTTGCCGTAGATCCAACTGGCCAGGCGATGGATCAGGTGCGCCTCCTCCAGCAGTGGGATGAACAGCCCCGGCGGCACGTCGCCGACACTCGGGTGCTGCCAGCGCAGCAAGGCTTCGAAGCCACGCAGATGGCCATCGGCGAAGCCGACCTGGGGCTGGTAGACCAAGGTGAAATCCTGATGATCGATAGCGGTGCGCACGCTGTCTTCGAGCATCAGCCGCGAGCGGGCCCGGCCATTGAGCTCCTGGGCGTAGAAGCGGTACTGCTGGCGACCGGCGCGCTTGGCCGAGTACATCGCCGTGTCGCCTGCGCGCAGCAGGCCTTCGACGGTGGCGCCGCAGTCGGGGTAGGTGGCAATGCCGATGCTGATGCCCAGGCACACGTCCTGGCCGTCAACCTGCGGACAACTGGACATGCGTTCGATCAGCGCCTCGGCATAGCGACCTGCCTGTTCCGGATAGGGCAAGCCGTCGAACAACGCGGTGAACTCGTCACCGCCCATGCGCCCGAGCAGCGCCTGGGCGCCCAGACAGTCCCTGAGCTGTTCGGCGACCCAGCGCAGTACACGGTCGCCCGCCTCGTGCCCAAACGTGTCGTTGATCTGCTTGAAGCCGTCGAGGTCCATGTACATCAGCGCCTGGACCTTGTCTGCGCGCTCGTTGCGCACCAGCGCAGCTTCGGCGGTCTGATAGAAACCGCGCCGGTTGAGCAGGCCGGTCAGGGGATCGGTCACCGCCTGATGCTCCAGTTGCTGGTGCAGGCTGTTCACCACCGACATATCCAGCACCGTCACCACCATGGCCTTCTGCTCGACCGACAATGGCGCACAGGACAGCGCTACCGGGATCAGCGAACCGGCTGGGGTACGCAATTGGGCATCGTGGACCCGGAAGATCTCCCGGCTCAGGTAGGCGTGGTAGAAGTCCGAGTCGCGCCACAGCGCAGCACTGGGCAACTGGATCAGGTCCAGCACATGGGCACCGCGCAAGCGCGCCACCGGCACCTGGAGCAGCCGCGAAATGGCCGGGTTGGCGAAGCCGATGGTGCCGCAGTCGTCCACCACCAGAATGCCCTCGGCGGCATTTTCCAGCACCGACGCATTGAACGCATGCGCCGCCTCCAGCGCCTGGCTCAAGCGTTGCAGCGCGCGCTGGTTGCGCTGCTGCTCCAGAATGGCCTGCACCTTGGGCTTGAGAATCTGCGGGTCGAACGGTTTGAACAGATAGTCCACCGCCCCGCTGGCGTAGCCTTTGAGCACAGCGGCCTGACTCTGCTCGTTGGCGGTGAGGAAGATGATCGGCGTGAGGCGCGTGCGCTGACTGCCGCGCATCAGCCGAGCGACTTCGAAACCGTCCATGCCGGGCATCTGCACGTCCAGCAGGACGAGGTCCACCTCGTGTTCCAACAGTGCGCTCAGGGCTTCCCTGCCTGAGCTTGCGGTGATCACCTGCCAATCCTGGCCGGCCAGCAAGGCGCGCATGGTGATCAGATTTTCCGGGTAGTCATCGACTACCAGCAGCACGGAGCTGCCTTGCGGTGCCGCGTATTGAGCTCCATCCATGCCACTTCTCTTCGCGAACGTCTTTGTCTTGTAGTTGGATCCGATGTCGACTCGGCAGCGGAGTTCACTGTCAGCGATGCAATCAGTTCGCTATCAATGAATTAAATGAGAATAGCCGATCAACGGAGCCCTGCAGGGCCGATGGAATGGGCTTTACGAGGGTATTGGGCGGTGGCGGCTATCCAGATGAAGGGACACCCGCGACAGGCAAAAAAACGCCCCTGACCAAACACAGCAGATCAGGGGCGATGCGCAGATACGCCAGACGGTTCGTTGACAATCAAAAATCAGCCGAATGCTTCACCAAAGCGCTGTTGACGAGGCTGCAGGTGGGCGAACGATCGCGCCAGACGCTGCAGCATGTCGTCGATATTGCCGCGACTGACATCCAGTGCCGGGGAAAAGCGCACGACGTCAGGTTTCACCGCAGCGAGCAGCAAGCCTTCGCCCAAGGCGGCCTCGACCAGTGCCTGGGCCTGGGCCTCACGCAGGTGCAGCGCCCACAGCAAGCCCTGGCCACGCACCTCGCCGTGGCTGTAGCGCCGCGCCACTCGGCTCAGGCCATCGCGCAGGTGACGGCCGCTGTCCTGCACCTGGTCGAAAAAACCCGGCGCGAGCAGGGTATCGAGCACCGCCAGCCCGGCCGCGCTCATCAAGGCGTTATCGGCCTGCCTGATGGGCGTGGCGCACGCCTCGGTGCAGAGGGCGGTGCCGCGTGCCAGCAGGGCGGCCAGCGGCACACCGCTGCCCAGGCCACTGCCGAGAATGACGATATCGGCACGCACGCCATACGTCTGCTCGGCCAACAACGCTCCACAACGGCCGCTGCCGGTCTGCGTCTCGTCGAGGATCAGCAGGATGCCGAGTTCGCGGCAAAGCTGCTCGGCGCCGAGCAGGTAGTCTCGGCTCGCCGGAATCACGCCCGCGTCAGCCTGGAGCGGTTCGAGCATGATGGCCACGGTGCGCGAGTCGACTTGCGCGTGCAGCGCCGCCAGGTCGTTGAACGGCACCTGACTCAAACCCGTCCCGCGGGTCCGGCCGGCGGTGATGATGCCTTCGGCGCCGCCGCGGTGCCGTCTGCCCCACTCACGGGCGAGCCTGAGCGCGTCTTCGCAGGCCTGGGCACTGCTGTCCAGCACCCAGGCCTGATCGCTGCCGGTGGCCTGGCACAGGCGCTGGATCAAGGCCTGCGCGGGCGCGCTGGCGAAATGATGGCCGGGATTGATGAGGGCCTGGGCCTGAGCGCCGAGCGCGTTGACCAGCACTGGCGGGCTGTGCCCCAGGCTGTTCATCGCCCCCGCCTGGTCGAAATCCAGGCAGGCATGTCCACGGTCGTCCCACAGCCAGGAACCCTGGCCGCGTACGAAGGCCCGGGCACACACGTTGGGCACTACCGCTGCAGTTTGGCCACGCTGCGCCTGGCGCGACTCGACAACGGCGAGCGTCGGGCGACGCCGCTTGAACAGGTTCATGGTGGCTCCACGGCATTCAGGCATGCAGGCAAGGCGCCTCGGTCTGGGCCGCAGGTCGTTGTTTTGCTCTGCCTATCGAAAACGAATACTCATCACCATCAAGATCAAGCCTATCGTTCACTTAATCCTGCTGATTGACGGCGCTAGACTAGGCGTCTCGGCGCGCCGGGGCCATTTCGTTTTCCCAGCTTTTTCGATAAGTGAATCTTATGGATTTTCGCCAACTGCGTTATTTCGTCGCGGTGTATGAAGAAGGCCATGTGGGCCGAGCCGCCGAGCGACTGTCGCTGTCGCAACCGGCGCTGTCGCAGCAGATCCGCCAGCTCGAGCACAGCCTCGACCTGAGCCTGTTCGAACGCAGCAACAAGCGTCTGTTGCCGACTCTGGCCGCGCACACCCTCTACAACCACGCGCTGCCGCTGCTCGACGGCCTGCAACGCGCCCAGGAGGCGATGCTCGGTTTCAAAGGGCAATCGCTGCGCACCCTGGCCATTGGCGTACTGCAGACCGTGCGCCCGAGCCTGGTGCCCCGACTGCTGGAAAAGCTGCGCAGGGCGCAGCCGCATCTCGTGGTGCAGATCTATGAACTGTCGGGCCTGGAGATCGAGCGGCGGCTGCTCAACGGCAGCCTGGATATCGGCATCAGCTACCTGCCGCCGCGCCAGCCGGGGCTGCACGGTCAGTTGCTGTACGAAGATGAACTGCAACTGGTCATCCCCAACACCCACCCGTTGAAGGACTTCAAGAAAGTCTCGATCCGCCAGGCCGCCGAGCTGCCGCTGTTGATGCTGGGCGAAGAGTTCCAGATCCGCCAGATCTGGCAGGCGCAACTGGCCAATCTTGGGCGTCGGCCACAGGTTCAGGCGGAAATGAACAACATGGGCGGGATCCTCGACAGCCTGGCCAACACTGCGTTGGCGACCATTCTGCCTGGGCGGGCGAAGGAAGCGGCCGAAGACGAACAGGCGCTGCTGTGGAAGCCGCTGAGCGAGCCACGGGTGCCGCTGAAGGTCGGTTTGGTGTTTCGCGATGCACAACGTCAGCAGGCCTCGGTGGAGCTGCTGCGAACAGTGCTGGAGGAAGAAACTGACGCCCGACATGGCGCGATGCCGTAGGACGCGCGTGGAAAATAAAAACCCCAGACGAAGGAAACCCCGCCGAAGCGGGGTTATCCAGACTGTTTCCCTGACATCCTTATCGTCCCACCATCCTGGCGGGAAATCCTCTTGTGTCCCTGTTCTGTCCTTTGCGCTTCCTGCGCTGCGTCCATGTGAGAAAGATTAACCCTGGATCCAATCTTAGGAAAGAGGCGAAAAGTCACCACGCAGCGTAGGAAAAAGCTTACAAGGCCGAGGATTCCGAGACGTCAGAGACGTCTCACATTACCCGTCCCGTCCATCAGAATTGCGCCGCATCCAGCAGGTACAGCGGCTCGCTGCCCGCCTTCACTGCCGCCACCAGCGAATCGACCCTGGGCAGCAGGCGTGCGAAATAGAAGCGTGCGGTGCCGAGCTTGGCGCCGTAGAAGGCCTCGTCGCCCTCGCCGACCTGTGCGGCGTGGGCCATCAAGGCCCACATGTAGGCGTAGGCGACATAGCCGAAGGCATGCAGGTATTCGACCGAGGCTGCGCCGATTTCGTTCGGATTGTCCTTGGCCTGCTGCAGCACCCATTCGGTCAAGCCGTCGAGCTGATCCAGGGCCACGCCCAACGGACGTGTGAATTCTCCGAGATTAGCGTCGGCCGAATCGATGAACTGACGGACCTCGTCGGCGAACAGTCGGTAGTAGGCGCCACCACTGGCCACCACCTTGCGCCCCATCAGGTCCAGCGCCTGGATGCCGTTGGTACCCTCGTAGATCTGGGTGATGCGCACGTCGCGCACCAGTTGCTCCTGCCCCCACTCGCGGATGTAGCCGTGACCACCAAACACCTGCTGGCCATGCACCGTGCACTCCAGCCCCAGGTCGGTGAGGAAAGCCTTGGCCACAGGCGTGAGCAGCGCGACCAGTTCCTCGCTGCGCTTGCGGGTGGCCGGGTCTTCGCTGAACTTGGCGCTGTCCAGTTGCAGGGCCACGTAGGTGGAGAACGCGCGTCCCCCCTCGTTCAGCGCTTTCATGGTCAGCAGCATGCGCCGTACGTCCGGGTGGACGATGATCGGATCCGCCACCTTGTCCTTGGCCTGCGCGCCGGTCGGTGCGCGGCTCTGCAGACGGTCACGGGCATACTCCACAGCGTTCTGGTAGGAGCGCTCGGCCGACGCCAGGCCCTGGATACCCACGCCCAGGCGTTCGTAGTTCATCATGGTGAACATCGCCGCCAGCCCTTTGTTCGGCTCACCGACGAGGTAACCCAGCGCCTGGTCGAAGTTCATCACGCAGGTGGCCGAGGCCTGGATGCCCATCTTGTGCTCGATGGAGCCGCAGTTGGCCGGGTTGCGCGCGCCCAGGCTGCCGTCTTCGTTGACCAGGAACTTGGGCACCAGGAACAGCGAGATGCCCTTGGGGCCGGGCGGAGCGTCCGGCAGCTTGGCCAGCACCAGGTGAATGATGTTCTCGGTCAGGTCGTGCTCGCCGCCGGTGATGAAGATCTTGGTGCCGCTGACCTTGTAGCTGCCGTCGGCCTGAGGCTCGGCACGGGTGCGGATGATGCCCAGGTCGGTGCCGGCGTGAGGCTCGGTGAGGCACATGGAACCGGCCCAGACGCCTGCGTACATGTTCGGCAGGTAGCGCTGCTTGAGCGCCTCGCTGGCATGGGCGTTGATGGACAGGCAGGCCCCGGCGGTGAGCATCGGATACAGGCCGAACGACAGGCTCGCCGCGTTGACCATCTCCTCTACTTGGGCGGAGACGACCTTGGGCATGCCCATGCCGCCGAACAGCGGGTCGCCGCCGACGCCGACCCAGCCTCCTTCGGCATAGGTGCGATAGGCCTCGATGAAGCCTGCCGGGGTGCGTACTGCACCGTTGTCCCAGTGGCAGCCTTCTTCGTCGGCGGCGCGGCTGAGCGGAGCGATGCTGCGACTGGTGACCTTGCCCGCTTCTTCCAGCACAGCCATGGCGGTGTCGAGGTCGACGACCTCCGCCAGGCCCGGTAGCCGAGCCCACAGATCGGCCACATTGAAGACTTCATTGAGTACGAAGCGCATATCGCGCAGGGGCGCTTTATAGTCGGCCATGACAACCTCTCGCTAGTAGAGTCGGAGCGGCCCGCCGGGGCCGCACACTGGGTTGCAGGCAGTGTAACCGAACAACTTTTACGAGACATAGGGTCATCAAGCGACCGAATAGTCAGATATGGTCACGCCGTGCGTACAGCGCCACGCCGCACCGTCTGCCCGGTCTGCATCACGCAGTTGCGCCCCGCCGCCTTGGCGCTGTAGAGCGCCTGGTCGGCCGACTTGAGCACCTCATCGGGATTTCGATGCTCCGGCAGACGCTCGGCGACACCGATGCTGATGGTCACCGACACCGTATTACCCGCCGATCCGGCACGCCGCTGGCGACCGGCGGTGTCGTTCTGCGGTCGGCTGTTCTGATCGCGTAGCTGGATGGCGTAATTGGCGATCATTTCGCGTACCGCCTCCAGATGCGGCAGGCACTCTTCGAGGGTCTGCCCGGCGAACACCAACGCGAACTCTTCACCGCCATAACGATAGGCACGACCACCGCCGGTCACTTTCGACAGGCGGCTGGCGACCAGCCGCAGCACTTGGTCGCCGACATCGTGGCCGTGGGTGTCGTTGAATTTCTTGAAGTGATCCACGTCGGTCATGGCGATCACATAGCTGCGCCCCAGGCGCTGCATGCGCTCGTTCAGCGCTCGACGCCCCGGCAGGCCGGTCAGCTCATCGCGGAATGCCATCTGATAGGCCTCATGGGACACCGCGGCGGCGATCATCAGCATCACCTGGCTGCACATGATGTTCAGGGTGAAGGGCAGGATGAAGGTCTGCGGCAGCATCCAGAAAATGCCGATCAGGCCGACGATCTGCGCCGCATGCAACGGCCGTGGCTGGCGCAGGTACTGCACCACGAGCAGCACGAACACCCCGAAGAACAGCGGGTAGGCGAGTTGGATCAAGCTCATCCACTGGCCATGCAACGACGGCCAGCGAATTTCCGCCAGCCAGCCCAGCAACGCCTGCGGGTAGCTCTGCTCCAGGGCCAGGGCCACGCCGCCGACCGCGAACAGCACGGCAAAGCGCGCAAGCATGTCCTGGGCCAGGTGAGTGCGTTCTTGCCAGGCGCCGAACAGGCCATACAGCCCCGGCAGCAGCAGGCACACCAGATGGAACACCACCGCAGCGTCTTCGCGCACCTGGCCGTGGTCGCGGTAGTAGTCGGTCTGGGTGTCGAGCAGGAAATAGGCGATGTACACCGTGACCATCAGGAACAGCTCGCGCTGGCGACGGTAGACCGCACAGTACGCGCCGCCGAGCAGCAGCACCATGGTCGGCAGTACGTTGAACAGCGAGGTGAAGAACACGCTCAGGTCGCGCACGTACGCGGCTGCGAGCCCGAACAGCAGCAGCAGGATCGAAGGCAGGAAGTGGCTCGGGCGGACAGCGGATAGGCGAAACACGGGCAATCTCCGACCCGGAAGGTCAATAATAGCATTGTGCCTTAATTCATCGGCCGCGCGCATGAATAGATGAATACAGGTGGGCGATCTACCGACCTTGCGCGCGTCTGCCAGGCTCCTCCGACTCAGACGTGCAGGCATGAAAAAACCCGCATCGCTGCGTAACGCGGTTCACTTAAGATCTGGATGGCTGGAATTGGGGCTGCTGCGCAGCCCATCGCGGCACAAGGCCGCTCCCACAGGGGCCTGAGCTCCGCCCCATGTTTCAGGGTATACGCGGACGTTGTGGGAGCGGCCTTGCGCCGCGAAAGGGCCGCGAAGCGGCCCCAGCATTCTTTAAGTGAACAGCATTACGCATCGCTGCGGGCTTCTTCAGTGCGCTCGAACGATCAGTTGACCTTGGCGGCCAGCTCGCCTTTGGCGTAGCGCAGGTACATGGCGTCCAGGGAGATCGGTTTGATCTTCGAGGCGTTGCCTGCGGTACCGAAGGCCTCGTAGCGGGCGATGCAGATGTCACGCATGGCCACGACGGTCTGGGCGAAGTATTTGCGCGGGTCGAACTCGGACTTGTTCTGCTCCAGGAAGCGACGGATCGCACCGGTGGAGGCCAGGCGCAGGTCGGTATCGATGTTGACCTTGCGCACGCCGTGCTTGATGCCTTCGACGATTTCTTCGACCGGCACGCCGTAGGTTTCTTTGATGTCGCCGCCGAACTCGTTGATGATCGCCAGCCAGTCCTGCGGTACAGACGAAGAACCGTGCATCACCAGGTGAGTGTCGGGGATGCGCTGGTGAATGGCCTTGATGCGGTCGATCGCCAGGATGTCGCCGGTCGGCGGCTTGGTGAACTTGTAGGCGCCGTGGCTGGTGCCGATGGCGATGGCCAGGGCATCGACCTGGGTCTTCTTGACGAAATCAGCGGCTTCTTCCGGGTCGGTCAGCATCTGGCTGTGGTCCAGGATGCCTTCGGCGCCAACGCCGTCTTCTTCACCGGCCTGACCGGTTTCCAGGCTGCCCAGGCAACCCAGCTCGCCTTCGACCGACACGCCGCAGGCGTGGGCGAACGCGACGGTTTGCTGGGTCACGCGCACGTTGTAGTCGTAGTCCGACGGGGTCTTGCCGTCTTCCTTGAGCGAGCCGTCCATCATCACCGAGCTGAAGCCCAGCTGGATCGAGCGCTGGCAGACGTCAGGGCTGGTGCCGTGGTCCTGGTGCATGCACACCGGGATGTGCGGGAATTCTTCGATGGCCGCCAGGATCAGGTGACGCAGGAAGGGAGCGCCGGCGTATTTGCGCGCACCGGCGGAGGCCTGGACGATGACCGGAGAGTCGGTCTTGTCGGCCGCTTCCATGATGGCGCGCATCTGCTCGAGGTTGTTGACGTTGAAAGCTGGAACGCCGTAGCCGAACTCGGCGGCGTGGTCCAGCATCTGGCGCATGCTAATGAGTGCCATTGTGTATCTCTCTCCCGACAAGCGTCGTTGTTTCGTGCAAGCCTGCCGCAGGGGCGGTTGCTGTTCAAGTAGTTGTGGACCGCCGTGACGGTCCGGCCAATCACGGTGCCTTGCAGCCCCGCCCAATCAGATCGTTGGTCGCTTCCCAGTACACCAGGCCTTCGTCGCCCTTGGTGTGGAAGGCGAGCACGCCATCGCTGTACAACGCACCCGAAGCACCGGGCTCGGCCTTGAGCCGGTAGACCTGGTCGGCGCCGCCGAGGCGTACGTCCACCGCCTGCTGCGAGGCGTCGGCGTAGCGCCACAGCACCTCGGCCTGGCTGTCACAGACCCAGCGGGTCCAGGTGTCCGCCGGAGCGGAGGTCGGTTGCAGCAACGAGCAACCGGCCAGGGTTGCCAGGGCCAGTGCGGCCAGCAGCGCTTTCATTCAGCTTCCTCGCGTAGGGCCGGTGGTGACGCCACCGACCCACTGTTCAAGACCACAAAACCACCCATCGGTTGCCCACGACCCGATCAAGGGCAGCCGGGCGCCTTGCGCTGGTACTCGTCGTCGTACTTCTCCAGACCGTCCGGCCCCAGGCGCTTGTTGATCACCGGAACCGTCTCGGCCTGCCACTGCGACTGGTAGCAGCCGCCCTGGGGCGCGTGCGCCGGCTCGCTATCGGTCGCACGATCGCTGGAACAGGCGCCGAGCAGCGCGAACAGGACCAGCACAGGCAATTGCTTGACCATCAGGTCGCTCCCTTTGCCAGGCGCCATCGCCGATCAGCCCTTGGCCCGCTCTTCGAGCACGGCCACCGCAGGCAGTACCTTGCCCTCGACGAACTCGAGGAAAGCACCGCCACCGGTGGAAATGTAGGAGATATCGGCACCGACGCCATATTTGTCGATGGCTGCCAGGGTGTCGCCACCGCCGGCGATGGAGAACGCTGCGCTGTCGGCGATGGCCTTGGCCAGCACTTTGGTGCCGTTGCCGAACTGGTCGAATTCGAACACCCCGACCGGACCGTTCCACAAGATGGTCTTCGACGACTTCAGCAGCTCGGCGAACTGGGCAGCGGTTTGCGGGCCGATGTCGAGAATCATGTCGTCGTCCGCCACGTCGGCGATGGCCTTGACCGTGGCTTCGGCGCTCTCGGCGAATTCCTTGGCCACCACCACGTCCACCGGCAGCGGCACGCTGACCTTGGCGGCGATGGCCTTGGCGGTATCGACCAGGTCAGGTTCGTACAACGACTTGCCAACCGGGTGACCGGCGGCAGCGAGGAAGGTATTGGCGATGCCGCCACCGACGATCAGTTGGTCGCACACGCCGGACAGGCTGTTGAGCACATCGAGCTTGGTCGAAACCTTGGAACCGGCGACGATGGCCGCCATCGGCTTGGCCGGCGCCTTCAGCGCCTTGCCTAGGGCATCGAGCTCTGCAGCCAGCAACGGGCCGGCCGCCGCAACTTTGGCGAACTTGGCCACACCATGGGTAGAACCTTCTGCGCGGTGGGCGGTGCCGAACGCGTCCATCACGAATACATCGCACAGGGCCGCGTACTTCTGCGCCAGCTCGTCGGCGTTCTTTTTCTCGCCCTTGTTGAAGCGCACGTTCTCGAACAGCACCACCTCACCGGCCTTGATCTCGACGCCGTCGAGGTAGTCAGCCACCAGCGGCACGTCGCGGCCCAGGGCCTTGCTCAGGTATTCGGCCACCGGCTTCAGGCTGTTTTCCTGGGAGAACTCGCCTTCGCTCGGGCGCCCGAGGTGCGAGCAGACCATCAGCGCCGCGCCCTCCTCCAGGGCCAGCTTGATGGTCGGCAACGCAGCCTGGATACGCGCATCGCTGGTGACCACACCGTCCTTCACAGGCACGTTGAGGTCTTCGCGGATCAGTACGCGTTTACCTTGCAGGTCGAGGTCGGTCATCTTCAACACGGTCATGAATGCAGTCCTTCAGGGCTGTTTGCGGCGGTTTGGTGGACGACGTGCAGGTAGTGACCCGCGACGTCGAGCATACGGTTGGCGAATCCCCATTCGTTGTCGAACCAGGCCAGCAGGTTGACGAGCCGAGGGCCGCTGACGCGCGTCTGGCTGGCATCGACGATGGCCGAATGCGGATCATGGTTGAAATCACAGCTGGCGTGGGGCAGCTCGGTGTAGGCCAGCAGGCCTTTGAGCGGACCGTCCAGTGCGGCCTCGCGCAGCACCCGGTTGACCTCGGCGGCGCTGGTGTCGCGAGCGGTCAGCAGGGTGATGTCCAGGCACGACACGTTGACGGTCGGCACGCGTACCGCTTTGGCCTGGATTCGCCCGGCAAGTTCCGGCAGCAGGCGCTCGATGCCGCGTGCCAGCCCGGTGGACACCGGGATCACCGACTGGAACGCCGAGCGGGTGCGGCGCAGGTCTTCGTGGTGGTAGGCATCGATCACCGGCTGGTCGTTCATCGCCGAGTGGATGGTGGTGATCTGCACGTAGTCGATGCCGAAGGCCTGATCCAGCACCCGCAGCAGCGGCACGCCGCAGTTGGTGGTGCAGGAGGCGTTGGAGACCAGGCGTTCGTGCCCGGTCAGGCAGTGCTGATTGATGCCGTAGACCACGGTGGCATCGACATCCGCCTCGCTGGCCATGGGCTGGGAGAACAGCACGCGCGGCGCCCCGGCCTGGAGAAAACGCTGGCCGTCGACTCGGCTGTGGTAGGCGCCGGAGCATTCGAGCACCAGGTCCACGTCCAGTGCCGCCCAGTCGATGCCTTCGGGAGTGGCACTGCGCATGACTTTCACGCAGTCGCCGTTGATGTGCAGACAATCGCCATCGACCTTCACCTCGCCGGGGAAGCGGCCATGGGTGGAGTCGAAGCGGGTCAGGTATTCCAGGCTGGCCTGATCGGCCAGGTCGTTCAGCGCGACAATCTCGAAGCCAGCCTTCGCCCCTCGCTCGAACAGCGCGCGCAGGACACAACGGCCGATGCGGCCGTAACCGTTGAGTGCAACTTTGTAGGGACGATCGTGGGTCATTCGCGACTCGCTAATGCAGGATGGCCATCGGGGCCGCGGTGCGGCCCAGCGCGGCACAAGGCCGCTTCCACAGGGCACGGTGCAAGCAGTGCCTTGTCGAAGCGGCCTTGTGTCGCGAGACGAGGGCATCGCCCTCGCCTCGCCCGGCATGAATCAGTCTTCCAGCAGCTCTTCGGCGGTGCCCAGGATGTTCTCCAGGGTGAAGCCGAACTCCTCGAACAGCGCGGAGGCCGGGGCCGACTCGCCGTAGGTGGTCATGCCGATGACGCGGCCTTCGAGGCCGACGTACTTGTACCAGAAGTCGGCATGGGCCGCTTCGATGGCGATGCGCGCACCGACTTCCAGCGGCAGTACCGATTGCTTGTAGGCGGCGTCCTGGGCGTCGAACACGCTGGTGCTCGGCATCGATACCACGCGGACCTTGCGGCCCTGCTCGCTGAGCGCGTCGAAGGCCTGAACGGCCAGACCCACTTCCGAGCCGGTGGCGATGAGGATCAGTTCCGGCTCGCCGGCGCAGTCCTTGAGCACGTAGCCGCCACGCGCGATGTCAGCGATCTGCTGGGCGCTGCGCGGCTGATGCTGCAGGTTCTGCCGGGAGAAGATCAGCGCGGACGGACCGTCTTTGCGCTCCAGCGCGGCTTTCCAGGCCACGGCCGACTCGACCGCATCGCCCGGACGCCAGGTGTCCAGGTTCGGCGTGCTGCGCAGGCTGGTCAGTTGCTCGACCGGCTGGTGAGTCGGGCCGTCTTCGCCCAGGCCGATGGAGTCGTGGGTGTACACATGCACCACACGCTGCTTCATCAGCGCCGACATGCGCACCGCATTGCGGGCGTACTCCATGAACATCAGGAAGGTGGCGCCGTAGGGCACCAGGCCGCCGTGCAGGGCCAGGCCGTTCATGATGGCGGTCATGCCGAACTCGCGCACGCCGTAGAACACGTAGTTGCCGCTGGCATCGACGGCATCGACGCCCTTGCAGCCCTTCCACAGGGTAAGGTTGGAGCCGGCCAGGTCGGCCGAACCACCGAGCAGTTCAGGCAGCAGCGGACCGAAGGCGTTCAGGGTGTTCTGGCTGGCCTTGCGGCTGGCGATGGTCTCACCCTTGGCGGCCACTTCCTCGATGTACTGCTGAGCCTTCTGGCTGAAGTCGGCAGGCAACTCACCGGCGCTGCGGCGCTTGAACTCGGCGGCCAGTTCCGGGAAGGCCTTGGCGTAGGCCTCGAAGCGCTGGTTCCACTCGGCTTCGGCCTTGGCACCGGCGTCCTTGGCGTTCCACTCGGCGTAGATGTCGGCCGGAATCTCGAACGGACCGTAGTTCCAGTTCAGTTCCTTGCGCGCCAGGGCGATTTCGTCGTTGCCCAGCGGGGCGCCGTGGCAGTCTTCCTTGCCCTGCTTGTTCGGCGAACCGAAGCCGATGATGGTCTTGCAGCAGATCAGCGTCGGACGGTCGCTCTTGCGCGCCGTCTCGATGGCGGTCTTGATCTCTTCGGCATCGTGGCCGTTGACGTTGCGAATCACCTGCCAGTTGTAGGCTTCGAAACGCGCCGGGGTGTTGTCGGTGAACCAGCCGTGCACTTCGCCGTCGATGGAAATGCCGTTGTCGTCGTAGAAGGCGATCAGCTTGTTCAGGCCCAGGGTGCCGGCCAGGGAGGCGACTTCGTGGGAAATGCCTTCCATCATGCAGCCATCGCCCATGAACACATAGGTGTGGTGGTCGACGATGTCGTGGCCTTCACGGTTGAACTGCGCCGCCATGATCTTCTCTGCCAGGGCGAAGCCCACGGCGTTGGCGATGCCCTGGCCGAGCGGACCGGTGGTGGTCTCCACGCCTGGGGTATAGCCATATTCCGGGTGACCTGGAGTACGGCTGTGCAGTTGGCGGAAGCCCTTGAGGTCGTCGATGGACAGGTCGTAGCCGCTCAGGTGCAGCAGCGAATAGATCAGCATCGAGCCATGGCCGTTGGACAGCACGAAGCGGTCGCGGTCGGCGAAGCTGGGGTTGCTCGGGTTGTGCTTGAGGTAGTCGCGCCAAAGCACTTCGGCGATATCCGCCATGCCCATGGGGGCACCGGGGTGGCCGCTGTTGGCCTTTTGCACGGCATCCATGCTGAGGGCACGAATGGCGTTGGCACGATCACGACGGCTGGGCATCGCAGGTCTCCTGAGGCTTGAAGAAGTGGTGAAACGGGAAAAAGACGACCATTTTCCCCCACTGTGCGGCCAGGGGCAAACATTTCGAGCTTCAAGCAGCAAGCTTGAAGCTGCAAGACGCCGGTTCCCCCCTTACGGACCGCTTCGGACGTGCCGCTTGAAGCTCGAGGCTTGCCGCTGGCGGCGAACGGCCGCCCAATATCAAAACTTTTTGATATTGGCCTTGCGGGGGCACGGTTGGCTGTCTAGACTCCCGCTCCATGAATCTTCAAGCGCCCATCACCTCTCACCGCAGCGACGAGCTGACCGCCCTGTGCAAGGCCGGCGGCGATCCGCTGCGCCTGAACGTGCTGCGCGCGCTGGCCAGCGACTCGTTCGGCGTGCTGGAGCTGGCGCAGATCTTCGACATCGGCCAGTCGGGCATGAGCCATCACCTCAAGGTGCTGGCCCAGGCCGACCTGGTGGCCACCCGCCGTGAGGGCAATGCCATCTTCTATCGCCGCGCCCTGCCGGACAGCCAGCGCCTGGGCGGGCGCCTGCATTCGGCGCTGCTCGAAGAAGTCGATGGCCTGGCGTTGGCCCAGGAGGTGCAGGCCCGCATCGCCCAGGTGCAGCAGCGTCGCGCGGCCACCAGCCAGGACTTTTTCCTGCGCGTCGAAGAGAAATTCCGTGCCCAGCAGGACCTGATCGCCGGCTTGCCGCAATACCGGGAAAGCCTGCTGGCCCTGCTCGACAAGCTGCACTTCGGCGCCCACACCAGCGCCCTGGAGGTCGGCCCCGGCGACGGCGGTTTCCTGCCCGACCTGGCCCGGCGCTTCGCCCACGTCACGGCACTGGACAACAGCCCGACCATGCTCGAGCTGGCCCGCCAGGTGTGCGAGCGCGAGGCCCTGGACAACGTCACCCTGCACCTGGCCGACGCCCTCGGCGCCGCGGACGTGCAGGCCGACTGCGTGGTGCTGAACATGGTGCTGCACCATTTCCCCGACCCGGCCCAGGCGCTGCGCCAGTTGGCCGCACGGGTGAAGGCCGGCGGTAGCCTGCTGGTCACCGACCTGTGCAGTCACGATCAGGCGTGGGCCCGCGAAGCCTGCGGCGACCTGTGGCTGGGCTTCGAGCAGGACGATCTGGCCCGTTGGGCCACCTTGGCCGGGCTCACCCCCGGCGACAGCCTCTACGTGGGCTTGCGTAACGGTTTCCAGATCCAGGTCCGGCATTTCCAGCGGGCCGCTGGCAACACACACATCGGTACATTTTAGGAACCCTTCGAGATGAGCGAATACTCCCTTTTCACCTCCGAGTCCGTGTCCGAAGGGCATCCGGACAAGATCGCCGACCAGATTTCCGATGCCGTCCTGGACGCAATCATCGCCCAGGACAAGTACGCCCGCGTGGCCTGTGAAACCCTGGTCAAGACCGGCGTGGCGATCATCGCCGGCGAAGTCACCACCTCGGCCTGGGTCGACCTGGAAGAGCTGGTGCGCAAGGTCATCATCGACATCGGCTACAACAGCTCCGACGTCGGCTTCGACGGCGCCACCTGCGCCGTGATGAACATCATCGGCAAGCAGTCGGTGGACATCGCCCAGGGCGTCGATCGTTCCAAGCCGGAAGACCAGGGCGCTGGCGACCAAGGCCTGATGTTCGGCTACGCCAGCAACGAAACCGACGTGCTGATGCCGGCGCCCATCTGCTTCTCGCACCGTCTGGTCGAGCGCCAGGCCGAAGCGCGCAAGTCCAAGCTGCTGCCGTGGTTGCGCCCGGACGCCAAATCGCAGGTCACCTGCCGCTACGAAAACGGCAAGGTAGTGGGCATCGACGCGGTGGTGCTGTCGACCCAGCACAACCCCGAGGTGTCGCAGAAAGACCTGCAGGAAGCGGTGATGGAGCTGATCGTCAAGCACACCCTGCCGGCCGAACTGCTGCACAAAGGCACCCAGTTCCACATCAACCCGACCGGCAACTTCATCATCGGTGGCCCGGTGGGCGACTGCGGCCTGACCGGCCGCAAGATCATCGTCGACTCCTACGGCGGCATGGCCCGCCACGGCGGCGGCGCATTCTCCGGCAAGGACCCGTCCAAGGTCGACCGCTCCGCCGCCTACGCCGGCCGCTACGTGGCCAAGAACATCGTCGCCGCGGGCCTGGCCGAGCGTTGCGAGATCCAGGTGTCCTACGCCATCGGCGTGGCCCAGCCGACCTCCATTTCGATCAACACCTTCGGCACCGGCAAGGTCTCCGACGAAAAGATCGTGCAACTGGTGCGCGAGTGCTTCGACCTGCGTCCGTACGCCATCACCAAGATGCTCGACCTGCTCCACCCGATGTACCAGGAAACCGCCGCCTACGGTCACTTCGGCCGTGAGCCGCAGCAAAAGACCGTCGGCGACGACACCTTCACCACCTTCACCTGGGAACGCACCGACCGCGCTGCCGCCCTGCGCGACGCCGCCGGCCTGTAAGGCCATCTGGCGTCGAACCCGCAAGCCCCTGCCGAGCGATTGGCAGGGGCTTTTTCATACCTGACCGCACAAAACCGTAGGGACTTTCTCCCTCTTGAGGTCAATCGGGTCACCACGGTTTCCAAATGGGCAAAATCCGGGCAGGATTTCGTCTTTGTAGTCCCGCCCTGTAAAGAGGCCCTCGTTCATGAAATCAGTTTCCACGCTCGCCCTGCTGGCAGTCGTCGGCCTGGCCGCCGGCCCGCTGCAGGCGGCTCAACCCGATGCCGGCCTGACCGGCTGCGCCGCCAAACGCAGCGCCATCGAGCAGCAACTCAGCGAAGCCCGCGCGCACAACAACAGCGACCAGGCCGCCGGCCTGGAGAAAGCGCTGAGCGAAGTCACTGCCAACTGCACCGACAGCAGCCTGCGCAAGGAGCGTGAGCAGAAGGTGCTCGACGCTCGCCACGAGGTCAGCCAGCGCACCAAGGACCTGGACAAGGCCATGAAGAAGGGCGACCCGGAGAAGATCAACAAGCGCAAGGAAAAGCTCGCCGAATCGAAGAAGGAATTGCAGGAAGCGGTGGACGAACTCGAGCGCTGATGACCGAGCGGCGCGCCGGGCTCGCCGCGCGCGCTGCCGGTCAGTGGTTGCGGAACTCCGTATGACAGGCCTTGCACGCTGCCTCGACGCGGTCCATCGGCGCTTTCAGTGCCTCGGCGTTCAGCGGCTGGCCGGTGCTGGCGGCGACCAGCTCGCCGGTCACGCCCTCAAGCTGGCGGGCCAGCGCCTCGAAGCGTGCCTGACGCTGCCACACCTCGGGCCGGGCACTGCTGTCGCCGTCGTCGCGCACCGCCGGAAAGTGCTGCCAGGGCGCATGGGCCAAGGTATCGAGACGCGCGGCGCCGGCCTCGAACTTCGCCGCATCGAACGGCAGGCGTGCGCGCAGCATGCCGCCCAGGTCTTCGCTGGTCTTGAGCATGTCCTTGAAGATCGCCTTGCGCTGGCCCAGCGGCGAGTTCGGGTCGACACGCTCGCAGGCGCACAGGGCCAGGGTGGCGAGCAGTACTACGGTCAATCGCTTGTACATCACGGTCTCTACGGCCAACGGAATCGGGCATGCAGTATCGCCGCCCATCGGACAAAGACCAATAGCCACACAAAAGACAAGGGCGAATATTCATCTTCGCCCCACACAGGACCGCACTTATGAAAACTGTTCTGCGTCCACTCGCCTGGGCGCTTCCGGCCCTGGCCCTGTTGGCCGGCTGCAACGGCGGCGACAGTGAAAAAGCCAAACCCGAGCCCCACGCCATCGCCACCTACAGCAGCGTCGAGTTCAAGGACCTGCCGGCCGTCAGCGACGCCGACCTGCTGGCCGGTTTCCAGGCCTGGCGCAATGGCTGCCAGAAACTCACCCGCGATCCCGTATGGGCCGCCACCTGCGGCGCGGCGGCCTCAGTCCCGGCAGACCCAGCCCAAGTGCGCGGCTTCCTCCAGCAGAACCTGCAGGTCTATGGCCTGCGCTCGGCGCAGAACGATGCCAACGGCCTGATCACCGGTTACTACGAGCCGGTCTATCCAGGCAGCCTCACGCGCTCGGCCACGGCCAACGTGCCGGTCTACGGCCCGCCGGACGACATGATCGTCGTCGACCTGGCCAGCGTGTATCCGGAACTCAAGGGCAAGCGCCTGCGTGGCCGGGTCGAGGGACGCGTGCTCAAGCCCTACGACACCGCCGAAGTGATCTATCGCGAAGGCGCCAAGGCGCCGGTACTGGCCTGGCTGACCGACCCGATGGACCTGCAGTTCCTACAGATCCAGGGCTCGGGCCGGGTACAACTGGAAGATGGCCGGCAACTGCGCCTGGGCTACGCCGACCAGAATGGCCATCCCTATCGGCCCATCGGACGCTGGCTGGTGGAACAGGGGCAATTGAAGAAAGAAGACGTGACCATGGGCAGCATCCACGCCTGGGCCCAGGCCAATCCGCAACGCGTGCCGGAACTGCTGGCGAGCAACCCCAGTTATGTGTTCTTCGCCACCGGCCCCGACAGCAATGAAGGCCCACGCGGTTCGCTGAACGTCCCGCTGACGGCCGGTTACAGCGTGGCCATCGACCGCAAGGTGATTCCCCTGGGCAGCCTGCTGTGGCTCTCCACGACCCGCCCGGACGGCGCGCCCGTGGTACGCCCGGTGGGCGCCCAGGACACCGGTGGCGCGATTACCGGTGAAGTCCGCGCCGACCTGTTCTGGGGCACCGGCCCTGAAGCGGGGGAACTGGCGGGCAACATGAAGCAGCAGGGGCAGATCTGGATGCTCTGGCCCAAGGGCGCAGCATTGCCGGATGTGCCGAAGGTGCCCTGACGGAGGCGATCACCTCAGGGCCGCTTGGCGGCCCTGACGCGCTCGAGCCGAAAGCCCGGAATAGGCTCAGACCGACACCCCGAAGAACGACACGATCAACGCCAGCCCGGCGAACCACACCAGCGAGCGCAACGCCGCCCAATCGGCCAGGTAGCAGATGATGTAGAGCAACCGGCTGGTGATGTACATCACGGCCAGCACGTCCTGGGTCACCTGCTCGGCGTTGCCGACGACATCGGCCACCAGCACTGCCGCTGCAAAGGCGGGGAAGGCTTCGTAGCCGTTCTGCTGGGCGGCATGCGCCCTGCGCGGCAGCCCGGAGAGGGTATCGAGGAAGGCTCGCGGGTCGCGGTTGTCGCGCATGCCGAAGCGGCCGCTGGCCACCTTGGCGATCAACGCGCACAGCGGCGGCAGGAACAGCGCGATAAGGATGCACCACAGGGCTACGGTCATGTTCAGGCTCCTCGGTTCGGGACAGTTGCAGCGCGATCGCCCGCCTGGGCGCCGGACACCGCTTGCCAACTGGGATCACGCCGTCCGGGAAAGGTTCTGCGGCCAGGCATTGCCCATCCCTGCGAGGCGGACGAAGCGTTCCATCCAGGAACGAAGCTGAGAATTCTGGTCATAAGGTGTGTCCCGATACGCGCATCAGGTCATCAAAGAACTGCACGGACCCTTCGGGTACGATTTGGAAGCCACTGTCACAGGATTCAGGATGCTTGAATTAGTCGCCGCGTTCATCTGCCTCACCACCCTCCTCACTTACGTCAACTACCGGTTCATCGGCCTGCCGCCCGCCATCGGCGTGATGGTCACGGCTTTGCTGTTCTCGCTGATTCTGCAAGGCCTGAGCCTGATCGGCTTTCCGGGTCTGGAGGAGCGCGTCGAGAGCCTGATGAACCAGATCGACTTCAACGACCTGCTGATGCACTGGATGCTGTCGTTCCTGCTGTTCGCCGGCGCCCTGCACGTGAATCTGGGCGACCTGCGCAGCTACCGCTGGCCGATCGGCCTGCTGGCGACCATCGGCGTGCTGATCGCCACCTTCGTGATCGGCTACCTTGCGCACTGGGTGTTCGCGATGTTCGGCTGGGACGTCCCGCTGATCTATTGCCTGCTGTTCGGCGCGCTGATCTCGCCGACCGACCCCATCGCCGTGCTCGGCGCACTGCGCACGGCCAACGCATCCAAACCCCTGAAGACCACCATCGTCGGCGAATCGCTGTTCAACGACGGCACGGCGGTGGTGGTGTTCACCGTGCTGCTGGGCATCATCCAGCTGGGCGAAACCCCGAGCGTGGCCGACACCGCCTTGCTGTTCGCCCGCGAAGCCATTGGCGGCGTGGTGTTCGGTGGCCTCATCGGCTACGCCACCTACCGCATGATCAAGGGCATCGAGCAGTACCAGGTGGAGGTCATGCTGACCCTGGCGCTGGTGATCGGCGGCTCGGCCATGTGCTACGAGTTGCACGTGTCGGCACCGATCGCGATGGTGGTGGCCGGTCTGATCATCGGCAACCTGGGGCGCAACCTGGCGATGAACGACATGACCCGCCGCTACATGGACGGTTTCTGGGAACTGATCGACGACATGCTCAACGCCCTGCTGTTCGCCCTGATCGGCCTGGAGCTGTTGCTGCTGCCGTTCAACTGGATGCACCTGGCCGCCGGTGGCGTGCTGGCGGTGGCGGTGCTGGCTTCGCGCCTGCTGACCGTGGCGCCGGCCATCCTGCTGCTGCGCCGCTGGCGCGAGGTGCCGCGCGGCACCGTGCGCGTGCTCACCTGGGGCGGTCTGCGCGGCGGTGTCTCGGTGGCCCTGGCGCTTTCGCTGCCGATGGGCGACGAACGCGACCTGCTGCTGTCGATCACCTACATCGTGGTGCTGTCGTCGATCCTGGTGCAGGGCTTGACCGTCGGCAAAGTGGTCCGCCGGGTCAGCGCCCAGCCCTGACCACGGCTCAGCGCGCTTCGCCGGCCACCCCGCGAAGCGCGCACTGCGCGTTATTGCTCGTCCGCGTCCGGGAACTGGTCGCCGATGTACTTGATGCGGGTCTGCCCATGGGGCGCCGGCAGGCCATCTTCGCCCAGGTTGACGAAGACCATGCGGTCCACGGTGAGGATGCTCTTGCGGGTGATCTTGTTGCGCACTTCGCACTTGAGGGTGATGGAGGTGCGGCCGAACTCGGTGGCGGTGATGCCCAGCTCGATGATCTCGCCCTGGCGCGAGGCGCTGACGAAGTTGATCTCGGAGATGTACTTGGTCACCACGCGCTGGTTACCCAGTTGCACGATGGCGTAGATCGCGGCTTCCTCGTCGATCCAGCGCAGCAGGCTGCCACCGAACAGGGTGCCGTTGGGGTTGAGGTCTTCGGGCTTCACCCACTTGCGCGTGTGGAAATTCATGGCGACTCCTCGGATGCCTGACTGACGGACGACCATGATGGCAGAGCGGCCCACCGGCCTCCACCGGGCATCGACTATCGTCTCGATTAATCGACGGAAAGTCTTGGGTGTGTCACATCGGCGCGGCTATAATCTGCCCGTTTCCAAATGGCCACCCGCTGCGGTGGTCATCCCGCCACCCGTCCGAGGGGCGCTGCAGCAGGTCTTCCTGTCAGGCTCGGACGGGGCGTTGTCCGCTCCAGCGGACGCTCAACGCACAACGGCGCCCATTCGCACACTACGAATGGAGGCTCTTCATGAGCGCTGTAAACACGCCTGCTGGTTTTTCCGATTTCAAGGTCGCCGACATTTCCCTGGCCGACTGGGGCCGCAAGGAGGTCATCATCGCCGAGTCGGAAATGCCGGCGCTGATGGGCCTGCGCCGCAAATATCAGGCTGAGCAACCGCTCAAGGGCGCACGCATCCTCGGCTGCATCCACATGACCATCCAGACCGCCGTGCTCATCGAGACCCTGGTCGCGCTGGGCGCCGAAGTGCGCTGGTCGTCCTGCAACATCTTCTCCACCCAGGACCAGGCCGCTGCCGCCATCGCCGCTGCGGGCATCCCGGTGTTCGCCTGGAAAGGCGAGACCGAGCAGGAATACGAGTGGTGCATCGAGCAGACCATCCTCAAGGACGGTCAGCCATGGGACGCCAACATGGTGCTGGACGACGGCGGTGACCTGACCGAAATCCTGCACAAGAAATACCCGGCCATGCTGGCCAAGATCCACGGCGTCACCGAAGAGACCACCACCGGCGTGCACCGCCTGCTGGACATGCTGGCCAAGGGCGAGCTGAAAGTCCCGGCGATCAACGTCAACGACTCGGTCACCAAGAGCAAGAACGACAACAAGTACGGCTGCCGTCACAGCCTGAACGACGCCATCAAGCGCGGCACCGACCACCTGCTGTCGGGCAAGCAGGCCCTGGTGATCGGCTACGGTGATGTGGGCAAGGGCTCGGCCCAGTCGCTGCGTCAGGAAGGCATGATCGTCAAGGTCACCGAAGTCGACCCGATCTGCGCGATGCAGGCGTGCATGGACGGCTTCGAAGTGGTCTCGCCGTTTAAAGACGGCATCAACACCGGCACCGAAGCCGGTATCGACAAAGACCTGCTGGGCCGCATCGACCTGATCGTCACCACCACCGGTAACGTCAACGTGTGCGACGCCAACATGCTCAAGGCCCTGAAGAAGCGCGCCGTGGTCTGCAACATCGGTCACTTCGACAACGAGATCGACACCGCCTTCATGCGCAAGAACTGGGCATGGGAAGAGGTCAAGCCTCAGGTGCACAAGATCCACCGCACCGGCGCCGGCACCTTCGATCCGCAGAACGACGACTACCTGATCCTGCTGGCCGAAGGCCGTCTGGTGAACCTGGGCAACGCCACCGGCCACCCGAGCCGGATCATGGACGGCTCGTTCGCCAACCAGGTGCTGGCGCAGATCTTCCTGTTCGAGCAGAAGTTCGCCGACCTGAGCGCCGAGAAGAAGGCCCAGCGCCTGACCGTCGAAGTGCTGCCCAAGAAGCTCGACGAAGAAGTGGCCCTGGAAATGGTCCGCGGCTTCGGCGGCGTGGTCACCCAACTGACACCGCAGCAGGCCGAGTACATCGGCGTGACCGTCGAAGGTCCGTTCAAGCCGGACGCTTACCGCTACTAAGCGGCAAGCCTTGAGCTTCAAGCGGCAAGCAAGGGCGGCGCGCGTGGTTGCCGCGTGAAGCTGCTGCGCTTGGATCTTGATCATGCTACGCCAGGTCGGCCATCACCGAACTGGCGTCCACTTGCAGCTTGAAGCTCGACGCTTGAAGCTGAGGAACCAGAGATGTCACAAGAACGCCGTTACAGCTTCGAGTTCTTCCCGACCAAGACCGACGCCGGCCATGAAAAGCTCATGGCCGTCGCCCGTCAATTGGCGACCTACAACCCCGACTTCTTTTCCTGCACCTACGGCGCCGGCGGCTCGACCCGCGACCGCACGCTCAACACCGTGCTGCAACTGGAAAGCGAAGTGAAGATTCCCGCCGCCCCGCACCTGTCGTGCGTCGGCGACACCAAGGCCGAGCTGCGCGCCCTGATTGCCGAGTACAAGGCGGCCGGGATCAAGCGCATCGTCGCCCTGCGCGGCGACCTGCCGTCCGGCATGGGCATGGCCAGCGGCGAACTGCGCCACGCCAGCGACCTGGTCGAGTTCATCCGTCAAGAGACCGGTGATCACTTCCACCTGGAAGTGGCTGCCTACCCCGAGATGCATCCGCAGGCGCGCAACTTCGAGGACGATCTGGCCAACTTCGTGCGCAAGGTCAAGGCCGGCGCCGACAGCGCCATCACCCAGTACTTCTTCAACGCCGACAGCTATTTCTATTTCGTCGAGCGCGCCCAGAAGTTGGGAGTGGACATCCCGATCGTGCCGGGCATCATGCCGATCACCAACTACAGCAAGCTGGCGCGCTTCTCCGACGCCTGCGGCGCCGAGATCCCGCGCTGGATTCGCAAGCAGTTGGAAGCCTACGCCGACGACAGCGCCAGCATCCAGGCCTTCGGCGAAGAGGTGATCACCGCCCTGTGCGACGAGCTGCTGCAAGGCGGTGCACCGGGGCTGCACTTCTATACCCTGAACCAGGCCGAGCCAAGCCTGGCGGTGTGGCAAAACCTCAAGCTGCCACGCTGATCGGTCGCTGCGAGGCCGCTCCCCCAGGGCGTCAGCGCCCTTCAGGAGCGGCCCGCGCCGCTCACCGAATCTGCGAACGCGTGTCACTGGCGTTCGCCGCACAAACGCCTTACCCTCGCCTGATGTCCGCTTTCAACCGTCTGGTCTGCTTACTGCTGCTCGCCTGCCTGAGCCCGTTGGCCCAGGCCGAACGGTTGCGCCTGGTCAGCGACGACTGGGCGCCGTACATCTATCGGCAGTACGGGCGACCCGCCGGGATCGATCACGAAGTGGTCAGCGAAGTGTTCAAACGCCTGGGTGTCGAAGTCGATTGGCAATTCCTGCCCTGGAAGCGCTGCCTGGCGATGGTCGAGCAGGGCCTGGCCGACGGCATCATGGACACCTTTCACGTCGGCGAGCGTGAATCCTATCTGATCTACGCGTCAGAGCCGCTGTCGACGGTCGAGTTCGTGCTCTACCAAGCCAACGCCCGGCCGCATCCCGTACAGCGCCTGGACGACCTGGCAGGCCTCAGGATCGGCACCTCACCTGGCTACACCTATGGCAATGCGCTCGATGACAGCACGCGGCTGCACCGCGAAGACGCCCCCACCCATGAAGCCAACTTCGGCAAACTGATGCTCGGGCGTATCGATCTGCTCATTACCGATCGTCGTGCCGGCCGCTATCTGCGTCAGCAACTGGGCCTGCAGGACAGTGTCCGGGAGCTGCCGCTGGTGATCGAACGCCAGCCGCAATTCCTCGGATTGGCCCGCAAACCGGGCCGCGAAGCGTTGGCCAGGGCCTTCAGCGAAGAGCTGCAGCGGTTCAAGCTGGAACCGGCGTATGCCGCCCTTGCCGCCCGCTACACCCAGGCCGCCGAGGATTTTCTCGACACCGTTGAGCAGCACGATCGCAGCACGCCGCGCTAGCTCTGTTATACTCGGGCCTTCCCGCCCGGCTCACGCCCGGACGCTCGGCCTCGCAACAGGCATCTCGACCAGCAGCGACGCACCTCAGGTGCCCGCCCGCCGCCTCCCGGATGCGCAGTGTAAGCCCAGCTGGACCGGACGCGATCGCATCTCACCGATGCCCGTCGCGCCAGGCAGAACATCCCACAGGGCCCAGCCCACACGAGAACAGGATTGCCCATGTCCTTTGCTTCCCTCGGTCTCTCCGAGGCACTTGTCCGCGCTATCGAGGCTGCGGGCTACACCCAGCCCACCCCGGTGCAACAGCGGGCCATTCCCGCCGTGTTGCAAGGTCGCGACCTGATGGTCGCCGCGCAGACAGGTACTGGTAAAACCGGTGGCTTCGCCCTGCCGATCCTCGAGCGTCTGTTCCCGGATGGCCATCCCGACAAATCCCAGCGTCACGGCCCACGCCAACCGCGCGTGCTGGTCCTGACCCCGACCCGCGAACTGGCGGCGCAAGTCCACGACAGTTTCAAGCTCTACGCTCGCGACCTGCATTTCGTCAGCGCCTGCATCTTTGGCGGCGTCGGCATGAACCCGCAGGTCCAGGCCATGGCCAAGGGCGTCGATGTCCTGGTCGCCTGCCCGGGCCGCCTGCTCGACCTGGCCGGCCAAGGCAGCGTCGACCTGTCGAAGGTCGAAATCCTGGTGCTCGATGAAGCTGACCGCATGCTCGACATGGGCTTCATCCACGACGTCAAGAAGGTGCTGGCCCGCCTGCCGGCCAAGCGCCAGAACCTGCTGTTCTCGGCCACCTTCTCCAAAGACATCACCGACCTGGCCGACAAGCTGCTGCACAACCCCGAGCGCATCGAGGTCACGCCGCCGAACACCACCGTCGAGCGCATCGAGCAGCGCGTCTATCGCCTGGCCGCCAGCCACAAGCGCGCGCTGCTGGCGCACCTGATCACCCTCGGTGCCTGGGAGCAGGTGCTGGTGTTCACCCGCACCAAGCACGGCGCCAACCGTCTGGCCGAGTACCTGGAAAAGCACGGCCTGACCGCCGCCGCGATCCACGGCAACAAGAGCCAGAACGCCCGCACCAAGGCCCTGGCCGACTTCAAGGCCAATACCGTACGTGTGCTGGTCGCCACCGACATCGCCGCCCGAGGCCTGGACATCGATCAGTTGCCGCACGTGGTCAACTTCGAGCTGCCCAACGTCGAGGAAGACTACGTCCACCGTATTGGCCGTACCGGCCGCGCCGGTCGCTCCGGTGAAGCGATCTCGCTGGTCGCGCCGGACGAGGAAAAGCTGCTCAAGAGCATCGAGCGCGTCACTCGGCAGAAGATCGCCGATGGCGACCTGATGGGCTTCGATGCCTCGCAAGTGGAAGCCGAGAAGCCCGAGGTGCGCGAGCGCCAGCCGAACGCCGGTCGCGGCGGTCGCAATCAGCCGCGTGGCGAAGGCAGCAAGGACGGCAGTGGCGGGCGCAAGGACAAAGGCAAGGACAAAGGTCGGGCCAAGTCCCAGGCCGCCGAGAAGCCTGCCGACAAAGACGCCTCTGCCGACAAGTCGCAGGCCAGGAAGCAGGAGCCGCGCAAGCCGCGCGACAATCGCAAGCCTCGTCAACAGCAGGCCGGCCAGGGCCAGACCAGCGCGCCCAAGGCGCCTGCCGACCGCGACCCGGAAGAGTTCCTGGACGATGACGTAGACAACTTTGGTAACCGCGCCGACTACGTCAGCCCGTACCAGAACGGCAAGGGCCAGGGCCGCAATCGCCGTCCCGGCGGCGGTGGACAGGCGCAAGGCCAAGGCCAGCAGCGGGCAGGCTCCGGTCAGCCGCGCAGCAACAACGGCGGCGGTGCTCAGCGCCAAGGTGGTCAAGGTGGCGGTCAGGGCGCAGGCGACAAGCGTCCTCGCAACAACAACGGTGGCGCGCGTCGTGACGGTAATCCGGGACGGGGTCGTCGTGAAGACAGCGCGCGCCAGGAACCGGCCGTGCGCAACCCGCGCGAATCGCAGTCGGCGCCTGTGATCATCCGCAAGGAATCCAAGCTCGACCGTTACCCAACGCCTGAGCAATTGGAAGACGTGCCGAGCCGCCCACGGGGCGAGCGTCCGGCACTGCTGACCCGCAAGGGCTGACAGCAAAGAAGAGGGGCCGCATTTGCGGCCCCTCTCTCGTTCGGCGGGAAAAACTTACTTCTGCTTCACACCTTCCAGCGTGATGTCCAGGTCCAGCGTCTGGGACGTCGGGCCTGGGCCTTTGATGCCGAAGTCGTTCAGGTTCAGCGTGGTCTTGGCGTTGAAGCCCGCACGCTCGCCGCCCCACGGATCCTTGCCTTCGCCATTGAAGACGGCCTTGAAGGTGACCGGCTTGGTCACGCCGTGCAGGGTCAGATCACCGGTCACATCGGCGGTCTTGTCACCGGTCGATTTCACCGCGGTGGAGACGAACTTGGCGTCCGGGTACTTCGCCACATCGAGGAAGTCGGCGCTGGCAATGTGCTTGTCACGCTCGGCGTGGTTGGACCACAGGCTGGCGGTCTTCACATCGACGCTGATCTTGCTGGCTTCAGGCTTGGCGCTGTCCCAGCTGAAGGCACCGTCGAAGTCCTTGAACGTGCCGTGGATGAAGCTGTAGCCCAGATGGCTGATCTTCCAGTCGACGAAGGCGTGCTGGCCTTCCTTGTCGATCTTGTACTCGGCGGCCATGACCTGGCCGGCAGAGAGCAGAGCGGTACCGAGCGCCAGGGCGGCAAAAGTCTTCTTCAACATCCTTAGTTCCTTCCTTTGCAATTGAGGTTGAGGGTCAAGCCTTGCGGCCCAGCATGCGAATGAGGGTCGCGTCACGGTCGATGAAATGGTGCTTCAGGGCGGCCAGGCCATGCAGACCGGCGAAAATCACCAGCCCCCAGGCCAGGTACAGATGAATCACGCCAGCGGTGTCTGCCTGATCGGGCAGATTACTGACCAGCGCCGGCACGTCGAACAGACCGAAGACCGGGATGCCGACACCGTCGGCAGTGGAAATCAGGTAGCCGGCGGTCATCACCGCGAACAGACCCAGATACAGCGCCAGATGGCCCAACTTGGCCGCCACACGGGTGAATGGCCCGTGGTTGGCCGGTGCCGGTGGCGGCGGATTGAGCAGACGCCAGAGCACGCGCAGCACCATCACCGCCAGCAGCACCAGGCCGATGCTCTTGTGCAGGTCAGGCGCGGCCTTGCGCCATGGATCATAGTAGTCGAGCCCGACCATCCACAGACCCAGGCCGAACAGACCGAAGACGGCAAGCGCCACACCCCAGTGAAGAACGATGCTGACGGCGCCGTAGCGCGAAGCAGAATTGCGCAGTTGCATGGTGGCGGAATCCCCGTGAGAGCTGTGCACACGATAACGCACTAAGTATCGAAATAAAGAAGAAAAAACCGCTTCATATTATCGATAGAGTCGATTGATTATTCTGTAATCAGCCTATTAAGGAAACATTAACGCGAACGATTCAGTCCACCCCCGAAGCCCCGACGAGCGTGTCTCATCGGAGCCCCTGGACGACGTTGGCGTCAGTTGGCTTGGGTAGCGGTGTCAGCAGCCGGCTGCTTCTTCACCGGCTCGGTTTTGCTCGGCGCCTTCTTCTTCGCCGCCTCGGCCTTGCTGGGTTGCTTGGCGGCAGGCTTGTGGGCCGGCGCGTGCTTCACGGCGGCCTTGGCCGGTGCCGGCTTGGCGGCAGCGGGTTTGCTGGTTGCCTTGACCGGCTCCGGCTTCACCGCAGGCGCGGCAGCCGCAGCGGCCGGGGCAACGGGTTCGGCAGCCGGTGCTGGAGGAGCCGTCACAGCCGGCTCAGCGGCCTTGACGGCCGGTTGCGGCTGCGCGGCAGGCGCCTCGTCAGCACCGAACAGGCGCGAGAAGAAGCCCGGCTTTTCCTTGGCCGGCGCAGCCTCTGGCGCAGGCTTGGCGCTCGGTTCAGGCTTGGCAGCCGGCTTGTCGCCACCGCCGAACAGCCCGGAGAAGAAGCCCGGTTTTTCTTTCGCAGCTACAGCGCCAGCGGCCGCTGCTCCGGCTGCAGCCGCGACCGGCGCGGCCTTGGCTACCGGGTCGAACGACTTGCCCGCCGCCAGGTCCTCCACCTGACCTGCCGCACGCTGGCCGCTGCGCAGCGCGCCTTCCAACGTGCCCGGATACAGCGCGTCGGTGTGCTCACCGGCAAAGGTGACCCGCTGCATTGGACGTTCCCACAGACGCCAGTACTTGCTGATCTGCCCCGGGCCGTAGGCCAGGTAGGCGCCACCAGTGCCCGGGTCGGCGCTGTAGCGCTTGACCTCATAGCCGGTGAACGCGCCACGGGCCTGCGGATAGAAGGCGTGCAGGCGGATCAGCACCTGATCGACCATCTGCTTGTCGCCGAAGGCCTGCAGCAGGCGGGCGTTATCGCCGGACAGGTTGATCACCAGGTTCGCCCCGCCCTTGAGCGCCGGCTCGACCCACAGCATGCCGAGACCGGCGTTGCTGAAGATCTCGCCCGACATCCGCGCGCGGCTTTCCCACACCGGATTCTTGAACTTGAGCAGCAACTGGTCGCGCCAGCCATAGTTGGTGCCCTTGAGCGCAGCCATGTGCTGGGCGTCCAGGCCTGGGGTCATCTGGATCTTCGCCAGCGCCCGCAGCGGCACGGCCAGTACCAGGTAGTCGGCCTGATAGCCGACGGCACCGACCTTCACCGTCACGCCGTCCTTGTCCTGGACGATGGCAGTGACCGGCGAATGGGTCTTGAGGGTCTTGAGCTGCTTGACGAAGGCCTGGGCCAGCACTGGGCTGCCGCCGGGCAAGCGCGCCGCACGCAGGTCACGATCGCCGACACCCCGGTACACCCGCGCCTGCTGGGCGAAGTACAGCAGCGACAGGCGCGAAGGCTCGTCGTAACGGGTGCGGATTTCCTGATTGATCAACTGACGCGCAGTGGCGGGCAGTTGCAGCTTGTCGAGCCAGGCCGACACGTTGATCTGGTCGAGGGCGAACAGCGTGCTGCTGGCCGCAGGGTTGAGCGGGTCGTCGATGGAGCGGGCGAGGTCGTCGAGGGTCTTCTCGTAGCGCTTGATCGCGTCGGCCGTGGCGGGCTGCTTGATGGCCAGGTCGGCAGCGCTGAAGTACTCGCCGTCGATCAGGTAGCCGGGGGTACGCACGAACTCCGGCGCCGGCAGCGTATCGAGCTTGAAGCGTTGCAGGTACTGATTGAGCACCGGCTGCGCCTTGTCGTTGCCGATCCACTCACTGGTCGCCAGCCCCGAGCGTCCGCCCATGCTGTCCTTGGCCTCGAGCAACGTCACCTGCCAGCCCTTGGCCTGCAGCTCGTAGGCGGCCGTCAGGCCCGCCATGCCGCCACCGACCACGATGGCCGAGGGCGTTTTGTCCTTTGCCAGCGCAGTCGCGCTGGATGCACCTATCAACACCAATGCGCACAGGCGCACCCAAGCAGCAGCCATGTCGGCGAACTCCGGATCAGAAGCGAAATGTAAGTAGGGAGGGATTCCCCGGGAGGCGCGTGAAGAATACGTCAGGAGCCCTCGGCGCCGCCAGCGCGGCGCTATGACGTGAGCCAGACCAGGGCGCCAGGCAATCCAAGGTTGTCGCCACAGGTGCCTTTGCTTAGGCTTACGCCGTCCCAGGGTCTGTCTGGAAAGCATCTGTAGCGGGGAGCACACGCGCACGCGAGCCCCGTTTCAACGCCGTATGGGCGAGTCGATGCCGTTCAGACAGAGCCTAAATGCCCCGCCAGGAGATTTGCCCATGGGCCTGAATCAACAGTGGATGCAGCGCGACCTCAAGGTCCTGTGGCACCCCTGCACCCAGATGAAAGACCACGAGCACCTGCCGCTGATACCGATTCGTCGCGGCGAAGGCGTGTGGCTGGAGGACTTCGAAGGCAAGCGCTACCTGGATGCGGTCAGCTCCTGGTGGGTCAACGTGTTCGGTCACGCCAATCCGCGCATCAACCAGCGCATCAAGGACCAGGTCGACCAGCTCGAACACGTGATCCTCGCAGGCTTCAGCCACCAGCCAGTGATCGAGTTGTCCGAACGCCTGGTGGCCATGACCCCAGCCGGCCTGGACCGGGTGTTCTACGCCGACAACGGCTCGTCGTGCATCGAAGTGGCGCTGAAGATGAGCTTCCACTACTGGCAGAACAAGGGCCAGCCGGACAAGAAGCGCTTCGTCACCCTGACCAACAGCTACCACGGCGAGACCATCGCCGCGATGTCGGTGGGCGATGTGCCGCTGTTCACCGAAACCTACAAGGCGCTGCTGCTCGACACCCTCAAGGTGCCCAGCCCGGACTGCTACCTGCGCCCGGAAGGCATGGGCTGGGAGGAGCACTCGCGCAACCTGTTCGCGGTGATGGAGCAGACCCTGGCCGAGCACCATGCCAGCGTCGCCGCGGTGATCGTCGAGCCGCTGATCCAGGGCGCCGGCGGCATGCGCATGTACCATCCGGTGTACCTCAAGCTGCTGCGCGAGGCGTGCGATCGCTACGGCGTGCACCTGATCCACGACGAAATCGCCGTGGGCTTCGGCCGCACCGGCACGATGTTCGCCTGCGAGCAGGCCGGCATCCGCCCGGACTTCCTCTGCCTGTCCAAGGCCCTGACCGGCGGCTACCTGCCGCTGGCCGCCTGCCTGACCACCGATGACGTGTACCAGGCGTTCTACGACGACTACCCGACCCTGCGCGCCTTCCTCCACTCGCACAGCTATACCGGCAACCCGCTGGCCTGCGCGGCGGCCTTGGCCACCCTGGACATCTTCGAACAGGACCAGGTGATCGAGGCCAACAAAGCGCTTTCGGCGCGCATGGCCAGCGCCACCGCGCACCTGGTCGAGCACCCGCACGTGGCCGAGGTCCGTCAGACCGGCATGGCCCTGGCCATCGAGATGGTCAAGGACAAGGCCGGCAAGGTTGCCTACCCCTGGCAGGAGCGTCGCGGGCTGAAGGTGTTCGAGCACGCCCTGAGCCGTGGCGCCCTGCTGCGCCCGCTGGGCAGTGTGGTGTACTTCCTGCCGCCGTACGTGATCGCCCCGGAGCAGATCGACTTCCTCGCCGAGGTGGCCAGCGAAGGCATCGATATCGCTACCCGTGATCGGGTCAGCGTGGCCGTGCCCGCTGATTTTCACCCGGACTTCCGCGATCCGGGCTAACCCCTCGAGCCCACCGCCAGACCCTGTCGGCATGGCAGTTCGCCGCGCCGACAGCGGATGATGCCCACGCCCCTTTCGAGCCAAACCATGAGACTGTCCCGCTTCTTCATCGACGCCCCCCTGAGCCTCGGCGAGCACGAACTCCCCGAAGCCCAGGCCCATTACATCGGTCGCGTGCTGCGCATGAGCGCGGGTGACGCCGTGCAGTTGTTCGACGGCAGCGGCCAGGAGTACCTCGGCCAGTTGCTCGAAGTGGGCAAGAAATCCGTGCGGGTCGGCCTCGACCAGGCCCTGGCCGGTCAGCCGGACTCACCGCTGCACATCCACTTGGGTCAAGGCCTGTCGCGCGGCGAGCGCATGGACTGGGCGATCCAGAAGGCCACCGAGCTGGGCGTCAACGCCATCACCCCGATCGTCAGCGAACGCTGCGAAGTGCGCCTGAAGGACGAGCGCGCCGACAAGCGCCTGGCCCACTGGCGGCAGGTGGCGATCAGCGCCTGCGAGCAATGTGGCCGCTCCAGCCTGCCGACGATCCATGCACCGGTGACCCTGGCCGAGTGGCTGAAAGCGACCGACGCCGACCTGAAGCTGGTGCTGCACCCGGTGGCCGAGCCGCTGGTCAGCCATGCCAAACCCGCACGCCTGGCCTTTTTGATCGGTCCCGAGGGCGGCCTGAGCGAGCTGGAAGTGGAGCAGGCCAACGCCGCCGGTTTCCAGGCTGCCCGCCTCGGCCCGCGCGTGCTGCGCACCGAAACTGCGCCGGTGGTGGCGCTGTCGGTGGCACAGCAGCTGTGGGGCGACTTCTAGGCTCTGTCTGAAAAGTTCTGAAACGCCGGGGAGACAAGGCGAAAACAGCCGAGGAAGCGGAGTTTACTGGTTGTAAATGAGCATTCCGAGGCTGTTTTCAACGCAGGATCACCAAGTATCAGGGCTTTTCAGACAGAGCCTAAAGCCGCTCAGGCCACGTAGAGCGACACCGCGACGAAGTGCATCAGGCTGCCGGCGATGACGAACAGGTGCCAGATGCCGTGCCAGTGACGGAAGCGGCTGTCGAAGGCGAAGAAAATGATGCCGACGGTGTACAACACGCCGCCGGCCGCCAGCCAGGTGAAGCCAGCGGTACCCAACTGACGCAGCAAGGGATCGACCGCCACCAGCACGATCCAGCCCATGACCGCGTAGATGATGATCGACAGGATGCGCGCCTCGGAACGCGGCTTGATCTCCTGCAGCATGCCGATCAGCGCCAACCCCCAGACCACCCCGAACAAGCTCCAGCCCCACGGCCCGCGCAGGCTGACCAGGCAGAACGGCGTGTAGCTGCCGGCAATTAGCAAATAGATCGACAGATGATCGAGCTTGCGCATGATCACCTTCGTCCGCCCACGGGTGCTGTGGTAGAGCGTGGAGATGCTGTAGAGCAACAGCAGGGTGAAACCGTAGATCGAAAAGCTGACGATCTTCCACGGGTCGCCCTGCAACCCCGCGATGATCACCAGCCAAATGGCACCGACCGCCGCCAGCAAGGCGCCGAACAGGTGAGTCCAAGCATTGAAGCGTTCACCGTAATACATGCAGACAGAGACCTTTTGAAAAAGACGGGGTTCCGGTCTGAAGACCATGCCGCCAGATCGCGGGCAACCCGCGACCAGACCGGTAAAACGACAACTCTACCCCGCCCCAGGTTGCAGATCGGCGTCACGCACCAGGCGCTCCAGCGCCGCGAGGTCGGGAACGTGGGCCACTTGCTCGCCCACCTGCACCGCCGCCAGCTCGAACGGCCCCAGGGGCACGTCCACATAGTTGAGCTGGCTGTCGAGCTTGCACGAGCGAGGAATGCCCTGCAGCAGCAGCGCCAGGTAGCGCAGGCCGGTGTCGCCCAGGGCGTTGAGCACCACGATGCGCGCCCGCTCGCCGCACGGGGTCTGCCCGCCGCAGGCGGCCTCGAAGCCGATCAGCGGCAGGCGCTGCTGGCGCCAGTCGAGCCAGCCCATGTGCCAGTTCAACGCGAAGCGCTCGCACACCCAGGCACGCTCGCCGATCAGTTCGGCCACGGCGACGTTGGGCAGCACCAGGGTGCGGTCGCCCAAAGGCAGCAACAGCCCGGTAAGGCTGCTGCGCTGGCCGGCGATATGTTCAAGCATGGGGCTGGCTCCAGTGGGCGATGCTTTGCAGCAGGAGCGACTCCTGATACGGCTTGCCGAGGTACTCGTTGACGCCAATGGCCATGGCCCGCTCACGGTGCTTCTGGCCGGTGCGCGAGGTGATCATGATGATCGGCAGCGCGCTCAGACGGCTGTCGCGGCGGATCCGCGTCGCCACCTCGAAACCGTCCATGCGCGGCATTTCGATGTCCAGCAACAGCACGTCGGGACGGTGCTGCTCCAGCAGCGCCATGGCATCGACGCCGTCCTTGGCGGTCAGCACGCTCATGCCGTGCCGCTCGAGCAAGCGGCTGGTGACCTTGCGCACGGTGACCGAGTCGTCCACCACCATCACCAGCAACTGACGTCGCGGCGCCGGGCCCAGCAGCGGGCGTCGTCCGCCCTCGCCCAACGGCAGCCGTGCCAGGCGCCGTTGCTGGCCGCGCAGTTGCCCGAGCACGTCGAGAATCAGCACTACCCGGCCATCGCCCAGCAAGGTCGCGCCCGACAGCCCCGGCACCGCAGCGAACTGCGGCCCCAGGCTCTTGACCACGATCTCGCGGCTGGGTGACAGGCCATCGGCCTGGATCGCGAACGACTGCTCCTGGGCATGCACCAGCAGCACCGGCAACGGCACGCGCTGCCCCAACAGACGCGGACGCGCGACCGCCTGGAGCAGCTCACCGAGATAGCGCAGGGCATAGTCCTGGCCACCGTAGCGGTAGCGCGGCGGGTCCTGCTGGTAACAGGCTTCGAGCTCGGCGGGCGGCACCCGGACGATGCCTTCGATGGTGTTGAGCGGGATCGCGTACTGCTCCTCGCCCAGGTGCACCATCAGCGCCCGATTCAGCGACACCGTGAACGGCAGGCGGATCTGGAAGCGCGCGCCCTTGCCGGCACTGGACTCGATGCTCATCGAGCCGCCGAGCTGCTTGACCTCTTCATGCACCACGTCCATGCCCAGGCCGCGACCGGAAATCTGGGTGATCTTCTCGGCGGTGGAAAAGCCAGGGCGCAGGATGAACTGCAAAATCTCGTGATCGCTCAACTGCGCCTGTGGCGCCAGCAGGCCGCGCTTGATGGCCTTGTTGCGCACCGCCTCCAGCGGCACACCGGCGCCATCGTCGCTCATCTCGATGACGATGTCGGCGCCTTCGTGGAGCAGGTCCAGGTGAATGGTGCCCTGCTCCGGCTTGCCGGCCGCCAGGCGCACCTCGCGCGGCTCCAGGCCATGGTCCACGGCGTTGCGCAGCATGTGCTCCAGCGGCGCAACCATGCGTTCGAGCACGCTGCGATCGAGCTCGCCCTCGGCGTTGCCGACCACCAGTTCCACCTGCTTGCCCAGCTCGCTGGCCACTTGTCGCACCACGCGTTGCAAGCGCGGCACCAGGCGCTCGAAGGGCACCATCAGGGTGGCGGTCAGGCCCTCCTGCAACTGGCTGTTGATCCGCGCCTGCTGCTGCAACAGGCCCTGCGCCTCCTGGGTCTTGAGCGCCAGGGTTTCCTTCAGGTCGAGCAGGTCGGAGGCCGACTCGAACAGGGCCTGGGACAACTGCTGCAACTGCGAGTGACGGTCCATCTCCAGCGGGTCGAAGTCATCGTAGACATCGCCCTCGGCCTGCCAGCGACCGGCCATGCGCCCCTGGGTCTCGGTGTCCAGGCGCAGCAGTTGGTCGCGCATGCGCTCCAACGTGGTTTCCATTTCGCTCAAGGCGAACTGCGCATCGTTGACCTGCTGCTCGATGCGCCCGCGAATGATCGCGTGCTCGCTGGCCAGGTTGCCGAGGTCGTCGAGCAGTTCGGCATCGACCTTGACCAGGTCTGCAGGCGTGCGCTCCGGTGCCAGTGCCGGCGCCTCGGCAGGTTCGGCCTGAACCGTCGCCTGGCCCGCTGCGCTGTCGGTGAGGGCAGCGCTGGAGAAGTTGCGGATGTAGTCGATCAGCGCGGTCGCCGCATGCAGCGGTTGGCCCAGGCGCACGGCATCGATCATTTGCGCCACACGGTCGTGGCAGTTCTGCAACAGGCTGAACAAGGCCGGGGTCGGCGGTAGGCGACCGGCGGCGAGCAGTTCGTAGAGAAACTCGAGCTCGTGGGCCAGATCGCCGATGGCGGCGATCTGCACCATGCGCGCGCCGCCCTTGAGGGTGTGCAGGTCGCGCAGCAGGTTCTCCGCTTCGGCGCGATTGCGCGGGTCGGCCTGCCAACGGGCCAACGCGGCGGCGGCGCTCTCGACGATGTCGGAGCTTTCCTCGAGGAAAACCTCCAGCAGTTCCTTGTCGGCCGGTGCCTGTTCGTCATCGACCGGCGCGTCCAGGGGCAACTGCGACGGCGGGGCATGGCGAAACTCGCGCAGTTCTCCCAGCAGCGCCACCGCCGAGGCGGGCAGTTGGCCCTGGCGCAGGTCGTCGAGCATCTGCGCCAGCGCCGCATGGCTGCGCTGCAGCAACTCGGCCAGCGTGCTGTCGGCGCGCAGGCGGCGGTCGACCAGGCCCTCGTAGACCCGTGCCAGCTCCTGGGCCAGCACTTCGACCGGGCCGATCGCCGCCAGTTGCGCGCCGCCGCGCAGGGTCTGCACGTCCTGCTGCAGGGCCGACAGCGCCGAGACGCCCTCCGGCGCCTGCTGCCAGCGCTGCAGGGCCTGCTGGGCGCTGTCGAGGATATCGCTGGCTTCGTCGAGGAACAGTTGCACCACCGCCGGTTCCGGCAGGTCCACGGCCGCCGCCAGCGGCGTCACGCCGTCGGCACGAACCACACCGCTGGTGGCCGGGTCGAGCGCACCGTCGAGCAGCGCGCGCAAGGCGTGCTGGCAGTCGTCGGCTGGCGTGATGTCCTGCCCGGCAGCGATCTCGTCGAACATGTCGAGCAGCCGTTCGTGGGCCTGGCGCGCCTGGGCGAAAAAGCGCGCATCGGCCACCAGACGCCCTTCCTCCACGGCCCCGTACAGGTCGAGCAAGGCTTCGCAGAGCGCGTCCACCTGCCAGAAATCGGCCAGGTGGGCGGCGTGGCCCAGGGTGGTCAATTCGTCCAGCAAGGTCTCCAGCGCCTGGCCCTCGCGAGGGTGCTCCTGCCAGCGCGACAGCAGCGATTCGGCATCGAGCAGGCTGTCCATGCCTTGGGCCAGGAAGCTGGCGATGATCTGTGGGTCGCGGCGTACGCGGCGCGCGTGCGCCGGCTCGTGCTGCAATGCAGCCAGGCGCGCATCCACCGCCTCGCCCACCTGTTCGATCAGGGCGGCGGCGCCGGGGATGGCCGCCAGTGGCGCACTGTCGAGCTGCGCCAGGCCCTGCCGGAACAGCGTGCCAGCCGCAGTCAGCGCGTCCAGATCGCTTACCTGCACCGGCAATTGATGCACTTTGTACTCGCGCGCCAGACGGTCGAAGGCAGTGGCCAACTCGGCGATGGGCATCACCCCGGCCATGGCCGCGCTGCCTTTGAGCGTGTGCAGGGCACGTTGCAGGGCGTCGGTGACCGCTGCATCCTGACCCTGGGCAGCAAGCAGAAACGCGTCGAGGCTGGCCAGGTGGCCCTGGGCTTCGTTGCGGAAGATCTCCAGCAACTGCGGGTCGAGCCCTTCGACGGTGCTGGGCGGCGGCTTATCGCGCACCGCCAGGGCATGCAAGTGATCGCCCAGCCGCTCAAGCTCCGCCAGGCGTGGCGGCTGACCGACGGCGAAATCGGCGAGCAGGTCGGGTAGATGCACGAAGGCTTGCTGCAAGGCCACCAGGCCCTCGCCGCCCAGCGCGACGCGCCCTTCGAGGGCGCGATTGAGCAGATGTTCGGCCGCCCAGGCCAGTTCGGCCACGGCCCGCGCCTCGACCATCCGCCCGCTGCCCTTGAGCGTGTGCAGGGCGCGGCGCAAGGCGATCAACGCCTCGCGCGGGTGATCGTCGGCGCGCCAGCGCAACCACTGGCGCTCGATTTCCGGCAGCAGCTCGCCGGCTTCTTCGAGGAACACCTCGCGCAGGGTCTCGTCAACGCCGTCCTGTGCGGCGGGCAGTTCACCCGCCTCGGTCTCGCCGCTGCCGCGCAGCCCCAGCGAGGCCAGGCGGGTGCCGGCCAGGTCGAGAAAATGCCCGGCATCGGCCAGCGGGTCCGCCACTTGCCATTGCAGGTAACACTCCAGCGCACTCAGGGCCTCGGCCAGCGGTGTGAGCTGCGCCTCGGGCGGCACCTGTTCCAGCGGCAGCAGCGCGTCCTGCACATGGGCCGCGCACAGGCCGAACAACTCGGACGCGTTCGCCAACATGAGCATGGCCAGCGCGCCGCGTACTTGCTGCAACAGGCCCGGCAACGGTAACAGGCGCTGACGCGACCAGTCGCACTCCAGGCAGTCGCTCAACAGGTCCTTGGCCTGTTGCAGCACCGACAGCGATTCTTCGAACACCCGCTGGCGGATTTCGCCCAGCTCGGCGCCGGGCATGCCGCCTTCCAGCCCTTCGGCCAGGCCGCCGACCATACCGTTGAGCGTCGCCTCGACGTACAGCAAGGCGCCGGCCACGTCCATCAGCAGCGCATCGCTGACCGCCTTCTCACCCTCGACCAGCGCCTGCAACGCCAGCACCTGGTCGATGATCACCCGCCGTGGCTGCTGGAAGCCGAGCACCGCCAGGGTGTCGGCCACGTGCCGCAGCGGCGCCAGCAAGCGTTGCAGCGGCTCGCGCGGGGCTTGGCCACCGGCCATGAACGGGTCGAGGCGCTCCTTGATGCGCACCAGGTCGTCGCACAGGGCAGTGATCACCGAGCGCAGGGCATCGCGCCCCTGACCGGCCTGCAACTGGTCGCGCCAACTGCCCAGCGACAGGTCGAGATTGGCCAGGTCACTGGCCCCGGCCAGGCGCTGCGCGGCCTCGCCCATCAGGCTGTCCTGGGCCAGCGCCTCGGCGCCACGGCACAGGCGCAACTGGTTGAGCAGCGGCAGCACCACCAGCGGCAGGTCGTGGCGCGCGCCGCGCAGGCGCTCGAGGTAGGACGGCAGTTGCTCCAGGCCACGGAACAGCGCGCCCAGGCAGTCGCCGCGCGGGCTGACCTGGCCGTCGAGCAGCGCCCGCCCGAGCTGTTCGAGCTCTTCGGCCAGGCGCGCGGCCCCCTTGAGTTCGAGCAGCGCCAGGCAGCCATGGACCTGGTGCAGGTTGTCCACCATCGGCGCCAGGTGGGCAGGCTCGCCCGGTTCGCTGGCGAAGCGTTCGAGGGCTTGGCGGGCCTGGGCCAGGCATCCGGCGATGGCCGGTTTGCTCCAGCTCAGGGCGACGGTGTCGTGGCGTGCGGGGTTCATGGGGGTGATGGCCATCGACGGCGCCTCAGCTCGGCTCGGCCGGCGGCGGCAGGGTGAACCCCGAGACTGAGCGACGCATCTCGCTGGCCATCTTCGCCAGGTGGCGGATGCTGTCGGCGGTGGCGCCGGAGCCGTGGGAAGTCTGTGCGGTGATCTGCTGGATCACCGCCATGGTGTGGGAAATCTGCCCGGCCGACGAGGTCTGCAATTGCGCGGCATCGGAAATGCTGTGGATCAGGTCGGCCAGGGTCTGCGACACGCCTTCGATCTCGGCCAGGGCCACGCCGGCGTCCTGGGCCAGGCGCGCGCCGCGCACCACTTCGGCGGTGGTCTGCTCCATGGAGATCACCGCTTCGTTGGTGTCGGCCTGGATGGTGCGCACCAACGCCTCGATCTGCCGGGTGGCCGACGACGAGCGCTCGGCCAGGCGCTGGACTTCATCGGCGACCACCGCGAAACCGCGACCGGCCTCGCCCGCCAGCGACGCCTGGATCGCCGCGTTGAGCGCCAGGATGTTGGTCTGCTCGGCAATGTCGTCGATCAGGCTGACGATATCGCCGATCTCCTGGGACGACTCGCCCAGGCGCTTGATGCGCTTGGCGGTGTCCTGGATCTGCTCACGGATGTTGTCCATGCCGTCGATGGTGTTGTGCACCACTTCGTTGCCTTTGTTGGCGATGGCCACCGAGCGCTCGGCCACCTTGGCCGACTCGTAGGCGTGGGCCGACACGCGGTCGATCGACTCGACCATGTCGCCCACCGCCAGCGACGCCTCGCTGATCTGATCGGCCTGGTGCTCCGAGGCCTTGGCCAACTGGCGCGCGGTGTTCTGGGTATCCTGCACGGCGGCGGCGACCTGCTCGGCACTGTGGTTGATGGTCGCCACCAGGTCGCGCAACTGGTCCACCGAATAGTTGATGGAATCGGCGATGGCCCCGGTGAAGTCTTCGGTGACCGAGACATTCACGGTCAGGTCGCCGTCGGCCAATTCTTCGATCTCGTCGAGCAGGCGCATGATCGCCTGCTGGTTGCGTTCGTTCTTCTGCGCCGTGTCGCGCAACTGGCGATTGGTGGCGCGCACCATCACCAGGCCGATGAGGATGATCGAGGTCAGCGCCAGCAGGCCCAGCACGTAGCCGCCCACGGTATCCAGGGTGCGTCCGGCCAGGTTCTCGAAGCCGGTGGCCAGGTGCGAGGCTTCGTCGAGCAAGGTCTGCGACAGGCTGAAGATGTTGCTCGCCGCCTCGCGCACGCGCTGCAGCTCTGGGGAGGTTTCGAGAATTTCGTCCACCGAACCGGAGACGAACTGGAACAGCTCGGCGATTTCAGCCAGGCGCGCACGGGCGTCGGGATCTTCGACGCGGGTCACCTGGATCGCGGCATTGCCGTCGAGCATGCCCTGCAGCACCTGGCCGAAGCGGCTGGCATCGCGGCCGAAGGTGTCGGCGGCCTGCACCGCCGCCTCGTCGCCGCCAAGCACGGTGTTGACCGAGCCGAGAATCCGCTCGGCCAGCAGCAACTGGCGCTGGGCCACGGCCACTTGGCTGGCCGGTGCGCCGCTTTGCAGCAGGATTTCCACCACTTTCTCGTACTCGACCTGCAACTGCGGCACGGTCTCGGCCAGGGTCGCCGCCACTTGATGCAACGACAACACGGTCTGTTCGCTGGCCAGGATGGTGTCGGTGTTGCGGCGCAGGTTTTCCCAGTCCTGGCGCACCGCGTCCATCTCGTCGCGCACGGTGGCCGGCGCCGGTGGCAGCCCGGTGGTCTTGTCGCCCTCGCGCAGGTACTTCCAGCGCCGCTCGAAGTCGTTGCGTGCATCGGACAGCAGACGGAACGCCAAGGCCTTGCCCGCCGCCGCTTCGGTGGCGTTCTTGGCGATGCGCTGGGACAGCACGCGCAGCTCGCCGGCATGACCGATGTACTGCTTGTCGTGGCTGGACTGGGTGTTGAGGTAGGCGAAGTTGGCGAACAGCAGCACGATCGACAGGATCAGCACCACGAACAGCACGGTGATCTGCGCGGTGCTGCGTGGACGCTGGGCCACCGCTTCCGGAACGACGGTCGGGGTGGGCTTGCTGGGGATCGAAGGGTTCACTGTCGCAGGGGCCTCACAACGCCACATCGAGAAAGCCTGGCGCCTGGGCCAGGGCGAAAGGGCTGAAGATCGCCCAGTTGTGCTCGCGGGGGAAATGCCCCTGTACGAACGGCGCCGCCGCGCGAATCAGCGGCTGCGGCGGCGACAGCGCAAGGCTGTCGAGGGCGAAATGCTGCAGGCCGACCACTTCGTCGACCAGCAGGCCGACGAACAGGTCGTCGTGGTCCAGCACCAGCACCCGCCGCTGCTTGCCCGCCGCTGCCGGGCCTAGGCCAAGAAAGGCCGACAGGTCCATCACCGGCAGCAATCTGCCGCGCAGGTTGGCCACCCCGCGCACCCAGGGCTGCACGCCCGGCACGCGGCTGCTGCGCGGTTCGCGCAGCACTTCGGCGATTTCCCCCATGGGCGCGACGAACCACTGCCCGGCGATGCGAAAACCGATGCCGCTCCAGTGCTGCAGGCGCGTGTCCTGCGGCGGCTGGTCGGCCACCAGCAGGCGGCAGCGGCGGTCGATGTCCAGCAGCAGCTCGAACGCGGTCAGCGACGCGCCCTGGGGGCGGGTGGTCAAGTGCCCAGCACTTCGGCCAGCTTGGCGATCAGCGCGTGTTCTTCCACGGGTTTGGTGAGGAAGTCGCGCGCGCCCTGGCGCGTGGCCCAGATGCGGTCGGTGTCCTGGTCCTTGGTGGTGACCATGATCACCGGAATGGCGCAGGTCTCGGGGTCTTTGCTCAACTGCCGGGTGGCCTGGAAGCCGTTCATGCCCGGCATGACGATGTCCATGAGCACCGCGTCGGGTTTTTCCTGGCGCGCCAGGGCCACGCCGTCTGCACCGGTTTCGGCCTTGAGCACCTCGTAGCCGTGCTGTTGCAGCCATCCGGTGAGTTTTTGCATCTCTGTCTGCGAGTCGTCGACGATCAGAACTCGGGCCATGCGGTTTCCCCATCAGAAACATGAAGACCGCGCCGGCGCGGCGCGGTCAGGGTGCGTGGTGTGCATGTTCGGCGAATCCGGGCACATGCACGCGGATCGCTTCGAGCAATTCTTCCTTGGTGAACGGCTTGGTCAGGAACTGGTCGGAGCCGACCACCCGCCCGCGGGCCTTGTCGAACAAGCCATCGCGCGAGGACAGCAGCACCACCGGGGTGTCCTTGAACAGCGCGTTGTGCTTGATGATCGCGCAGGTCTGGTAGCCGTCCAGGCGCGGCATCAGCACATCGACGAAGATGATCCGCGGCGCATGATCGACGATCTTGGCCAGGGCATCGAAACCGTCGCTGGCGGTGATCACCTCGCAACCCACCTCCCCTAGCAGCGTCTGGGCGGTCCGGCGGATGGTGCGCGAGTCGTCGATCACCATCACCTTCAGAGGTTGTTCCATAGACGTCTACCCGTGCGCAGGTGAGTGCAGGCGCGCAAGCCACAGCAGAAGCGCAGACCGAGCCGATCCGCGTCCATTCGCCGCTTGCCGCTACACGCTCGAAGCTGCTTTTTTAACACAGTCCGCAGGGCCATTGCATCTGCCTGCCCCTTGACCCGCCGCGTTTGCGGCGCCACCCTGAGCCACTTTTCTTTCGTGCCATCGCGGCCGCCGGTCGCCAAGAGGATTTACCCCATGAGCGTTCGCCTCGGGATTGTCATGGACCCCATCGCGTCCATTTCCTATAAGAAGGACAGTTCGCTGGCCATGCTGCTGGCGGCGCAGGCGCGCGGCTGGAGCCTGTTCTACATGGAGCAGCGCGACCTGTACCAGGGCACCGGGCAGGCGCGCGCGCGCATGCGACCGCTGAAGGTGTTCGCCGATGCCACGCGCTGGTTCGAGCTGGGCGAGGAACAGGACAGCGCGCTGGGCGAGCTGGACGTGATCCTGATGCGCAAGGATCCGCCGTTCGACATGGAGTTCGTCTACAGCACCTACCTGCTGGAGCAGGCCGAGCGCGACGGCGTGTTGATCGTCAACAAGCCGCAGAGCCTGCGCGACTGCAACGAGAAGCTGTTCGCCACGCAGTTCCCGCAGTGCATGGCGCCGACGCTGGTCAGCCGCCGCGCCGACATCCTGCGCGAGTTCGCCGCCACCCACGGCGACGTGATCCTCAAGCCGCTCGACGGCATGGGCGGGGCGTCGGTATTCCGCCACCGCCAGGGTGACCCGAACCTGTCGGTGATCCTGGAAACCCTGACCCAGCACGGTCACCAGCAGATCATGGCGCAGGCCTACCTGCCGCAGATCGTCGATGGCGACAAGCGTATCCTGATGATCGACGGCGAGCCGGTGCCCTACTGCCTGGCGCGCATCCCGGCCAGCGGCGAAACCCGCGGCAACCTGGCCGCAGGCGGTCGCGGCGAAGCCCGCCCGCTGACCGAGCGCGACCGCTGGATCGCCGCCCAGGTCGGTCCGACCCTGCGCGAAAAAGGCTTGCTGTTCGTGGGCCTGGACGTGATCGGCGACTCGCTTACCGAAATCAACGTCACCAGCCCGACCTGCATCCGCGAAATCGACGCGGCCTACAACACCGACATCGGCGGCCAACTGATGGACGCCATCGAGCGCCAGCTGAGCGCTCAGCGCTAAGCTGGCGCTCAGCGGCAAGCGGTAAGCTACAAGCGGCAAGAAAAAGCGCGATCCAGCGCCGAACCGCCTCTACTTGCCGCTTGAAACTTGAAGCTTGAAGCTGCTTCTCTGGGACACAAGATGACATCGCCCGCCGATATTCCCGCCGACCTGCTGCCACCGCGCGTACGCCCGGTGGATCGGCTTGGCTTTACCTTGTTCCTGGCGGCGTTGGTACACCTGGCGTTGATCCTCGGCGTGAGCTTCAACGTCATCAAGCCCGCCGAAATTCGCCAGACCATGGACATCACCCTGGCCACCTTCAAGAGCGAGAAAGCGCCCGAGAAGGCCGACTTCCAGGCACAGGACAACCAGCAAGGCAGCGGCACACTGGACAAGAAGGCGGTGCCCACCACCACCGAGGTGGCGCCGTTCCAGGACAGCAAGGTCAACAAAATCACCCCGCCGCCGGCCGCCCGCGCGGAAACGCCGCCGCCCCCGGCCAAAACCGCAGTGACCACCAAGGCGAGCAAGCCGCAGAAGGCCGAGACCGCGCCCAAGGAGAGCAAGCCGCAGCCTAAACCGGCGCAGGCGGCGCCGACCTTCGACAGCTCGCAGCTGTCGAGCCAGATCGCCAGCCTGGAAGCCGAGCTGTCCAACGAGCAGCAGTTGTACGCCAAGCGGCCGCGCATCCATCGCCTGAACGCCGCCTCGACCATGCGCGACAAAGGCGCCTGGTACAAAGAGGAATGGCGCAAGAAAGTCGAGCGCATCGGCAACCTCAACTACCCGGAGGAAGCCCGCCGTCAGCAGCTCTACGGCAGCCTGCGCCTGCTGGTGTCGATCAACCGCGATGGCTCGCTGTACGAGGTGCTGGTGCTCGAATCGTCCGGCCAGAAGCTGCTCGACCAGGCCGCCCAGCGCATCGTGCGCCTGGCTGCACCGTTCGCACCGTTCACCGGCGACCTGGCCGAGTACGACCGCCTGGAGATCATCCGCACCTGGCGCTTCGCCCGTGGCGACCGGCTGTCGAGCAACTGACCGGTACGGACACCGCACGGCCAGCTTGTCAGCCTCGCCACCTGACGCCACACTACCCCTCATGAAAACCCTCGCCCCCAGCTACCTCAAGCACCAGTTCCTGATCGCCATGCCGCACATGGCCGATCCGAACTTTGCCCAGACCCTCACCTACATCGTCGAGCACAATGCCAACGGTGCCATGGGGCTGGTGGTCAACCGCCCGCAGGATCTGTACCTGGCCGACATCCTCGAGCAACTGCGCCCGGACGAGGAGCCCGCACCCAGCACCCTGCAGATCCCCATCTACCAGGGCGGCCCGGTGCAGACCGACCGCGGCTTCGTGCTGCACAGCCCGGAATGCAGCTACCAGGCCACCGTCGAGCTGCAAGGTGTGTCGCTGTCCACCTCACAGGACGTGCTGTTCGCCATCGCCGAAGGCGTCGGGCCGAAACAGAGCCTGATCACCCTGGGCTACGCCGGCTGGGAAGCCGGACAGCTGGAGGCAGAGCTGGCCGACAACGCCTGGCTCAACTGCCCGTTCGACGCCAACATCCTGTTCGGCATGGCCTGCGAACAACGCCTGCAAGCGGCCGCGCAAAGCCTGGGCATCAACCTCGCCCTGCTGACCAGCCAGGCAGGACACGCCTGATGGCCGAGCTGCGCCTGCTGCTGGGCTTCGACTACGGCACCCGCCAGATCGGCGTCGCCGTCGGCCAGGTCATCACCGGTCAGGCCCGCGAGCTGTGCACGCTCAAGGCGCAGAACGGCGTGCCGGACTGGAACCAGGTGGAAAAGCTGATCAAGGAATGGAAACCCGATGCCATCGTCGTTGGCCTGCCGCTGAACATGGACGGCACGCCGAGCGAAATGAGCGAGCGTGCGGAGAAATTCGCCCGCCGCCTCAACGGGCGCTACAACCTGCCGGTACACACCCACGACGAGCGCCTGACCACCTTCGAAGCCAAGGGCGAGCAAATGGCCCGCGGCGGGCCACGTGGCAGCTACCGCGACAACCCGGTCGACGCCATCGCCGCGGCACTGCTGCTGCAAGGCTGGCTGGAGGCCAATACCTGACCATCCGCTTTGCCGCCGGCCCTGCTGGCGCCCCAAGGAGCACGCAATGAGCCTACCCGATCCCGCCGCACTGATCCGGCAGATGGCCGTCGACCTTCGCGCCCACCTGGCGCGCCGCGCCATCGCCGAGCCCCGCTTCATCGGTATCCGCACCGGTGGCGTGTGGGTTGCCCAGGCCCTGCAAGAGGCACTCGACGACCACAGCCCGCTGGGCACCCTCGACGTGTCGTTCTACCGCGACGATTTCAGCCAGAACGGCCTGCACCCGCAAGTGCGCCCCTCCGAGCTGCCGTTCGAGATCGAAGGCCAGCACCTGGTGCTGGTCGATGACGTGCTGATGAGCGGTCGCACCATCCGCGCGGCGCTCAACGAGCTGTTCGACTACGGCCGCCCGGCCAGCGTGACCCTGGTGTGCCTGCTCGACCTGGACGCCGGCGAGTTGCCGATCCGTCCCAACGTACTGGGCGCGACGCTGTCCCTGGCAGCCCATGAGCGGGTAAAATTGACCGGTCCCGCGCCGCTCGCGCTCGAGCGCCAGGACCTCGCCTCCGCATCCGCCCTTTAAGAGTCCCCCGCGATGACGCCATTCGACGCCAAGCGCCCGCTGCAGCTCAACGACCAGGGCCAGCTACGCCATTTCCTCTCGCTCGACGGTTTGCCCCGCGAACTGCTCACCGAAATCCTCGACACCGCCGACTCCTTCCTCGAAGTCGGCGCCCGCGCCGTGAAGAAAGTCCCGCTGCTGCGCGGCAAGACCGTGTGCAACGTGTTCTTCGAGAACTCCACACGGACCCGCACCACCTTCGAACTGGCCGCCCAGCGCCTGTCGGCCGACGTCATCAGCCTGAACGTGTCCACCTCGTCCACCAGCAAGGGCGAAACCCTGTTCGACACCCTGCGCAACCTCGAAGCCATGGCCGCCGACATGTTCGTCGTGCGCCATTCGGACTCCGGCGCCGCGCACTTCATCGCCGAGCACGTCTGCCCGGAGGTGGCCGTGATCAACGGTGGTGACGGCCGCCATGCGCACCCCACCCAGGGCATGCTCGACATGCTCACCATCCGTCGCCACAAAGGCAGCTTCGAGAACCTGTCGGTGGCCATCGTCGGCGACATCCTGCATTCGCGCGTGGCCCGCTCCGACATGCTCGCGCTCAAGGCCCTGGGTTGCCCGGACATCCGCGTGATCGGGCCGAAGACCCTGATCCCGATCGGTATCGAGCAGTACGGGGTGAAGGTCTACACCGACCTGGCCGAGGGGCTCAAGGACGTCGACGTGGTGATCATGCTGCGCCTGCAACGCGAACGCATGGCCGGCGGCCTGCTGCCCAGCGAAGGCGAGTTCTACCGCCTGTTCGGCCTGACCACCGCGCGCCTGGCCAAGGCCAAGCCGGACGCCATCGTGATGCACCCAGGCCCGATCAACCGCGGCGTGGAAATCGAATCGGCGGTGGCCGACGGCAAGCATTCGGTGATCCTCAACCAGGTCACCTACGGCATCGCCGTACGCATGGCCGTGCTGTCGATGGCCATGAGCGGCCAGAACGCGCAACGTCAACTCGACCAGGAGAACGCCCTGTGACCATCAGCATCATCGGCGCACGGGTCATCGATCCCAGCAGCGGCCTGGACCAGGTCAGCGACCTGCACCTCGAAGGCGGGCGGATCGTCGCCATCGGCGCAGCCCCGGCCGGCTTCAGCCCCCGCCGCACGCTCCAGGCCGAGGGCCTGGTGGCCGCGCCCGGCCTGGTCGACCTCGACGTCGCCCTGCGCGAGCCAGGCTTCAGCCGCAAGGGCAACATCGCCAGCGAAACCCGCGCGGCGGTGGCCGGCGGCGTCACCAGCCTGTGCTGCCCACCGCAGACCAAACCCGTGCTCGACACCTCGGCAGTGGCCGAACTGATCCTCGACCGCGCCCGTGACGCGGGCAACAGCAAGGTCTACCCGATCGGCGCACTCACCAAAGGCCTGGACGGCGAGCAACTGGCCGAACTGGTGGCCTTGCGCGACACCGGCTGCGTGGCCTTCGGCAACGGCCTCAAGGAAATCCCCAACAACCGCACCCTGGCCCGGGCCCTTGAGTATGCCGCCACCTTCGACCTGACCGTGGTGTTCCATTCCCAGGACCGCGACCTGTCGGCCGGCGGCCTGGCCCACGAAGGCGCCATGGCGAGCTTCCTCGGCCTGCCAGGCATTCCCGAAAGCGCCGAGACCGTGGCCCTGGCGCGTAACCTGCTGCTGGTCGAGCAGAGCGGCGTACGCGCGCACTTCACCCAGATCACCAGCGCCCGTGGCGCGCGCCTGATCGCCCAGGCCCAGCAGTTGGGGCTGCCGGTCACCGCCGATGTGGCGCTGTACCAGTTGATCCTCACCGACGACGCCCTGCGCGACTTCTCCAGCCTCTACCACGTGCAACCACCGCTGCGCACCGCCGCCGACCGCGATGGCCTGCGCGAAGCGGTGAAGTCCGGGGTGATCCAGGCCATTTCCAGCCATCACCAGCCCCATGAGCGTGATGCCAAGCTGGCGCCGTTCGGCGCTACTGAACCGGGCATCAGCAGCGTCGAACTGCTGCTGCCGCTGGCCATGACCCTGGTGGAAGACGGCCTGCTCGACCTGCCGACCCTGCTGGCGCGCCTGTCCAGCGGCCCGGCCCAGGCCCTGCGCCTGCCAGCCGGCGAGCTGAAGGTGAGTGCCGCCGCCGACCTGGTGCTGTTCGACCCCAACGCCTCGACGGTCGCCGGCGAACACTGGTTCTCGCGGGGCGAGAACTGCCCGTTCATCGGCCACTGCCTGCCGGGCGCGGTACGCTACACCCTGGTCGACGGGCGGGTGTGCCACGAGGCCTGAGCCCGCCCGGTCGCAGTTGAATCGCGGCGATTCAACCGTGAGCAGGCCCGCCCGCCTGCTCCGGCCAGGTACGACCATTCATCCGCACCGGTTGAAATTCTTCCCCCCACCCCCATATGAGTCTGCAACAGGCATTTTCGCCCCGCTGCGTGGAGACTCTCTCTTGACCACCATCGTTTCAGTCCGCCGTAACGGCAAAGTCGTCATGGGCGGCGACGGCCAGGTATCCCTGGGCAACACCGTGATGAAAGGCAACGCCAAGAAAGTCCGGCGCCTGTACAACGGCGAGGTCATCGCAGGCTTTGCCGGCGCTACCGCCGACGCCTTCACCCTGTTCGAGCGCTTCGAGTCGCAGCTGCAGAAGCATTCCGGCCATCTGGTGCGCGCTGCCGTCGAGCTGGCCAAGGAATGGCGTACCGACCGCACCTTGAGCCGCCTGGAGGCCATGCTGGCCGTGGCCAACAAGGACGCCTCGCTGATCATCACCGGCAACGGCGACGTGGTCGAACCCGAAGACGGCCTGATCGCCATGGGTTCCGGCGGCGCCTACGCCCAGGCCGCTGCACGCGCCCTGCTGAACAAAACCGACCTCTCGGCCCGCGAAATCGCCGAGACCGCGTTGAACATCGCCGGCGACATCTGCGTGTTCACCAACCACAACCTGACCATCGAGGAGCAGGACCTGGCCGAGTGATCAGCTGTTCTGGTGTCCCGCGCGCTGCGGGACTTTTTCCCACGCTGATCCACTCCATCCGAGGCCCCAATTCATCATGTCCATGACCCCCCGCGAGATCGTCCACGAACTCAACCGCCACATCATCGGCCAGGACGACGCCAAGCGCGCCGTGGCCATCGCCCTGCGCAACCGCTGGCGGCGCATGCAACTGCCGCTGGAACTGCGCGCCGAAGTCACGCCCAAGAACATCCTCATGATCGGCCCCACGGGCGTGGGCAAGACCGAAATCGCCCGGCGCCTGGCCAAGCTGGCCAATGCGCCGTTCATCAAGGTCGAAGCGACCAAGTTCACCGAAGTGGGCTATGTCGGCCGTGACGTCGAGTCGATCATCCGCGACCTGGCCGATGCGGCCCTGAAAATGCTGCGCGAGCAGGAAATCGTCCGCGTGCGCCACCGCGCCGAAGACGCCGCCGAAGACCGCATCCTCGACGCCCTGCTGCCGCAGGCTCGGGTCAGCAGCTTCAGCGAGGAAGCCCAGCAGTCGAGCAGCGACTCCAACACCCGCCAACTGTTCCGCAAGCGCCTGCGCCAGGGCGAGTTGGACGACAAGGAAATCGACATCGAGGTCGCCGACGCGGTGGGCGTGGAAATCGCCGCGCCGCCCGGCATGGAAGAGATGACCAACCAGTTGCAGAGCCTGTTCGCCAACATGGGCAAGGGCAAGCGCAAGAGCCGCAAGCTCAAGGTCAAGGAAGCGCTGAAGATGGTCCGTGACGAGGAAGCCAGCCGCCTGGTCAACGAGGAAGAGCTCAAGGCCAAGGCCCTGGAAGCGGTGGAGCAGCATGGCATCGTGTTCATCGACGAGATCGACAAGGTGGCCAAGCGCGGCAACGTCGGCGGCGCCGATGTGTCCCGCGAAGGCGTGCAACGCGACCTGCTGCCGCTGATCGAGGGCTGCACCGTGAACACCAAGCTGGGCATGGTCAAGACCGACCACATCCTGTTCATCGCCTCCGGCGCCTTCCACCTGAGCAAGCCGAGCGACCTGGTGCCTGAGCTGCAGGGCCGTCTGCCGATCCGCGTCGAACTCAAGGCCCTGACCCCGCAGGACTTCGAGCGCATCCTCACCGAGCCGCATGCATCGTTGACCGAGCAATACCGCGAGTTGCTCAAGACCGAAGGCCTGAACATCGCCTTCGCCGAAGACGGCATCAAGCGCCTGGCCGAGATCGCCTACCAGGTCAACGAAAAGACCGAAAACATCGGCGCCCGCCGCCTGCACACGCTGCTCGAACGCCTGCTCGAAGAGCTGTCGTTCAGCGCCGGCGACCTGGCCAGCGGCCACGACGAAACCCCGGTCAACATCGACGCCACCTACGTCAACGGCCACCTGGGCGAACTGGCACAGAACGAAGACCTCTCCCGTTACATCCTTTAAGCTTCAAGCGATAAGCTGCAAGCGACAAGCTCATGTGTGTCGCTTGCAGCAGCGCTTTTCTTCAGATACATCCGCGATAGCTTGAATCTCACCTCTTGTAGCTTGTAGCTTGCAGCTTGTAGCTTAAAAAAGAGATGTGTCATGGCCCGCCTACCTACCGCCATCAACCTGCACAAAGCCTCGAAAACCCTTTCGCTTACGTACTCGCCTGGCGAGGTCTATCACCTGCCTGCCGAGTTTCTGCGCGTGCACTCGCCTTCGGCCGAGGTGCAGGGGCACGGCAATCCCATCCTGCAGTTCGGCAAGATCGACGTCGGGCTCAGTGGCCTGGAGCCTGCCGGGCAGTACGCGCTCAAGCTCACCTTCGATGACGGCCACGACAGCGGGCTGTTCACTTGGGAGTACCTGGAACAACTGTGCTTGCGCCAGACGCAGTTGTGGGCCGAGTACCTCGACGAACTGCACAAGGCCGGCAAATCGCGTGATCCGGCCGTGTCTGCGGTCAAGCTGATGCTCTAGGTCAAGGCTCGACATCGTTGGAACGCACTTTCTAACCAACTCTGCTTGAATGCCCTATGGACAGCCAATGACTGGCCTGTCTTGCGCATTACATGAAACTCGGGTAACCAAGGGGTCTGGCAAGTTTCAGCACCTGCTCGTCATCACTGGTCACCCGAGTGGGGGTACCGGGCGGTCGCCTGCGAGCCCGCCACAGGCAGTCGGTATTCGTCTCGAGACAACGGAGCGTCTAGATGAGTAACAAGAACAACGATGAACTGCAGAAGCAGGCCTCGGAAAGCACGCTGGGGCTCAATCCGGTCATTGGCATCCGCCGCAAGGACCTGCTCAGCTCGGCGCGCACCGTGTTGCGCCAGGCCGTGCGCCAACCGCTGCACAGCGCCAAGCACGTCGCCCATTTCGCACTGGAACTGAAGAACGTGGTGCTGGGCAATTCGCAGTTGCTACCGGCCAGCGACGACCGCCGCTTCAGCGACCCGACCTGGAGCCAGAACCCACTGTACCGCCGCTACCTGCAGACCTACCTGGCCTGGCGCAAGGAGCTCAACGACTGGATCGCCGACAGCGACCTGTCGCCCCAGGACATCAGCCGAGGCCAGTTCGTCATCAACCTGATGACCGAGGCCATGGCGCCCACCAACACCTTGGCCAACCCGCAGGCCGTCAAGCGCTTCTTCGAGACCGGCGGCAAGAGCCTGCTCGACGGTATGGCCAACCTGGCCAAGGACATGGTCAACAATGGCGGCATGCCCAGCCAGGTGAACATGGCGGCCTTCGAAGTGGGGCGCAACATCGCCACCAGCGAGGGCGCGGTGGTGTTTCGCAACGACGTGCTGGAGCTGATCCAGTACCGGCCGATCACCGAGCAGGTGCACAGCCGCCCGCTTTTAGTGGTGCCCCCGCAGATCAACAAGTTCTACGTGTTCGACCTCAGCCCGGAGAAGAGCCTGGCGCGTTTCTGCCTACGCTCCAACCAGCAGACCTTCATCATCAGTTGGCGCAACCCGACCAAGGCCCAGCGCGAGTGGGGGCTGTCCACCTACATCGAAGCACTCAAGGAAGCGGTCGACGCGGTGCTGGCGATCACCGGCAGCAAGGACTTGAACATGCTCGGCGCCTGCTCCGGCGGCATCACCTGCACCGCATTGCTGGGCCACTACGCGGCACTGGGCGAAACCAAGGTGAAGGGGCTGACGCTGCTGGTGAGCGTGCTCGACACCACGGTCGATACCCAGGTGGCGCTGTTCGTCGATGAAACCACGCTGGAGGCGGCCAAGCGCCATTCCTACCAGGCCGGGGTGCTCGAAGGCAGCGACATGGCCAAGGTCTTCGCCTGGATGCGCCCCAACGACCTGATCTGGAACTATTGGGTCAACAATTACCTGCTGGGCAACGAGCCACCGGTGTTCGACATCCTGTTCTGGAACAACGACACCACGCGCCTGCCCGCCGCCTTCCATGGCGACCTGATCGAGATGTTCAAGAACAACCCGCTGACCCGCCCCGGCGGCCTGGAGGTCTGTGGCACCGCCATCGACCTCAAGCAGGTGCAGTGCGACATCTACGCCGTTGCCGGCACCGCCGACCACATCACCCCGTGGCAGTCGTGCTACCGCTCGGCGCACCTGTTCGGCGGCCACATCGAGTTCGTGCTGTCCAACAGCGGCCACATCCAGAGCATCCTCAATCCCCCGGGCAACCCCAAGGCACGCTTCCAGACCGGCGAAGACCGTCCCGACGACCCGCTGGCCTGGCAGGAGAATGCCATCAAGCATGCCGATTCCTGGTGGCTGCATTGGCAGAAATGGCTGGGCGAGCGCGCCGGCGATCTCAAGAAAGCGCCTACACGCCTGGGCAATCGTGCCTACAGCCCGGGGGAGGCCGCCCCCGGCACCTACGTTCACGAGCGTTGAGCTCCGCCGCGCTCCCGCCCTTGGCAGGACACGGCGTTTCATCCACCTCAGAGTCAGGCGCATGTCGCAACCCTACGTGTTCAGGACCGTCGAGCTGGACGACCAGTCGATCCGCACCGCGGTCCGCCCCGGCAAGCCGCACCTCACGCCGTTGCTGATCTTCAACGGCATCGGCGCCAACCTGGAGCTGGTGTTCCCGTTCATCGAGGCGCTGGACCCGGACCTGGAAGTGATCGCCTTCGACGTGCCCGGTGTCGGTGGCTCCTCGACGCCACGCCATCCCTACCGCTTCCCCGGCCTGGCCAAGCTCACCGCGCGCATGCTCGACTACCTGGACTACGGCCAGGTCAATGTCATCGGGGTGTCCTGGGGCGGCGCGCTGGCCCAGCAGTTCGCCCACGACTATCCCGAACGCTGCCGCAAGCTGGTGCTGGCCGCCACCGCCGCCGGCGCCTTCATGGTGCCCGGCAAGCCCAAGGTCCTGTGGATGATGGCCAGCCCCCGGCGCTACGTGCAGCCTTCCCATGTGATCCGCATCGCGCCGATGATCTACGGCGGGGCCTTCCGCCGCGACCCGGACCTGGCGTTGCACCATGCCTCGAAGGTGCGCTCCGGCGGCAAGACCGGCTACTACTGGCAACTGTTCGCGGGGCTTGGCTGGACCAGCATCCACTGGCTGCACAAGATCCATCAGCCCACCCTGGTGCTGGCCGGTGACGACGACCCCCTGATTCCGTTGATCAACATGCGCCTGCTGGCCTGGCGCATTCCCAACGCCCAATTGCACGTCATCGATGACGGCCACCTGTTCCTGATCACCCGGGCCGAAGCGGTGGCGCCGATCATCATGAAATTCCTCCAGCAGGAACGCCAGCGCGCGGTCATGCACCCACGGCCGGCAGCGCCGGGCAACGGCAAGCGCTAGATGGCCATCAAGACCCGCGAACGCATCCTCGCCTGCGCCCTGGACCTGTTCAACCAGCACGGCGAGCCGAACGTCTCGACCCTGCAGATCGCCACCGAACTGGGCATCAGCCCCGGCAACCTGTACTACCACTTCCACGGCAAGGAGCCGTTGGTGCTGGGCCTGCTGGAACGCTTCGAAGACGAGCTGATGCCGCTGCTCGAACCGCCGCTGGACGCGCGACTGCAGGCCGAGGACTACGGCCTGTTCCTGCACCTGATCGTCGAGCACATGGCGCGCTACCGCTTCCTGTTCCAGGACTTGTCCAACCTGGCGGGCCGCTTGCCCAAGCTGGCGCGCGGCATGCGCCGCCTGATCGACGCACTCAAGCGCACGCTGGCGGCGCTGCTGGCCAGCCTCCAGGCCCAGGGGCTGGTGCTCAGCGACACCCAGGCACTGGGGCTGCTGGTGGAGCAGATCACCCTGACGTTGCTGTTTTCGCTGGATTATCAACGGGTGCTGGGGCACCTGGGCGAGGAAGCCGTGGTGGTGTACCAGGCAATGATGCTGGTGGCGCCGCACCTGGCGGAGCCGGCACGGAGCGCGGTGCAGCGCTTGGCGGGGAAGTACCTGCCCAGATGAGCCCGGCGCCAGGCGACCACGCGGACATCGCGGTCGCCTGGGCGGACGATCAGGCCTGGGTCGAGGAGCTGGACGCGGCGGACGTGTCGCTGCTGGAGGCCGACGCGGCGGTTGGGGTCGCTGTCGACTTGGCCGGTGCCTTTTTCGCAGCAGGCTTCCTGGCAGCGGCTGGCTTGGCGGCGGGTTTAGCGGCGGGCTTGGCAGCCGCTTTGCTGGCCGCCGGTTTCTGCGCAGCCGCTTTGCTCGCCGGCTTGGCCGCTGGGGTTTTCGCCGCAGGTTTGGCCGCCGCCTTGGTCAGCGGCTTGGCCGCGCTCTTGCTAACCGTCGCCTTGGAGGCCGAAGCGGTCGAGGTGCCCGTCAGCTTCTCGATCTGCTGGGTGAGGTGCTCGACCTGCTGGTGCAGGGCCTTGATCTCATTGCGGCTCGGCACGCCAAGACGCGAGATCGCGCCGTTGAGGCGCTTGTCGAAGGCTTCTTCGAGTTCGCCCCACTTGCCCAAGGCACGGTCCTTGACGTCCGATACGCGCGAGGTCGTAGCCGACTTGGCCGCGCCAGCCTCTTTCTTGGCCTGTTTCTCGGCCTTCTCGCCATCCTTGACCAGCGAATCGAACAGCTTGGCGCCGTCCTGGTCGATCTTCGAGTAGATCCCCAGGCCCGCCAGCCAGATCTTGCGCGAGTACTTCTCGACCCCGCCGATCCACGAACTGCCTGCTTTCTCGGTGTTTTTCTTGCCAGCCATCCTGCTCTCCTCATGGTATGCGCGACAGGCTCGAGCAACCCGGTGAGCTGTTCGAGCGTGATGGACACTGCATCAACGTCAGGTGTAGACGCTAAGCCGACGCGATTCAAGGCGCAGAACGCTTGCGCGCCGAAGTCTGCTCACACTGTAGAAGTAGAAATTAGAATGCTCACCCTATAGCGCATCGGCTTGGCGGGCAGGCCAGGCGCTCACACCAGGCTCTTGTCCAACGCCCGCTCGATCTCGCCCTTGATGGTCCCGCTCATCATCGACAGCATCATGCCCAGCTTCAGATCGACGCGGATGCTGTCCTCGCCGATGTGCACACTGCCCTTGGCGCCGCTGCGCGCCACATCGACGCGGTCGCCGTCCCAGGTGGCTTTCAGGTCGTACTCGCGCGACAGTCGCTCGACCAGGGCCTCGGCCTTGGCGCGGGCGGCCTCGCGGCCGAGGGAATGTTTGCGTTCGACGCTGATCTGAGTCATGCGGGGTATCCAGGCAATGAAGACATAATCGGCATTATGCCCGCGCCCGCCAGAGGGTACACCCCGCCAAGACAAATCCGCCCGTTCACCCTAGAATGGCGGTACTTTTTCCCGGTGAAGCGATATGAACGACCAGCGCAAAGGCGACTCCGCCGAACCCACCACTCATTTCGGCTATCAGGACGTGCCTGCAAGCCAGAAAGCCAAGAAGGTCGCCGAGGTCTTCCACTCCGTGGCCGCCAAATACGACCTGATGAACGACGTGCTCTCCGGCGGCATGCACCGCCTGTGGAAGCGCTTCACCATCGAGCTGTCCGGCGTACGCCCCGGCAATCGCGTGCTCGACATCGCCGGCGGCACGGGCGACCTGGCCGCCAAGTTCTCGCGCCTGGTCGGCCCCACCGGCCAGGTGGTGCTGGCCGACATCAACGAATCGATGCTCAAGGTCGGTCGCGACCGCCTGCTCGACCGTGGCGTGGCCGGCAACATCGAGTTCGTCCAGGCCGACGCCGAGAAGCTGCCCTTCCCCGACAACCACTTCGACTGCGTGACCATCGCCTTCGGCCTGCGCAACGTCACCCACAAGGACGACGCCATCCGCTCGATGCTGCGCGTGCTCAAGCCGGGCGGTCGCCTGCTGGTGCTGGAGTTCTCCAAGCCCACCAACAAGCTCATGTCCAAGGCCTACGACGCCTATTCGTTCGCCTTCATGCCGCTGGCCGGCAAGCTGATCACCAACGACTCGGAAAGCTACCGCTACCTGGCCGAATCGATCCGCATGCACCCCGACCAGGAAACCCTCAAGAGCATGATGGTCGCCGCCGGCTTCGACCGCGTCACCTACCACAACATGACCAGCGGCATCGTCGCCGTGCACCGCGGGATCAAGCCCTGATGCTCATGGCCGGCCTGCTCGCCAGCGTCGAGCACGGGCTCAACCGCGTGCTGCGCCTGGACAGCACGGCGCTGCCGCGCCTGGGCGCGCTCGAAGGCAAGGTGATCGCCATCGACTGTCGCCAGCCGGCCCTGCAACTGTTCATCCTGCCTGACGAGCAAGGCCTGATGCTGGCCGCGCATTGGGAAGGCGACGTGCACTGCACCTTGCGCGCCCCCGCCGCCAGCCTCGCCCACTTGGCGCTGGCCAAGGACAAGACTGCCGTGCTGCACAGCCCGCAGGTGCAACTGCATGGCGACAGCGCCGTGCTGCTGGACCTGGTCGGTGTGCTCCAGGACCTGGAACTGGACTGGGAGTACGAGCTGGCGCGCTGGCTGGGCCCGGTGCCCACCGCGCTGCTCGCAGGTCATGTGCGCCAGCGCGCGCAGTGGACCCGCCAGGGTTTGGCGCGCTTCGGCCAGAACCTGTCCGAGTACCTGGCCGAGGAATCGCGCACCCTGGTCGGCCAGCGCGAAGCCGAGGCCGCGTTCAGCGAGCTCGACGCGCTGAAAGTCGACATCGAACGTCTCGAGGCGCGTATCCGCCGCCTTTCCCTCCCCCCTGATTCCAGCGATAACGCATGAAGCTGCTCGCCGTCCGCCGTCTGTTGCGCATCCAGCGCGTCGTGATCCGCTACCGCCTCGATGACCTGCTGTTCGACCTGCCCCTGCCCTGGTGGCTGCTGAGCCTGCGCCTGCTGCTGCCCTGGCGCTGGCTGCCGCGCAAGCGCAGCGCGCTCAGCCGTGGTGCGCGGGTGCGCCTGGCCTTGCAGGATCTCGGCCCGATCTTCATCAAGTTCGGCCAACTGCTGTCCACCCGCCGCGATCTGCTGCCGGCCGACGTCGCCGATGAGCTGATGCTGCTGCAGGACCGCGTGCCGCCGTTCGACCCGCAGCAGGCCGTGGCGCTGATCGAAGCGCAACTGGGGGCCAAGGTCGGTGAAGTGTTCAGCCGCTTCGACGTCGAGCCGCTGGCGTCCGCCTCGGTGGCCCAGGTGCATGCCGCACGCCTCAAGAGTGGTGAGGAAGTGGTGGTCAAGGTAGTGCGCCCCGGCCTGAAGCCGATCATCGCCCAGGACCTGGCGTGGCTGTTCCTGATCGCCAAGGGCGCCGAACGGCTTTCGGCCGACGCGCGCCGCCTGCACCCGGTGGAGGTGGTCGGCGATTACGAGAAGACCATCTACGACGAGCTCGACCTGCTGCGCGAGGCGGCCAACGCCAGCCAACTGCGGCGCAACTTCGAAGGCTCCGAGCTGATGTACGTGCCGCAGGTCTACTGGGACTTCTGCCGCCCGAAAGTGCTGGTGATGGAGCGCATCTACGGCGTGCCGGTGACCGACATGGCCACCCTCGCCGACCAGCGCACCGACATGAAGGCGCTGGCCGAGCGCGGTGTCGAGGTATTCTTCACCCAGGTGTTCCGCGACAGCTTCTTCCACGCCGACATGCACCCGGGCAACATCTTCGTCAGCACGGTCAAGCCCTGGAGCCCGCAGTACATCGCCATCGACTGCGGCATCGTCGGCAGCCTCACCGATGAGGACCAGGACTACTTGGCGCGTAACCTGATCGCCTTCTTCAAGCGCGATTACCGCCGCGTGGCACAGTTGCACATCGACTCGGGCTGGGTGCCAGCCACGACCAAGGTCAACGAGTTCGAGGCGGCGATTCGTACCGTATGCGAGCCGATCTTCGAAAAACCGTTAAAGGATATTTCCTTCGGCCAGGTGCTGATGCGCCTGTTCCAGACCGCACGGCGCTTCAACATGGAAGTGCAGCCGCAACTGGTGTTGCTGCAAAAAACCCTGCTCAACATCGAAGGCCTGGGCCGCCAGTTGTACCCGGAGCTGGACCTGTGGAGCACTGCCAAACCGTACCTGGAACGCTGGATGCGCGAGCGCATGAGCCCCAAGGCGGTGCTGGGCAACCTCTACAGCCAGGCCGAGCAACTGCCGCACCTGGCCGACATGACCCGCGATGTGCTCGAACGCCTGTCGCAGCCGCACCTGCACAATGCGCATCTGCCCGAGCGCCAAGCGCCCGCTGACCGCTGGGCACTGCGCCTGCTCGGTGCCGGTCTGCTGACCGGCGGCGCGACCCTCGCCGCTGGCGCTGCCAGCCTCAGCGCACCCGCCGCCTGGCCGGCCTGGCTGATGCTCGCCGCTGGGCTGTACCTGATCGTGCGCCGATAGCCAGCCGCGCGGCTGGCTGGCACACTAGCGGCAATCGGCCCGGTACGGGAGCGGGCCTGAGTTGGAGTCGACGATGAAAGACTGGCTGGACGAGATCAAGTGGAACAGCGATGGCCTGGTACCGGCGATCGCCCAGGACCACAAGACCGGGCGCGTACTGATGATGGCCTGGATGAACCGTGAATCGCTCGCCCTCACCGTCGCCGAGCATCGCGCCATCTACTGGTCGCGCTCGCGTGGCAAGCTGTGGCGCAAGGGCGAAGAGTCCGGCCATGTGCAGACGCTGCATGAGCTGCGCCTGGACTGCGATGCCGACGTGGTCATCCTGATGGTCGAGCAACTGGGCCATATCGCCTGCCATACCGGCCGCGAAAGCTGCTTCTATCGCGTCTTCGAAGACGGCCAATGGAAATCCGTCGATCCGGTGCTCAAAGACCCGGACGCCATCTACCACGCAGGGCACTGAACATGAGCGACACCCTTGACCGCCTCGCCGAGGTGCTGGAACAGCGCAAGCAGGCGGCACCCGACAGCTCCTACGTGGCCAGCCTGTACCACAAGGGCTTGAACAAGATTCTGGAGAAGCTCGGCGAGGAATCGATCGAGACCATCATCGCTGCCAAGGACGCTGCCGTGAGCAACGATTGCAGCGATGTCATCTACGAGACCGCAGACCTGTGGTTCCATAGCCTGGTGATGCTCAGCGCACTGGGCCAGCATCCGCAAGCGGTGCTGGACGAACTGGACCGCCGCTTCGGGCTGTCCGGGCACGACGAGAAAGCCGCGCGCCAACCGTCGGCCTGACGTTCACCGCCCCCCCGCAGCGTCGCTTGGCCGACACACATTTTCAGGAGTACGAACATGGGTATTTTTGACTGGAAACACTGGATCGTCCTGCTGGTCGTGGTGGTGCTGGTGTTCGGCACCAAGAAGCTGAAGAACTTTGGCAGCGACCTGGGCGAATCGATCAAGGGCTTTCGCAAGGCCATGAACGAGGAGGAGCACAAGCCGGCCGAGCCGACACCTCCACCCGTTCAGCCCGTGCAACCGACCGTCCAGCCCACCCAGCAGCCGCACAGCACCGCGCCGCTGACCACGCCACACACCCTCGAGGGCCAGGCTCAGCCGGTCCAAGAGCCGCAGCGCAAAGACTGACCCATGTTCGGTATCAGCTTCAGCGAGCTGTTGCTCGTCGGCCTGGTCGCCCTGCTGGTGCTCGGCCCCGAGCGCCTGCCGGGTGCCGCGCGCACCGCAGGCCTGTGGATCGGGCGGCTCAAGCGCAGCTTCAACAGCATCAAGATGGAGGTCGAGCGCGAGATCGGTGCCGACGACATCCGCCGTCAGTTGCACAACGAGCACATCCTGCGCATGGAAGAAGAAGCCAAGCGCATTCTCGACCCGTACAAGGCACCGGCGGCGCCCACCGTGGACACGCCGCCGACCGGCATCCCACCGGTCGTCCCGACCGATGCCCCCGCCGCGCCAGCGGTGCCCACCCACCCTGAGCCGCCGCAGCCCCCCAAAGCCCCATGAGCCAGATCCCGGACCACGACCAGCCGATGCCGCTGGTTTCGCACCTGACCGAACTGCGCACGCGCCTGCTGCGCTGCGTCGCGGTCATCTTCCTGATCTTCGCCGGGCTGTTCTCCTTCGCCCAGCAGATCTACACCCTGGTCTCGGCGCCGCTGCGCGAACATTTGCCGGCCAACGCGACGATGATCGCCACCGACGTGGCCTCGCCGTTCCTCACGCCGTTCAAGCTGACCATGATCGTCTCGCTGTTCCTGGCCATTCCGTTCATCCTCCAGCAAATCTGGGGTTTCATCGCGCCTGGGCTGTATCGCCATGAAAAGCGCATCGCCATCCCGCTGCTGATCTCCAGCATCATCCTGTTCTACGCCGGCATGGCCTTCGCTTACTTCCTGGTGTTCCCGCTGATCTTCGGCTTCTTCGCCAGCGCCACCCCCGAAGGCGTGTCGATGATGACCGACATTGCCAGCTACCTCGATTTCGTTATGACCCTGTTCTTCGCCTTCGGCGTGGCCTTCGAAATCCCGGTGGCGGTGGTGCTGCTGGTGTGGATCGGCGTGGTCGACGTGAAGTACCTGAAGAAAATCCGCCCCTATGTGATCATCGGCTGCTTCGTGGTCGGCATGATCCTCACCCCGCCGGACATCTTCTCCCAGACCTTGCTGGCCGTGCCCATGTGGCTGCTGTTCGAGATCGGCGTGCTGTGCGGCGGCCTGATCCGCAAGCGCGGCCAAGAGGCGGACGAGGCGGCGAACGATTCCGACGACCAGCCGCCTGCGACCCAACCGTGAACCTGCTGCTGCTCGAGGAGGCCGACTTCGTCGCGGCCGACCGTGTGGTGCTGGCCGACCGGCGCTTCACCCACATGCAGGACATCCACCGCGTCGCGGTGGGTGACCGCCTGCGCGTCGGTCGCATCGGCGGCCTCATGGGCCAGGCCGAAGTGCTCAGCCTGGCCGCTCACCAGGCCGAGTTGCGCGTCAGCTTCGATCAGCCGCCACCGGCCAAACTGCCGTTGACCCTGGTGCTGGCGGTGCCCCGGCCGAAAATGCTGCGGCGTCTGTTCCAGACCATCGCCACCCTCGGCGTGCCTCGGCTGATCCTGGTCAACAGCTACAAGGTCGAGAAAAGCTTCTGGCAGACTCCCTTCCTGCACCCCGATAGCATCCGCGAGAACCTGATCCTGGGTCTGGAACAGGCCCGCGACACGGTGCTGCCGGAGGTGATCATCGAAAAGCGCTTCAAGCCCTTCGTCGAAGACCGCCTGCCAGCCATCGCCGCCGACACCCTGGGCTTGGTGGGGCATCCGGGACCGTACCCAGCCTGCCCGCGGGCGGTGGACAGGCCGGTGACGCTGGCCATCGGCCCCGAGGGCGGCTGGATTCCCTATGAAGTGGACCTGTTGGCCGAAGCCGGACTGGCACCGGTGCAACTCGGCGAGCGCATCCTGCGCGTGGAAACCGCCGTTACCGCGCTACTATCGCGAATTTTCTGACCGATCGATCAGAAATAAAGAGTCAAGTTTCTCCCCCACTGGCCGATGGGCTAGACAATGCCCATAACAAATCCAGGCATCGCCGCGTGTCCAGGGGGAGGACGTCATGTTCGCAAAGGTTGCCCAATCACTGGGAAACATCAGTGTCAGCCGCAAGCTTGCGGTCGGTTTCGGTCTGGTGCTGTTGCTGACACTGGCCATCGCTGCCACCGGCTGGCGAGGCATGGACAGCATCACCAGCCGCGGCGACAAGCTCGGCAACATCTCGGTCATTCTGGCCAACGCCCAGGACCTGCGTATCGCCCGCCAGCGCTTCGAGCGTGAGCGCGACGAGGCATCGGCAGGCCAACTGCAGCAGGCCATCGACCAGCTCGCCGCGCAGGTCGAGAAAATGACCGGACAAATCGAGCAGCCTGAGGACCACCAGCGCCTGGAGCAGCAGCGCAAGGCGCTGGAAGCGTACCGCCAGGCCCTGGCCGACCTGACCCAGGCCGAACAGCGCCGCCAGGCTGCCCGCGGGGTGCTCGGCGACAGCGCCGACAAAGCCGCCGCACTCATTGCCCAGGTCCAGCAGCGTCTGCTGCAAGGCGGCGATATCAATCAGTACCAGTCCATCGTGCAGGCCAGCACGCTGCTGCAGCAGGCGCGCTTCCAGGTGCGCGGCTACACCTACAGCGGCAAGGCGGAATTCCAGCAAACCGCCCTGCAGGCCATCGACCAGTCGGTGACGGTGCTCAAGGCCCTGCCCACCCAGGTTCCGGCTGAATACGCCAGCAGCCTCGACGATGCGGCGACGGCCATGGCCGCCTACCGTGATGCCGTCGAGCAGGTCGGGGTCGCGCAGGACGCCGCCAATCAGGCCTTGCAGCGCATGGTCAGCCAGGACCGGCTGATCAACGACCTGGGCCAGCAGATGACCGCCTCGCAAACCCAGGTGCGCGACAGCGGCGCCCGCCAGGCCAAGACCTTGCTCGGCGGTGCCACTGCCCTGGCGCTACTGTTGGGCATGCTCGCTGCGCTGGCCATCACCCGGCAGATCGTCGCGCCGTTGCGCCAGACCCTCTCGACGGCGCAACGCGTGGCCAGTGGCGACCTCAGCCTGGATGCACCGGTGCAGCGCCGCGACGAACTCGGCCAGTTGCAGGCCAGCATGCAGCGCATGACCCAGAGCCTGCGCGAGCTGATCGGCGGCATCGGTGACGGTGTCACGCAGATCGCCAGCGCCGCCGAGGAGCTCTCGGCGGTCACCGAGCAGACCAGTGCGGGGGTCAACAATCAGAAGGTGGAGACCGACCAGGTGGCCACCGCCATGAACGAGATGACCGCCACCGTGCAGGACGTGGCGCGCAATGCCGAGCAGGCCTCGGAAGCGGCGCTGATGGCTGACCAGCAAGCCCGCGAGGGCGATCGAGTGGTCGCCGAGGCCATCGCCCAGATCGAGCGCCTGGCCGCCGAGGTGGGGCACTCCAGCGAGGCCATGACCCAGTTGCGCGGCGAAAGCGACAAGATCGGCAGCGTGCTGGACGTGATCAAGGCCGTGGCCCAGCAGACCAACTTGCTGGCGCTCAACGCCGCCATCGAAGCGGCCCGCGCCGGGGAAGCCGGTCGCGGGTTCGCCGTGGTCGCCGACGAGGTCCGCAGTCTGGCCCAGCGCACCCAGCAGTCCACCGAAGAAATCGAAGAGTTGATCGCCAGGCTGCAGAGCGGCACCCAGCGGGCGTCCAGCGTCATGGACGGCAGCCGTGCACTCACCGACAGCAGCGTCGAACTGACCCGTCGCGCGGGCAGTTCACTGGCGACCATCACCCGCACCGTGTCGTCGATCCAGTCGATGAACCAACAGATCGCCACGGCCGCCGAGCAGCAGAGCGCGGTGGCCGAAGAGATCAACCGCAGCGTGATGAACGTGCGCGACATTTCCGACCAGACCTCGGCGGCCAGCGAAGAAACCGCCAGTTCCAGCGTCGAGTTGGCACGCCTGGGCACCCATTTGCAGAGCCTGGTCGCGCGCTTCCGCTTGTGAAGCGCCGCACCCACGGAATCTTCACTCTCATGTAGAGGACGTTTCCCACAGCATTTACAGGTCGAGTCCCACGAGGTCCGTGCCGATGAGCAGAAGAGCCATACTGGCAACTTACCAGCATGGCCTTTCTCTCAATTGGACGGAGACTCGCCATGTTCGGACCCTTCACTCGCCGCCTGGACAACCTCAGTGTCCGGCTCAAGCTCACCCTCGGTTTCGCCGTGGTCCTGCTACTCACCCTCGCCACCACGGTCACCGGTTGGCGGGCCCTGGACGGCGCCATCAACCGCTCGCAGCAGCTCAGCGAGATCGTGCGCATCAACGACCTGACCAAGGACCTGCGCGCTGAGCGCATCACCTATCGCGTGCTTTCCGATGACGCCAGCAAGGCCCGCATCGAGCAGATTCTCGAACAGTTGCAGGGCATGCTCACCCTGCTCCAACAGCGCAGCAGCGTCGAAGACTCACGCCAATTGCTCACCGAAAGCCTGCAACAGTTGCAGCGCCTGCGGCAGAACTTCAGCGAGCTGCTGGGGGTGGTGCTCAACCGCGCCGAGTTGCGCAGCACCATGCAGGCCCGGGTGCGCACCCTGGCTGAAGCCATCGACGAGGTGCAGACCCAGGCCCTGCTCAAGCTGCCGGCCGACGGTCAGCAGAACGGGCTGCTCGGGGTCATGGATACGCTCACCCGCCAGGTCGACAGCGCCGAGCAGCAGAGCCTGGTCCCGGCCTATACCTTTTCGCCGGTGGAAGACTTCGCCAAGGTCGGCGACCAGGCGCTGGACGCCGCGCAGGTCAGCTTGGAACAGATGCTCACGGCATTGGCGCCCCTGGGCCTGCCGGCCGATCTGATGGGACGGCCCAAGCTGGCCCTGGCGCAGTACCGGGCCAGCCTGGAGCAGTACCGCCAGGTGGCGATCCGTGCAGAGCGCCTGCAGAACAGCATGGAGAGCATCGGTAACCAACTGCGCGCGACCAGCGTGACCTTGGCCGAGCACAAGGTCGAGCAGCGTGACCGCGAGGCCCTGGCCGCCCACTCGCTGCTCACCAGCGTCGCGTTGCTGGCATTGTTGGTGGGCGTGCTGGCGGCCTGGCTGATCACCCGGCAGATCACCCTGCCCTTGCGCCAGACCCTGGCCCAGGCCGCGCGCATCGCCCGTGGCGACCTCAGCCTGGTGCACAGCGTGGCGCGTCGCGACGAGATGGGCCAGTTGCAGACCAGCATGCAGGAGATGACCCTGAGCCTGCGCCAGTTGATCGGCGGCATCGACCAGAGCGTGGGCCATCTGTCACAGGCGGCCACGCAACTGGCCGGTGCCAGCGCCGACACCCTGGAGCGCATCACCCAGCAGCGCGAGGAAACCGACCAGGTGGCCACGGCGATGAACCAGATGAGCGCCACGGTACAGGAGGTGGCACAGAACGCCGAGCATGCCTCGCTGGCCGCCACCGACGCCGACCACCAGGCGCAGATGGGCGACCAGGTGGTGGGCGAGGCCATCGCCCGCATCGAGCAGTTGGCGATGCAGATGGACCGCTGCCTGAGTTCGATGCAGCACCTGGCCGGGGAAAGCCAGCGCATCGGCAGCATTCTCGATGTGATCAAGTCGGTGTCCGAGCAGACCAACCTGCTGGCGCTCAACGCCGCCATCGAAGCGGCGCGCGCCGGTGAAGCCGGACGCGGTTTCGCCGTGGTCGCCGACGAAGTGCGCGGCCTGGCCCAGCGCACGCAGCAGTCCACCGAGGAAATCGAGCACCTGATCGAAAGCCTGCACCAAGGCACCGACGAAGTGACCTCGTTGCTCGACAGCAGCCGCACCCTCACCGAGCAGAGCGTCGAACTCAGCCGCCGCGCAGGCGACGCACTGAGCCAGATCACCCGCACGGTGTCGAACATCCAGGGCATGAATCAGCAGATCGCCACCGCCAGCGAACAGCAGAGCGTGGTGGCCGAACAGATCAACCGCAGCGTGATCAGCGTACGCGAGGCGTCCGACCACACCAGCACTGCCAGCGAGCAGACCGCCAGCTCCAGCGGCGAACTGGAGCAGTTGGGGCAACAGCTAAGGGGAATGGTCGGGCGCTTCAGCTTGTAGCCGTGCCAAACGATCACCTGATACAGGGACCGCTCTGCGGTCCAATCGCGATGCAAGCCAACTGTCTTTCACCTACCACCGACCCGCGGTCTTGCTCAACTTCTTGGGGGCTGCGGGATCTCGTGGGAGCGGCCTTGCGTCGCGATTGGACCGCGTAGCGGTCCCAGGTTTTCAGCTTCCCCTCTGCCATTGCCGGGACCGCTTTGCGGTCCAATCGCGACCCAAGGCCGCTCCCACAAAAGCCGCGCTGGATTCTGGAAATCATGCGCTGCAGATGAACAACATACGCATGATCACCCGGTGTCGCCTACGGTCCCCAGGAGGTGACGCAAGCGCAATCTCGGTGGGAGCGGCCTTGCGTCGCGATTGGACCGCGTAGCGGTCCCCGCTTTCCAGCTCTGCCGCCGCAATTGGCATCCCCGCTCACAGCACCTGGCGCAGGAACGCCTGGGCGCGCGGATCGGTGGGTGCGGCGAAGAACGCGGCCGGTGCCGCATCCTCCAGCAACTTGCCATGGTCGAAGAACAGCACGCGGTCGGCCACTTCACGGGCGAAGCCCATTTCGTGGGTGACGCAGACCATGGTCATGCCTTCCTGGGCCAGGGTCTTCATCACGTCCAGGACCTCGCCGACCATTTCCGGGTCCAGCGCCGAGGTGGGCTCGTCGAACAGCATGACCTTGGGGTCCATCGCCAGCGCACGGGCGATGGCCACCCGCTGCTGCTGGCCACCGGAGAGGCGCGAGGGGTATTCGTTGGCTTTCTCAGCGATGCCCACCTTTAGCAGCAATGCCCGCGCCTTGGCCTCGCGCTCGGCCTTGCTGCGCTTGCGCACCACTTTCTGTGCCAGGCACAGGTTCTCCAGCACGGTCATGTGCGGGAACAGGTTGAAGTGCTGGAACACCATGCCCACTTCGCGGCGGTAGGCGTTGATGTCGGTCTTGGGGTCTTCCAGGCGCAAGCCGTCAATGGCCACATGGCCCTGGTCGAAATGCTCCAGGCCGTTCAGGCAGCGCAGGAACGTCGACTTGCCCGAGCCCGACGGGCCCAGCACCACCACCACTTCGCCCTTGGCCACCTGCGTGCTCACCTGGTCCACCGCACGCACCACCTGTCCCCGGGTGTCGAAGACTTTCAGCAGGTCACGAACTTCAATCACTTTGCGCAAGCCTCCGCTCGAGCCGGCTGGCGATGTGCGACAGCGGCAGGTTGATCAGCAGGTACAGGCCCGCCACGCAGAACCAGATTTCGAAAGTCGAGAAGGACGTGGTAATAGCCTCGCGACCGCTCTTGGTCAGCTCGGTGATGGCGATCACCGACACCAGCGAGGTGTCCTTGACCAGGCTGATGAACTGACCGGCCAGCGGCGGCAGCACACGCTTGAAGGCCTGGGGCAGGATCACGTGGCGCATCGACTGCCCGGCATTGAGGCCCAGCGAGCGCGCCGCCTCGTTCTGCCCCTTGGCGATCGACTGCACGCCCGCGCGCACGATTTCGGCCACGTAGGCGCCGGTGAACAGCGCCAGCGCCGCCACCCCGGCAAACTCCCGGGACAGGTTGAGCACGGTGCCGATGAAGAAGTAGAAGATGAAGATCTGCACCAGCAGCGGCGTGCCGCGCACCAGTTCGACGTACACCGTGGACAGGTCGCGCAGGGTCGGGTTGTTCGACAACCGGCACAGCCCGGCGAACAGGCCGATCAGCAGACCGAAGGCGCCGGACAGCACGGAAATCCACAAGGTGGTCCACAACCCCCAGGCCAGCGGTCCGGCCGTCCAGTGGCGGGTCACGCCGACTGCATCGCCCTCGGAGACGTCATCGCCACGGCTCAGTTGCAGGCTGTCCTTGGCCACGTCCAGCACCTGCGTGTCGCCGTCCTCGCCCTTGAGGGTCACGCGCGCCTGATCGCCGGAGACCACGATCTCTTCGACGCTGCCGTAGCTGGCCGCACGTTGCACGTCTTCGGCCTGGAAGGCGAAGTATTGAGGGACGCGGTTCCAGCGCCACTCATAGGAAATCATCGACGTGGCCAGGTACAGGCTGCACGCCAGCCCCACCAGCACCAGCGCGGTGAGCGCGTGCCAGGGCCACTGGGGTTTGTTGTGTTTGATCACGGGGGTACTCCGCACAGCGCCGCGCGGCAAGCCACACGCGGTCCGCTACGAGCAGACGCGCACCGTCATCAGGTGTCGCGCGTTCTCGTAGCGGGCCGCGTGTCGCTTGCCGCGCGCGTCTGGGTTTATTCCATTTCCTTGAGCCAGTCGGTCTTCTTGAACCACTTGTCGTGGATACGATCGTAGGTGCCGTCGTGCTTGATCTGGTGCAGGAAATTGTTGATGAAGTTGATGCTGTCGTAGTCGCCCTTCTTCAGGCCGAACGCCAGCGGCTCGTAGGTGAAGGGCTCTTCCAGGTACACCAGCTTGCCGGCGCCGGCCTTGTTCACCGCGACCACGTTGTAGGGCGCGTCGTAGACGAAGGCGTCGGCCTTGCCGTTGACCACGTCCATCACCGCTTCCTGCTCGTTGTCGTAACCGTGGTACTTGGCCTTGCTGATCAGCTTCTTGGCCACCATCTCGCCGGTGGTGCCGAGCTTGGAGGTCAGGCGGTACTTCTCGTCGTTCAGGTCCTTGTACGACTTGATCTCGCCTTGCAGTTCCTTGCGGATCAGCAGGGTCTGGCCGACCACGATGAAGGGCTCGCTGAAGTTCAGGCGCAGGTTGCGTTCCTGGGTCAGGGTCATGCCGCTGCCGATCATGTCGAACTTGTCGGTGAGCAGCGCCGGGATGATGCCGTCATAGGCCGTGGACACGGTCTCCAGCTTCACGCCCATGGACTTGGCCATGGCCTTGAGGATGTCCACCTCGAAGCCGATGATCTCGCCACGCTTGTTGGTCATTTCGAACGGCATGTAGGTCGGGTCCATGCCCACACGCAGGGTGCCGCGCTTGACCGCATCGTCGATGGCGCCGGCCTGGGCGGCGGACACCGCCACCAGTGCCGTGACGCCCAGCAGCATGCGCGACAGGTATTTCTTCATCATCACCAAGTCCCCTAGCAGGAAGTTCGCAGAATCTTGTTGTGTGCACGGCCGTGCCGGCCGCGGCGTTATGTCGGGACGGATGCTAACGCATGCACAGCCTGGGACCTAGGGCCGGAAAGGGACTTTATTGGCCAAATTAGCGCTGGAGCTTGAAAGCAGCGCGGGTGAACCGCCGTAGCGATTCACCCGCGAGAAGACCGATCAGGCGCCCACCAGCGTCGGCTGCCCCTCGCCCTCAGGCTGCAACGGCAACAACGGCGCATGCGGATCGTTGGCGATCGAGCCGCGCCAGGCCTTGATCCAGGCCTCGTGCTGTTCGGCCCAGACCCGTTCGTGCAACCGCGACAGCGCCACCGGGTCGCTCAGCAGCGCCAGGCGGGTGTTGAGGTCGATGCCCTTGGGACCGGCTTCCAGCGCCTTGGCGATGCGCTCGGCGCGCAGCGTCTCGATGGCCTCGGCCTGACCGTGGCGAGCAGTGCCCATGGCGCAGGCCAGGGCGTTCTGACGCGGGTCCACCACCGCCCGGACGAAACCGTCGCGCAGGGCATGCCAGCGGTTCTCGTGGGTGTACTGGTCGGTCGACAGCAGCTCCGGCGGCGTGGCGTATTCCTCGGGAATCAGGAACAGCTGCTCGTCCTTGGCTGCCAGGCCCAGGCGCACGCGGCTGGAAATCACCGACACCGGGATCGACAGCACCAGCGAACCGACGATCGGCGCCAGCCACCACAGGAAGCTCGGGTTCAGCCACGCCACCAGCCCGGCCCAGGCGATGCCCAGCAGGGTTTGCGGGCCATGCCGACGCACCGCCTCGCTCCACGGCGTGGAGTCGTCGTCACGCTGCGGCGAGTTCCAGGTCGCGGCCCAGCCCAGGAACGCGGCCAGCACGAAGCGGGTGTGGAAGATCATCCGCACCGGCGCCAGCAGCATGGAGAACAGCATCTCCAGCAGCATCGACAGGGTGACCTTGATGCGTCCGCCGAATTCGGTGGCGCCCTTGGCCCAGATCAGGATGACGCTGAGCAGCTTGGGCAGGAACAGCAGCACGATGGTGGTGGAGAACAGCGCGATGGCCTTCTCCGGGTGCCACTGCGGCCACAGCGGATAGAGCTGGAACGGCTCGATGAAGTACTGCGGCTCCATCAGCGTGTTGGTGGCCAGCAGCGCCGTGGACAGCACCAGGAACAGGAACCACAACGGCGCCGACAGGTACGACATCACCCCGGTGAGGAACACCGCGCGGTGCACCGGGTGCATGCCCTTGACCAGGAACAGGCGGAAGTTCATCAGGTTGCCGTGGCACCAGCGGCGGTCGCGCTTGAGCTCGTCGAGCAGGTTCGGCGGCAGCTCTTCATAGCTGCCCGGCAGGTCGTAGGCGATCCACACGCCCCAGCCGGCACGGCGCATCAGCGCGGCTTCGACGAAGTCGTGGGAGAGGATCGCACCGGCGAACGCGCCCTTGCCCGGCAACGGCGCCAGGGCGCAGTGCTCGATGAACGGCTTCATGCGGATGATCGCGTTGTGGCCCCAGTAGTGCGACTCGCCCAACTGCCAGAAGTGCAGGCCCGCAGTGAACAGCGGACCGTAGACACGGGTGGCGAACTGCTGCATGCGGGCATAGAGGGTGTCCATGCCCGAGGCGCGCGGCCCGGTCTGGATGATGCCGGCGTCCGGGTTGGCCTCCATCAGGCGCACCAGGCTGCTCAGGCATTCACCGCTCATCACGCTGTCGGCGTCGAGCACCACCATGTACTTGTATTCGCCACCCCAGCGACGGCAGAAGTCGTCGAGGTTACCGCTCTTGCGCTTCACCCGACGGCGACGGCGGCGGTAGAAGATGCGCCCGAAGCCCTTGGCTTCGCGGCACACTTCCAGCCACGCCTGCTGCTCGGCCACGGCGATGTCGGTGTCGTTGGTGTCGCTGAGCACGAAGAAGTCGAAGCGGTCCAGGTTGCCGGTGGCGGCCACCGACTCGAAGGTCGCGCGCAAGCCGGCGAACACCCGTGGCACGTCCTCGTTGCAGATCGGCATGACGATCGCGGTACGCGCCTCGGCGGCAATCGGTTCGTTGCCGGCACTGCTGCCGGAAATCTTGTACTTGTCGCGACCGGTGAGCAGTTCCAGGAAGCCCATCAGCGCGGTCCAGAACCCAGCCGACACCCAGCAGAAGAGGATGCCGAACAGGATCAGGATGGAGGTCTGCAGGGCATACGGCCAGACCTGCACCACGGTGTCCCACAGCGGTTGGTTGACCACCTCGTTGAAGTCGACGAACGACCAGCCCTGGTACGGCAGGATGCCTTTCATGTACCAGCCGGCGACCAAGGTCTGGCCGATCATCAGCAGCAGCAGGATGTAGCGGCGCATCGAGCCGACCCAACGCCAGCGAGCCGGCGGCAGCTCGCGCTTGGGCGGCTGCGGGGCATTGCTGCGGCCGGTCAGGCGACGCCAGATGCGCACCAGCACGTTGGTGCGCCAGGGTTCGGGCAGCACGCGGGTACGCTTGATGGGCGGTGCGATCTTCAGGCTCAGACGCCCGCCCGCATCGACGCCGAGCATCTCGGCCTCTTCGAGCTCGGCGGCGCTGCCGACGGTCAGGCGCGAGCCCACCGAGGCCTGCGCGGCCTCGCGGGCATCCGGCTGGGCCGACAGGCGTTGGTGCAGCTCGCTGAACGAGGCGCAACTGGCCAGTTCGGCGCGCTGCTCGTCGCTCAGGGGGAGGTGGGCCAGATACTCGCCAAGCGATTCCAGCCTTGCGTTGGGATTACTCATCGGCAGGCAACTGGTAGCTCCAGGTCTCGGTCAGCACCTTCTCGGTGGTGGCCGGGGCCTCGGGGGTGGACGCCGCATCGGCGGCTGGCTGCTCGGCCGGCTTCTCGGCCTTCTCGACCTTGCCGTGCTGAGCCTTGGCATGCTTGGCAGCGGCCTTGTCCTGCTTGGTCTCGGCGGCTTTCTCGGCCTTCGGTGCCTCGACCGGCACGTCACGCAGCAGCGCAGCGCGCATTTCGGTGGACTTCTTCGGATCCTTCACCTTCAGACGCAGGGTCAAACGCCAGCCCTTGGTCTCCGGGTTGTAGCGCAGGTTGTTCTCGACCAGGTCGGCGTTGTCGCCAACGCTGACCTGGCTGCGCACAGCGGTGTCTTCAGGCAGTGCGGCCAGGGCCGGGCCATTGAAGTCGACCAGGAAGGCAATGCTGCCGTCAGGTTGACGGATCAGGTTGGCCTGCTTGACGTCACCGGTCGAACGCAGGGTCTGCTTGACCCAGCCCAGGTCCTGAGGCTGGTACTTGGCCTCGTCGATGGTCCAGTGCAGACGGTAGTTGTACTCGAAAGGCTTGCCGGGCTCCGGCAGGGTTTCCGGGCTCCAGAAGGCAACGATGTTGTCGTTGGTCTCGTCGGCGGTCGGAATCTCGACCAGGTCGACGGTGCCCTTGCCCCAGTCGCCCTTGGGCTCGATCCAGGCGCTCGGACGCTTCTGGTAGTTGTCGTCCAGGTCTTCGAAGTCGCTGAAGGCGCGCTGACGCTGCATGAGGCCGAAACCACGCGGGTTCTCGACGCTGAAGTTGCTCACCGCCAGGTGTTTCGGGTTGTTCAGCGGACGCCACAGCCACTCGCCGTTGCCGGCGTGGATCGACAGGCCTTCGGAGTCATGCAGCGCCGGACGGTAGTTCTGCACCTTCGACGGCTGGTTCGGGCCGAACAGGAACATGCTGGTCAGCGGCGCGATGCCCAGGCGGCTGACGTGGTCGCGCAGGAACACCTTGGACTTGACGTCGACGATGGTGTCGTCGCCCGGACGCAGGATCATCTTGTAGGCGCCGGTGGAGCGCGGCGAGTCCAGCAGGGCGTAGATCACCAGGTGCTTGTCGTTGGGCTTGGGCTTCTCGATCCAGAACTCACGGAAGCGCGGGAATTCTTCGCCCGACGGCAGCGCGGTGTCGATGGCCAGGCCACGGGCCGACAGGCCATAGGCGTGGCCACGGCCGACCACGCGGAAGTAGCTGGCGCCAAGCAGGGTCATGATCTCGTCCTGCTTGTCGGCCTTGTTGATCGGGTAGAGCACGCGGAACCCGGCATAGCCCAGGTTCTTGGTGGCGTCGGCATCGTGGGGCACGTCACCGAACTCGAAGCGGCTCGGGTCGTACTTGATCTCTTCGACCTTGTTGGCGGTGATCTCGTTGATGGTCACCGGCGTGTCGAAGTGCATGCCCTGATGATAGAAGGACAGCTTGAAGGGGGTCTTGTCGTTGGCCCACTCGGCCTTGGACTGGATGAAGCGGATCTTCTGGTAGTCGGCGTACTTCATGTCGCGGAACACCGGCGGCAGATTGCTCTTGGGTGCTTCGAACTTCTGGCCGGCCAGATCCTTCGCCTTGGCTGCAACATCGTCAAGATTGAATGCCCACAACTGGCCAGCGCTCATCAGGCCAACCAGCGCTGCGCCTGCCAACACGGCCTTGCGCAGCCGATTGCCGGGGATTCTTGGTGCATTACAGGGACTTACAATCACGAGCAACCCTCGCCGTAAACAGATCATGAAACCAACGGCCAGCGACCAATGCCGGGTTGGCGAGCACTGTTCGGACCCCGCAACCGGGCAATGATTCCCTAGGCGGATCCAGACAATGCTCGAGTCAGGGTGAAACGAACCTGCGAACGCAGGCTCACGCAGCGCGCGATTATCCAGCAGGCTGCGTGACAACGCATCATGCTTAACAAACTATTTATCAGCCAAATCTGCAAAATCTGTAGCCGCGTGCCTGTCCGTGACAGGCAACGCCGCACCTTGGCTGCAAGCCTGATCCTACACGCGCCAGTGCTTCAAATTTGTAACATAAAAGTCACGGGGCCATCATTGACCAGGTGCACTTGCATGTCAGCCCCGAATTGGCCGGTTTCCACCACCGAATGCTGGCCTCGGGCTTGTTGCACAAGGTAGTCGAAGAGTTCGGCACCGAGCGCAGGGGGCGCGGCGGTGGAAAAGCCCGGCCGCAGGCCGCTGCGGGTGTCTGCCGCCAGGGTGAACTGCGACACCAGCAGCAGGCCGCCACCGATGTCCTTGAGCGACAGGTTCATCTTGCCCTGTGGGTCGCTGAATACCCGGTAATTCAGCAGTTTGTGCAAGAGCTTGTCGGCGTGCTCGCGGGTGTCTTCAGGCTCGACCGCCACCAGCACCAGCAGGCCCTGGTCCACCGCGCCCACCACCTGCCCCTCGACTTCCACCCGCGCACTGCGCACGCGCTGCAGCAAACCTTTCATGCTTCTTCCAACGGCAGGTCCAGCAGGCGCCGGGCCATTTGGTCGGCGGCGCGCACCAAGGCGTCGGTGATGCCTGGCTCGGAGGCGGCGTGGCCGGCGTCGCGAATCACCTTCAGCTCGCTGTTCGGCCAGGCCTGATGCAGTTCCCAGGCGTTGTCCAGCGGACAGATCACGTCGTAGCGGCCATGCACGATGACCGCCGGCAGGTGGGCGATCTTCGGCATGTCGCGAATCAGCTGATCCGGTTCGAGGAAGGCATTGTTCATGAAGTAGTGGCATTCGATGCGGGCGATCGACAAGGCACGCTGCGGCTCGGAGAAGCGATCGACCACCAACGGGTTGGGCCGCAGCGTGGCGGTGCGTCCTTCCCAGGTGGACCAGGCCTTGGCCGCCTGCATCTGGGCGATCTGGTCATGTCCGGTGAGGCGTTTGTGGAACGCCTTGACCAGGTCACCACGCTCGTCCTGCGGAATCGGCGCAATGTAATCCTGCCAGTAGTCGGGGAACAGGCGGCTGGCGCCGGCCTGGTAGAACCACTCGATCTCCTGCGGGCGGCACAGGAAGATGCCCCGCAGGATCAAACCATGGACGCGCTCGGGGTGGGTCTGGGCGTAGGCCAGCGCCAGCGTGGAACCCCAGGAGCCGCCGAACAGCACCCACTTGTCGATGCCCAGGTGCTCGCGGATACGCTCCAGGTCTTCGACCAGATGCCAGGTGGTGTTGTTCTCCAGGCTGGCGTGGGGCGTGGAGCGCCCGCAACCGCGCTGGTCGAAGGTGATGATGCGGTACAGGTTGGGATCGAAGTAGCAACGGCTCTGGGCATCGCAACCGGCACCCGGCCCACCGTGGATGAACACCACCGGCAGCCCTTCGGGCGAGCCGCTTTCGTCGACATACAACACATGCGGCGCTTCCACGGCCAGATCGTGCCGGGCGTAGGGTTTGATCTGCGGGTAGAGGGTCTGCATTGCGCACTCCGTGTGGGATTAGTCGGCCGAAGGCCATCATAAACCTGAATCGCGCCAAGAGCATGCCTGTCTCCATCGACATCGGTACGCGAAGCGGCGGCCTGACGATAGCCCCTGCGCCACGCGTATCTGCCAGATCATGTTATGGGGGCAGCGCACAGCCCTGTCCCTAGCATGGGCCCTCCATCACGCGAGGTCCTCCCGATGAACTCGACTGCCGCGACGCCACCGTCGACGTCCTGCGCAACGCCCCCTGCTTCCCAACAACAGTTGATCGCCTGCCATACGCCCGCTTGGATGGTCGCGGCGCCCGCCGACGTCCATTCACGCCTGCGCGCCGCACAGCGCGCTGTGCCCGCCTGGTTCCAGGACTGCCGCTTGGCCCGCCCTGACGCCGCCCGCGCGCTTGCCAGTGCCTACGCCGTCAGCCGCGCGGCCGATGCGGCCGTCGGCAAGCGACTGGAAGCGCTGCCGGACCTGCTGCAGTTCGCCAGAACATTGCTGGTCCCTGCGCTGAAGGCCCGCTTCGGCCTGGCGCTGGATGTCGACCGCATTTACCTGTTCAACGCCAACAAGGCCGTCGCCTACCAGCAGGAGGTCAACGGCGACCCGATCCAGGGCGCCGCCCGGGCCTTCAAACTGGCGACCCAATCGCTGCTGCACTGCGCATTGCAGAACTTCGAGGCCGACGAAGCCTGCGAGGGCGGTCTCGATGCGGCGGGCCTCAGCGCGTTGGTGCTGGACAGCGACCGCTTCGAGTCTGTGATTACCAGCGGCCAGGTGATCGACATCGCGCCCCACGCCTTCGCCGCCCTGTGCCGCGAACTCGACATCGGTGGGAACTACCTGAAGCAGGTCGAAGGCCTGTGCAACGACGGGTCGGCCACCGCCCTCTTCACCCAGGCCCAACGCGGCCAATGGCACCTGGAGGTGCACCGCGCCTACCTGAGTGGAATGCTCGAACACGGGCTGTTCGAAGCCCTGCTGACCCTGGCCGACAGCGGCCAGGCGCAGTACCTCGACAGCCCGCTACGCTGTGCGCGCATGAGGCTGCTGGGCTTCGAGCTGACCGGCGCCGTGGTCATCGGCCTGGTCCCCAGCCCGGAACGTCTGCTGGTCTATGACCCGCTGCTACTGCCTTACAAAGGCCTGCTGCTGACCTATCTGCCGGGCGCGCCGTCGCCGCTTCAAGTCCACGCCACCAGCCAGCAGGCGCAGCGCTACCTGCGCGAACAACTGTCGATCATGGACCTGGGCGCCCTGTCGCGCGCGGTCGCCGCCGCCGACAGCGCAGCCTTCCTCGCCCGACTGCGCGATGTGCTGCAGCCCATCGACTGGACGACGGTCACGCCCGAGCCTGGGCACGGCGGGGCCAGCGCCCAGCGCAGACCCGATCCGAACGCCTGGATCACCCTGACCCTCGCGCCTTTCACCCAGGCCCTCATCGATGAGCGCGTCAGCCAGTGGCAGCAGCGCCTCAGGCAGGATGCGCTGTTCCATGCCGTGCCCAGCGCCGAGGAAGACCGCAAGAGCGCCGCCCGCCGTCGCGCCTATTTCAGCCAATGGGCGAGCGATGCGCTGATGGTGGCCGCCTTCGTGGTACCGGGGCTGGATCAATTGATGCTGAGTCTGTCGATCGCCCAGCTCAGCTATGAAACCTACGAAGGCTTCGACAGCTGGGCCGACGGCGAGCGGGAGCAGGCGCAGGGTTACCTGATGGATGTGGTGGAAAACCTGGCACTGACCGCCGCACTCGGCGCCGCGGGCGCGGCGGCCGGCGCTCAGGCGGCGGTGCCCAGGTCGGCGTTCATCGAGGCGCTTCATCCCGTGGAATTGCCCAACGGCGAACAGCGCCTGTGGAAACCCGATCTACAACCCTTTGCCCACGACATCACCCTGCCCACCAGCCTGCAACCCGATGCCCTGGGACTGCTGCACCATCAAGACCGCACCTGGCTGACGCTGGAGGGCCAGACCTACGCGGTCGGACACTCGCCGCAGACCGACCAGTATCACCTGCTGCCCGCACACCCAGCCATGAGCTACCGCCTGCCGCTGCGCCACAATCGCGCCGGCACCTGGCTGCATGCCCTGGACCGGCCCAGCGCCTGGCAAGGCCCGGAACTGTTCAGACGACTGGGCCCGCTGGGTGCCGCCGTGGGCGATGACCTGCCACTGCGCTTCGCCCAGTTCAGCGGCGTCGAAGACAGCGTGCTGCGGCGGGCGCTCAGCCACCAAGAGCGGCTTCCGGCTTTGCTGGAGGATGCCTTGCTGCGCGTCAAACTCGAACAGGCGATTGCCCAGGACAGCGCCGGGCTGCCACTGGCGCAGCGCCGCAGCGAATTCCAGCGGCGTTATCGGCAACTGCCCAGTACCGAGGTGCCCGGGGCGGCCGTCATCCAACGGGTCTATCCGAACCTGCCCAACGCCGTGACTGAAGAGCTGCTGGGCAACGCCACGGCCGATGAAGTCCAGCAGTTGATCGATGGCAAGGTGCCGCTGCGTGTGGGCGAAGAGATCCGTGTCTACCAACAGCAACTGCGCTTGAACCGTGCCTACGAGGGCCTGTATCTGGACGCGGCACACAGCGCCGACAGCGACCGCCTGATCCTGCACACTGCCGCGCAATTGCCCGACTGGCCGGCCGGACTGGCGATAGACCTTCATGAAGGCGCCATCGATCCACAACCCATCGATCGAGTCGGCCCTGGCGACAGCCTCCAGCGCAAACTCATCACCCGCTACCCGAATGGCTACACCGTCTCCAAACCCTACCCGGACAGCCCGACCCTGCGCCTGCATGCCACGCTTCACGACGCCCTGCACGAAGCGCTCGGCAGTGGCACAGCCGTCGACGCCACCGCCTTGCGCGAGCAGATTCGCCACGCACCCGTGATGCCCCGTGATGCCCTGCGCCGACACCTGGGTCTGCAGCGGCGCAGCTTCAGGTCGCCCATGCGCCTGGCCGATGGGCGCTTCGGCTATCCCCTGAGCCCCACCCCTCGCCCCTTGCTGCATGACATCGGCAACCTGGACGCGATCAACCGCCACTTGCGCCAGCTCGAGGGCCAAGGCTTTTCGCCGGCAATCGCCAACTGGATCCTCAGCAACCTGGCCGATGCGCCAATCACCCACGAAGCGATGACCCAGCGCATCGCACAGTTGCCATCGTCCTCGGCAGTGGAGCTGGACAACAGCCTGGCCGCCTGGCGCGCCTCGCCGGGCCAGATCAGCGATGCCATCACCCGTATCCACGCGCGCAATTCCATCGAGATGGCGATCTGGGGGCATTGGATCGAGCGCGCCATTCCCGAATCCAGTCCGTCCCCCGACACCCTGACGCTGGAGCGCACCTTCATCGCCGAGTTTCCCCAGCAGTTGCCCGAGAGCTTCACCTCAGGGGTCAAGCGCCTGCGCCTGAGCGACGTCTGGATCGCGCATGCGCTCGAGCAGGAGGCGCCGCAGGCGCAGATAGAGGGCCACCTGCACAACCTGTTCCAGCATTTCCCAGCCCTGGAGGCCCTGGAAATCGAGCGCCCGTACGCCAGCGACGCGCCAGCCTCGGCGTTTCGCTACAGCCTTGGGCCGATCAGCGAGCGCTTGGCCGGGCTCAGTGAACTGCGGTTGGTCAATCAGAACATCGAACTGAGCGTGCAGGCCATCGACCGCCTGGCCAGCCCCGAGGCCATGACCTACCTGGACCTGGGCGGCAATGCCCTGATTGCGCAAGCCGATGCCCAACTGTCGCCGTGGCGCCTGCAATACCTGGGACTGGAGCGCATGGCGCTGACGCACTGGCCAGCCTGGCTGAGCCTGGACGCTCTGGAGCGGATCGAAGCGGTGTCCTTGCTGAACAACGACCTGCACCAGGTGCCTGCGTTTCTGACCCTCAACGAGCAAAGCGATACCTTCCACACCATCGTGTCGCTGAGCGGCAATCCGTTGAGCGAGGCGCACATGCGCAATCTCATGTTCAGCGAGGATGGCCTTGCGCGCCGGTTTCATTTCAATCTGGCAGCGCCCCTGCATCTGCTGCCGGAACTACAGACGCTGTTCAACCAGCGCACTCAATTGCGCGAAGCGCTGTTCAACTGGGTGAGCAGCGCGTCGGTGCAGGGCGGTGCCACGCAACTGCGTTGGCAGATCGCCAATGACTTGAGCGGCTACTGGGAAGCGCGGGTTCGCGGTGCACAGACGCCACTGCACTTGATCGACCTGGCGCTGGAGCACTTCCCGCCGGTGCTGCCCAGCGCTTTCGACCAGCAAGTGGACCACCTGATTCTCGAGCGCCTGAATGGCACGCCAGCGCAGTTGGACACGCTGCTCAGGCGCTTCCCACGGCTCTCGACGCTGGCCCTGTACGAAAACATCCAGTCCCTGCAACACGTGCCAACGGCCATCACCGAGCTGGCTTCGTTGGTCGAGCTCGAACTGGTGAACCAGGGGTTGACGATCGACAACGACGACCTGCAGGCCCTGCTGAGGCTACCTGCACTCGAATCGCTGGACCTTTCCGACAACAGCGTGAGTCCTGCGCTCAGCGGGCCTTTCCAAGTTGCCAGACGCCTGGAAAGCCTGTCGCTGAGCAAGACCGGAATGACCGCCTGGGCAGACTGGCTGTTCGATGTGATGCCTCGGCAGATCCTGGACCTGGACGACAACCAGATCAGCCGCTTGCCAGACTCGGTGCTCGGCGTGAGCACAGTCGACACCGGCAGGACGCGTGTCTCGCTGATGGGCAACCCGCTGGAGGCCGATATCGTGCAGCGACTGGAAGATCCCGAAAGCTTGCACCTGTACCTGCCGCACGACTACCGACCTTGAGCGTCGGCCGCTGATCGGGGCGCTGCGGCTACCGGCCGTAGCGCGCCTTGCCCCAGTCCAGCAGGGTTTCCAGCAGTTGCCGCAGCACGGCCTGGGTCGGCCGTGCCAGGTCTTCGCGGTACTCGAATGGCGCCACTTCGTTCATGTAGGTGCTCTGCGCCAGCTCCAGTTGCACGGCATGAATGTGCTGCGCCGGATCGCCATAGTGGCGGGTGATGTGCCCGCCCTTGAAGCGCCCGTTGAGCACATGGCTGTAGCTCGGCGCCTGGGCGCAGACCGCCTGCAAGCGCTCGGCCAACTGCGCATCGCAGCTTGCGCCGTTGAAGGTGCCGAGGTTGAAGTCCGGCAGCTTGCCGTCGAACAGGTGCGGGATGTGCGAGCGGATCGAGTGGGCGTCCCACAGCAGCGCATAGCCGAACTCGGCGCGCAGGCGCTCGAGCTCCTGGCGCAGGGTGTCGTGGTAGGGACGCCAGATCTGCGCCAGGTATCCGGCGCGCTCTTCGGCCGACGGCGCCTGACCGTCCTTGAACAGCGGCTCGCCCTCGAACAGCGTGGCCGGATACAGACCGGTGGTGGCGCCGACGTACAACGGCTTGTCATCGTCGGGCCTGTTGAGGTCGATGACGAACCGCGAGTAGTGCGCCGCCACCACGCTGGCGCCCAGTTCGCCGACGAAATCGTAGAGCTGCGGAATGTGCCAGTCGGTGTCCGGCAGGCCACGTGCTGGCTCTACCAAACCCGCCTGCACCGTCGGCGTCAGCGCGAGACCGGCATGGGGCATGCTGACCAACAACGGCAGGCGGCCTGCGTGAAAACTCAATACCTTGTCCATGACGCCTCTCAATGGGAAATTTCATGGCCCAGGCGCACCACACGCTTGGGCAGGTCGCCGCCGAGCCAGTAGGCCAGGTCGGCGGGACGGTCGATCTGCCAGGCGACGAAATCGGCCACCTTGCCGACCTCCAGCGTGCCGTGACTGGCGCCAAGCCCCAGGGCCGTGGCGGCATGCACGGTCACTCCGGCCAGCGCCTCTTCCGGCGTCATACGGAACAGGGTGCAGCCCATGTTCAGCATCAAGCGCAGCGACAGCACCGGTGAGGTGCCGGGATTGAGGTCGCTGGACAGGGCGATCTTCACGCCATGCCGACGCAGGGCGTCCAGGGGTGGCAACTGGGTCTCGCGCAGGAAATAGAACGCGCCCGGCAGCAGCACCGCCACGGTGCCGGCCCTGGCCATGGCGATGGCGTCGTCTTCGGTCATGAACTCCAGGTGATCGGCCGACAGCGCCTGGTAGCGCGCCGCCAGGCTCGACCCATGCAGCGACGACAACTGCTCGGCATGCAGCTTCACCGGCAAGCCCAGTTCACGGGCCTTGATGAACACCCGCTCGACCTGGGCCGGGGAGAATGCCAGGTGCTCGCAGAACGCATCCACCGCATCGATCAGCCCTTCGCTGGCCAGGGCCGGCAGCATCTGCTCGCAGACCAGGTCGATGTAGGCGTCGGCGCGTCCGGCGTATTCCGGCGGCAGCGCGTGGGCGGCCAGGCAGGTGGCGCGCACGGTCACCGGCAGTTCCTCGCCGAGGCGGCGGGCCACACGCAGCATCTTGCGCTCGTTGACCAGGTCCAGCCCGTAGCCGGACTTGATCTCAAGCGTGGTCACGCCATCGCGCAGCAACGCTTGCACGCGTTGGCGGGCGCTCGCCAGCAGGGCGTCCTCGCTGGCCGCACGGGTGGCACGCACGGTGCTGGCGATGCCACCGCCGTTGGCGGCGATCTCGGCATAGCTGACGCCTTGCAGGCGCTGCTCGAATTCGCCGCTGCGGTTGCCGCCGAACACGGCGTGGGTATGGCAATCGATCAAGCCGGGGGTGACCCAGGCGCCGCCCAGGTCGACCACCCGCTCGGCCTCGACGCTGGGGACGTCCGCCTGCGCGCCGATCCATTCGATCAGCCCGGCATTGCTGACGATCGCTGCCTGCTCGATCGTCGAGTAGTTGCCCTGCGCCATGGTGGCGACATGGCAGTTCTGCCAGAGGGTTCTCATAGTGCGCTCCACACGTCAGCGGTGCAGCTCGGCCTGCTCCCGGGCGACCTGGCCGCCACCGGCGCGCGGTTTGCACCACAGCCGGTAGGACAGCACCAGGAACACCACCCAGACCACGCCGACCAGCAGCGCCGCCTGGGTGTCGGGGAAGTAGCCGAGCACACCGAAAATGAACAACATGAATACGATCGCCAGCGCCGGCCCCCAGGGCCAGAACGGCACCGGGAAGGCCAGCGCGGCGGTTTGCTCGCGATCCAGGCGTCGGCGCATGGCCACCTGGGTCAGCAGGATCATCAGCCACACCCACACCGTGGCGAAGGTGGCGATCGAGGCGATCAGCAGGAACACGTTCTCCGGGATCAGGTAATTGAGCAGCACGCCCAGCAGCAGCGCGGCGCCCATCACCAGCACCGTCAGCCACGGCACGCCGTGCCGCGACAACCGGGCGAAGCCGCGTGGTGCCTGGCCCTGCTCGGCCAGCCCGTACATCATGCGTCCGGCGCCGAAGATGTCGCTGTTGATCGCCGACACCGCTGCCGAAATCACCACCACGTTCAACACCGCCGCTGCCGAGCCGATGCCCAGGTGGCTGAAGATCTGCACGAACGGACTGCCCTGGGTGCCGATCTGCGGCCAGGGGTACAGGCACATCAGCACGAACAGGGTGAGCACGTAGAACAGCAGGATGCGCAGCGGCACCGCGTTGATCGCCTTGGGAATGACGCGTCGCGGGTCCTGCGCCTCGCCCGCCGTGATGCCGATGATCTCGATGCCGCCGAAGGCGAACATCACCACCGCAAAGGAGGCGATCAGCCCGGCGACGCCATTGGGCAGGAAACCGCCGTGGGCGAACAGGTTGCCAACCCCGAGTGCCGGGTCGCCGCCCGCCTGGCCCAGGCCAAAGGCCATGATGCCGAAGCCGGCGAGGATCATCGCGACGATGGCGCCGACCTTCAGCAGCGACAGCCAGAACTCCAGCTCACCGAACACCTTGACGTTGCACAGGTTCAGCGCGCCGATCAGGAACACGATGCCCAGCACCCAGATCCAGCGCGGCACCTCGGGAAACCAGAAGCCCATGTAGATGCCGAAGGCGGTGACGTCGGCGATGCAGACGATGATCATCTCGAAGGCGTAGGTCCAGCCCAGGACGAACCCGGCCAGCGGCCCGAGATAGGTACTGGCGTATTGGCCAAATGAGCCGGCCACAGGATTGTGCACGGCCATTTCACCGAGCGCGCGCATGACCATGAAAACCGCCGCGCCACCGATCAGGTAGGCCAGCAGCACCGCCGGCCCGGCCATCTGGATCGCCGAGGCCGAGCCGTAGAACAGCCCGGTGCCGATGGCCGAACCGAGGGCCATGAAGCGGATGTGCCGGGCGGTCAGCCCGCGTTTGAGTCCTTGTGCCTGCTGCATGAGTCGTCCTTATCGTTGGGCTGCTGGAAAGGGCCTGGAAAGCGGTCACAGACTCGGCAAGACCCCCGCCGGCAACAAGCCGGTAAGACGCCCCTCGGCCAGCAGGTCCACCGCCACCTCGATGTCTGGTGCGAAGAAGCGGTCGCGGTCGTAGTGCGGGACTTCACGGCGCAGGGTGACACGCGCCTGCTCCAGCTTCGCCGAGGTTTTCAGCCCTTCGCGCAGGTCCAGCCCCTGGCAGGCGCCCAGCCATTCGATGGCCAGCACCCCACGGGTGTTCTCGGCCATTTCCCACAAGCGCTTGCCCGCCGCCGGGGCCATGGAGACGTGGTCCTCCTGGTTGGCGGAGGTGGGCAGGCTGTCGACGCTGTGCGGGTGCGACAGGGCCTTGTTTTCGCTGGCCAGCGCGGCAGCGGTGACCTGGGCGATCATGAAGCCGGAGTTGACCCCGCCGTTCTCCACCAGGAAGGGCGGCAACTGCGACATGTGCTTGTCCATCATCAGCGAGATGCGCCGCTCGCTCAGCGCGCCGATCTCGGCGATGGCCAGGGCCAGGTTGTCGGCCGCCATGGCCACCGGCTCGGCGTGGAAGTTGCCGCCGGAAATCACTTCGTCCTCGGCGGCGAACACCAGCGGGTTGTCCGACACGGCGTTGGACTCGATGGCCAGCACCTCCGCGGCCTGGCGCATCTGCGTCAGGCAGGCGCCCATCACCTGCGGCTGGCAGCGCAGCGAATAGGGATCCTGGACCTTGCCGCAATGCTTGTGCGACTGCGACACCTCGGTGGAATCGCCCAGCAGGTCGCGGTAGCAGGCCGCCGCGTCGATCTGCCCACGCTGGCCGCGCACCGCATGCACGCGGGCATCGAACGGCGCACGCGAGCCCAGTGCCGCCTCCACGGTGAGCGCGCCGCAGGCGATGGCTGCGGCGAACAGGTCTTCGGCCTGGAACAGCCCGCGCAGGGCATAGGCGGTGGATGCCTGGGTGCCATTGAGCAGCGCCAGGCCTTCCTTGGCGGCCAACGTCAGCGGCTGCAGTCCCGCCACCGCCAGCGCCTCACGGGCGTCCAGCCACTGGCCTTGGTGGCGCGCCTTGCCTTCGCCCAGCAGCACCAGCGACATGTGCGCCAGCGGCGCCAGATCGCCCGAGGCCCCGACCGAGCCCTTGAGCGGGATGTGCGGATAGACCTCGGCGTTGACCAAGGCGATCAGCGCGTCGATGACCTGCCGACGGATGCCGGAGAAACCCCGCGCCAGGCTGTTGATCTTCAGCACCATGATCAGCCGCACCAGTGCATCGTCCAGCGGCGCACCGATACCGGCGGCGTGGGACAGCACCAGCGAGCGCTGCAGGTTTTCCAGGTCGTGGCTGGCGATGCGGGTCGAGGCCAGCAGGCCGAAGCCGGTGTTGATGCCATAGGCGGTGCGGTCCTCGGCGAGGATGCGCTCGACGCAGGCGACGCTGGCGTCGATGGCTTCGGCGGCGCCTGCATCCAGGCTCAGGCTCACCGGCGCCTGGTGAATGCGGCGCAGTTGGGCCAGGCTGAGCTGGCCGGGGGTCAGGGTCAAAGCGTCCATGTGATAGCTCCTTGTTATTGTGTTCAGTGCCGTGCCGCCAGCAGCGGCTGCGGCAGTCGAGGGTCTTTGAGCAGGCGCGCGGCGGTGGCGATGTCCGGCGCCAGCCAGCGGTCCTGGCAATAGGCTGGGACGCACGCGCGCAGTTGCCGCCACGCGGCCCCAGTGCCCGCGCCCAGGCGGTGGTCGGCGTGGAACTCGAAGGCCTGGGCCGCCAGCAGGTACTCGATGGCGAGGATCTGCGTGCAGTTCTCCAGTACCTGGTGCAGCTTCAGTGCGGCATTGGTGCCCAGGCTCAGGTGATCTTCCTGCAGCCCCGAGGTGACGAAGTTGTCCAGCACCGCCGGCTGCGCCAGTTGGCGGTTCTGAGCGCACAGCGAGGCGGCCACGTACTGGGCGATCATCATCCCCGAGTTGACGCCGGGCTCGCTGACCAGGAACGCCGGCAGGCCGCTGACCAGCGGGTTGACCAGCCGGTCCAGGCGCCGCTCAGCGATGGCGCCGATCTCGGCCATGGCGATCGCCAGCAGGTCGCTGGCCAGCGCCACCGACTGACCATGGGGGTTGGCCTGCGAGACCACGCGAAAGTCATCGGGGGTGCCGAGCAGCAGGGGGTTGTCGTTGGCGCCATTGAGCTCGGCCTCGACCTGGCGCACCGCGTGGGCCAGTTGATCGCGGGCCGCGCCGTGCACCTGGGGGATCGAACGAATGCTCAGGGCGTCCTGGGTGCGGATGCCTTCGCTGGCGGCGATCACCTCGCTGCCGGCCAGCAGCGCGCGCAGGTGCTCGCCCACAACCTGCATCCCCGGATGCGGCTTGAGCGCGATGATCTCGGGATCGAACGCGGCGATCTGGCCGCGTAGCGCCTCGAAGCTCATGGCGCCGATCACGTCGGCCCAGTCCAGCAGGCGCTGGGCATCGTCCAGGGCCAGGCAGGCCAGGCCGGTCATGCAGGGCGTGCCGTTGACCAGGCACAAACCGTCCTTGGCGCCCAGTTGCACGGGCGCCAGGCCCGCGTCGGCCAGGGCCTCGGCAGCCGCGACAATGCGCCCGCGATAGCTGACCTGCCCCACCCCCAGCAGGCACACCCCGACATGGGCCATGTGCGTGAGATACCCCACCGAGCCCTGGGATGGCACCTGCGGCGTGATGCCGTGTTCGAGCAGCGCCAGCAGCGCCTCGACCACCGCCCGCTGCACGCCCGAATGGCCATGACTGTAGTTGACGATGGCCGCGCAGATGATCGCCCGGGTCTGTTCGTCCGGCAGCGCTGGGCCGACACCGCAGGCGTGGCTGAGCAGGGTGTTGCGCGACAGCGCGCTCAATTGCTCGCCGGCTAGCGACACGTTGCACAGCGCCCCCAGGCCGGTGTTGACACCATAGGCGCGCTCGCCGCTGTCGACGATGCGGCGCACGATGGCCTGGGCCTTGTCGATGCGTGCCCACACCGTCGGCGTCAATGCCAGGCGCGCCGCGTGCCGGGCCACGGCGGCGATGTCCTGCCAGCGCACCGGGCCGTCGCCGAGCAGCACCACTTCAGGGTTCGACATGGGGCTCCTCATACCGCGACGGCGCGGCGCTGGACGAAGCGGTCGACGTACTCGTCGGCCGGCGAGTGCAGGATTTCCTGCGGCGTGCCCACCTGGATCAGACGACCGTCCTTGAGGATGGCGATGCGGTTGCCGATGCGCACCGCCTCGTCCAGGTCGTGGGTGATGAACACGATGGTCTTGTGCAGGGTCTTCTGCAGCTCCAGCAGTTGGTCCTGCATCTCGGCACGGATCAGCGGGTCGAGGGCGCTGAAGGCCTCGTCCATGAGGATGATGTCGGTGTCGGCCGCCAATGCCCGGGCCAGGCCCACACGCTGGCGCATGCCGCCGGAGAGTTGGTGCGGGTATTTCTTCTCGTAGCCCTTCAGGCCCACGGTCTCGATCCACTGCAAGGCACGGGCCTGGCAGGTCGCCTTGCTTTCGCCGCGCACCTTCAGCCCGTAGGCGACGTTCTCCAGCACGTTGCGGTGCGGCAGCAGGCCGAAGCTCTGGAACACCATGCTGATCTTGCGCCGGCGGAAATCACGCAGGGCGTCCATGTCGTACTGCAGGATGTCCTGGCCATCGACCAGGATCTGCCCGCTGGTGGGATCGATCAGGCGGTTGAAGTGACGCACCAGGGTCGACTTGCCCGAGCCGGACAGGCCCATGATGACGAAGATCTCGCCGCTGCCGATCGACAGCGACAGGTCGTTGACCCCGACCACGCAGCCGGTCTGGCTCAGCACTTGCTCCTTGCTGCGCCCGTCGCGGATCAGTTGCAGCGCGTCGGCGGCACGCTCGCCGAAGATCTTGAAGACGTGCTTCACTTCGATCTTGCCGATCGGCTGGGCGCTCATGGGTTCACCTCGTGACGGGGCCGGCCATAGGCCTGGGTAATGCGGTCGATCACCACCGCGAGGATGACGATGGCCAGGCCCGCTTCCAGGCCGCGACCGACGTTGAGGGTCTGGATGCCCACCAGCACGTCTTCGCCCAGGCCTCGGGCGCCGATCATCGAGGCGATCACCACCATCGACAGGGCCATCATGGTGGTCTGGTTGATCCCGGCCATGATGCTCGGCAGCGCCAGCGGCAACTGCACGCCGAACAGCTGCTGCCAGCGATTGGCGCCGAAGGCGTTGATCGCCTCCATCACCTCCCGGTCGACCTGGCGGATGCCCAGGTCGGTGAGGCGGATCAACGGTGGCGCGGCGTAGATGACGGTGGCGAAGATCGCCGGCACCTTGCCCAGGCCGAACAGCATCAGCACCGGAATCAGGTACACGAAGCTGGGCATGGTCTGCATGATGTCCAGCAGCGGCATCAGCACCGCCCGCAGGCGGTTGCTGCGCGCCGAGAGAATGCCCAGCGGGATGCCGATCAACACCGAGATCAACGTGGCCACCAGCATCAGTGCCAGGGTCTGCATGAGCTTGTCCCACAGCCCGACCGCACCGACCAGGAACAGCAGGCCGACGATTACCAGCGTGGGCAGTAGACGCCGAATGGCGTGCCAGGCGAGCACGCCAACCAGCGCCAGCATCAGCCACCAGGGCGTGGCACGCAGCAGGCCTTCGAGGTTGACGATGGCCCACAGCAGGGTGTCGGAGATGTGCCGGAACACATCGCCGTAGTGGGTCACCAACGCATCGACCCAGCCATTGACCCAGTCGGCGATGGAGAACGTGAGGTTGTCAGGAAACATAGGCTGCACTCATCAGGGTGAGGACGCTCACAGCGCCGCGTTGATCTTCTTGGCAGCGTCTTCGCTGACCCACGCCTGCCACACCTCAGGATGTTCCTTGAGGAAGATCTTCGCCAGTTTCGCCGACTCGATGCGCTCCTTGCTCATGCGGCCCAGGTTCTGGTTGAGCAGGTCGATGGGGATGTTGACCTTCTCCAGCACGCCGACCAATTCGGGGGCCTGGTCGTGGAAGGCTTTCGACAGGCCGACCTTGATCGACACGGTCTTGTCCACGCCCGGTTTTTCCTCGAGCTTGACCAGGTCCACCTGGCCCATCAGCGGCGTAGGTGTCCAGTAGTAGAACAGGATCGGCTCGCCGCGCTTGTAGCTCGACAGCGCGGCAGCATCGAGCGCAGGCCCGGTGCCGGGGCGGAAGTTGGTGTAGGTGTCTTGCAGGCCGTAGTCCTTGAGCATCTGGGTGTTGTCCAGCTCGCAGGTCCAGCCGGCCGGGCAGTTGTAGAAGCGGCCCTTGCTCGGTTCCTCAGGGTCTTTGAACACGCTGGCGTACTTGCCCAGGTCGGCGACGCTCTTCAGGTCAGGCGCCTTGGCCTCGAGCTTGCGCTTGGCATCGCCCTCGATCACGTAGCGCGGCACGTACCAGCCCTCGACCGCCCCGACCACCGGGGCGCCGACGCCCACCACCTTGCCGGCCGCCTCGGCCTTCTTCCACACCTCGCTGCGTCCGACCCATTCTTCGGCGAACACCTGGATGTCGTTGCTGCCCAGGGCGTTCTCCATGGTGATGGAGTTGCCCGGCAGGCTGTCGGTCTTGCAGCCGTAGCCCTTTTCCAGCACGAACTGCATCAGGTCGGTCAGCAGCATGCCGCTTTCCCAGTTCAGCCCGGCGAACTTCACCGGTTTGCCGGACTCGCACCAGGTCGCTGCCTGCGTGGCACCGGCGGTGCCGAGCAGGCCAACGGCGAACAGCGAAGCAAGCAAGGTCTTGTTGGTTTTCATTGCGTGACGCTCCCAAACTTTAGAAGTGGAATTCGGCAGTCCTTGCAAAGAAGTGGGATGGCCTGGGCTGCATGGCGCGCCCAGGCCTTCCGATCAACCCGTGATCATCGGCAGGTTCAATCCCTGCTCTTTGGCGCATTCGACAGCGATTTCATACCCGGCATCGGCGTGGCGCATGACCCCGGTGGCGGGGTCGTTGGTCAACACCCGAGCGATACGCGCAGCGGCTTCGTCGGTGCCGTCACACACGATCACCACGCCCGAATGCTGGGAGAAGCCCATGCCCACGCCGCCGCCATGGTGCAGCGAAACCCAGGTGGCGCCGCCTGCGGTGTTGAGCAGGGCGTTGAGCAGCGGCCAGTCGGACACGGCATCGGAGCCGTCCTGCATGGCTTCGGTCTCGCGGTTGGGGCTGGCCACGGAGCCGGAGTCCAGGTGATCGCGGCCGATCACCACCGGCGCCGACAGCTCGCCGCTACGCACCATTTCGTTGAACGCCAGGCCCAACTTGGCGCGCTGGCCCAGGCCGACCCAGCAGATGCGCGCCGGCAGGCCCTGGAAGGCGATGCGCTCGCGGGCCATGTCCAGCCAGCGGTGCAGGTGCTCGTCGTCGGGGATCAGTTCCTTGACCTTGGCGTCGGTCTTGTAGATGTCCTGCGCGTCGCCGGACAGCGCCGCCCAGCGGAAGGGACCGATGCCGCGGCAGAACAGCGGACGGATGTAGGCCGGTACGAAGCCTGGGAAGTCGAAGGCGTTGCTCACGCCCTCCTCCTGGGCCATCTGACGGATGTTGTTGCCGTAGTCGAAGGTCGGCACGCCGGCCTTCTGGAAGTCGAGCATGGCCTGCACGTGCACGGCCATCGAGCGCTTGGCGGCCTTGACGGTGCCGGCGGGATCGCGCTTGGCCTGCTCGCGGTACTGCTCCCAGGTCCAGCCGCTGGGCAGGTAACCGTTGAGTGGGTCGTGGGCGCTGGTCTGGTCGGTGACCATGTCCGGGCGCACGCCTCGCTTGACCAGTTCGGGGAGGATGTCGGCAGCGTTGCCGTGCAGGGCGATGGAGATGGCCTTGCCTTCGGCGGTGTAGCGGGCGATGCGCGCCAGGGCGTCATCCAGGTCGCTGGCCTGTTCGTCGACGTAGCGGGTGCGCAGGCGGAAGTCGATGCTGGTCTGCTGGCACTCGATGTTCAGCGAGCAGGCGCCGGCCAGGGTGGCGGCCAGCGGCTGGGCACCGCCCATGCCGCCCAGGCCGGCGGTGAGCACCCACTTGCCGGTGAGGTTGCCCTGATAGTGCTGGCGACCGGCCTCGACGAAGGTTTCATAAGTGCCTTGGACGATGCCTTGGCTGCCGATGTAGATCCAGCTGCCGGCGGTCATCTGGCCGTACATGGCCAGGCCCTTGGCGTCGAGTTCGTTGAAGTGTTCCCAGTTGGCCCAGTGCGGCACCAGGTTGGAGTTGGCGATCAATACCCGTGGTGCGTCGCGGTGGGTCTTGAACACGCCGACGGGTTTGCCGGACTGCACCAGGAGGGTTTCGTCGTCGTTCAGTGCCTTGAGGCTGGACACGATCTTGTCGTAGCACTCCCAGTTGCGCGCTGCGCGGCCGATACCGCCGTACACCACCAATTCCTTGGGGTTCTCGGCCACTTCGGGGTCGAGGTTGTTCATCAGCATGCGCAGGGGGGCTTCGGTCAGCCAGCTTTTGGCGTTCAGCTGGGTGCCACGGGGGGCACGGATCTCGACGTCACGGAAGGTGGTGGGCTTTTGGTCAGTCACGAACAATGCTCCTTGAGCGATCTGGGCGAACCCGATGAGAGTGGCGGGCCGGGGTGTCACTGTTGCGCTGGGGGACAGCCAGTCCACTGTGGCGCGCTTGGCTTTACTTGTACATACAAGCATATGCAATTGGATTGCCAAGTTTTTTTGGGGGGGTGGGTGGGGTGGCTGGGGGCCTTGTGGTTGGTGGGGTGGAGAAGGTTTTTTTTGGGGGTGTCGGGAGGGGGGGGGTTGGGGGATTTGCGCTATTTCGGGGCGATTGGTAACAGTGTGGGCTGTTGGGGGGCGTTACGGGTAACTGGGGGCTCGGGGGTTTTTTGGGGTGATTGTGGGCGGGGATTGGGGGCGGGGATTGGGGATTTTTGTTGCAACTCTTGGGTATGTCAGAAATTTTGTGTTCGGGCATAAAATGAGCAAGAGGTGCATGTATGCCAACCAAGAAGAAACCCCTGCGTGACCTACCAAAAATCCCCAAGGAGCTGCTCGAGCAGTTCGGTGAGGGC
>NZ_JAUQOQ010000007.1:0-312910 GCF_030580795.1 Pseudomonas boreofloridensis | reverse complement strand
GGTGGCACGGAGGGGGTTGACGGGCATGGATGCCCGTCAAGCGCTTGGGGCCATGGATGGCCCCTAAGCGCGGTACCCCCGGAGTGCCACCGGCGCGAGGGAACCCCGCAGCGCAGCGAAGGGGCCGTATGCGGGAGCAGGCGGTTTTTGCCCCCCTTTTTTCCAAGAAAAAAAGGGGGTCGCCGTAAAGGCGAAAAGGTGACTAAGCCTCACCAAAGCCACCGGATATTCACCCAAACCCAGCAGCAGCACCAGCAGCCCCCCAAAAAAGGCCAAAGCGCCGAAGTAACACACCCCCACCCCACCCAAGATGAATTTTTCTTAAATTCCTGCTTTTCTATTCTTTGGCACAATCCCTCCATCCACCCGCCGATCAGGTTATTAGCATGCCCCGCGTACTGACCATCGAAGACGACGCCGTCACCGCCCAGGAAATCGTCGCCGAGCTCTCCAGCCACGGCCTGGAAGTCGACTGGGCAGACAACGGCCGCGAAGGCCTGGCCAAAGCCATCGCCGGCGGCTATGACATGATCACCGTCGACCGCATGCTGCCGGAGGTCGATGGCCTGACCATCGTCACCACCCTGCGCAGCTTGAAGATCGCCACCCCCATCCTCATGATCAGCGCTCTCTCGGACGTCGACGAACGCGTGCGCGGCCTGCGTGCCGGCGGTGACGACTACCTCACCAAACCCTTCGCCTCCGATGAAATGGCCGCCCGCGTCGAAGTGCTGTTGCGTCGCAACAGCGTGCCCATGACCCAGACCCGCCTCCAGGTCGCCGACCTGGAGCTGGACCTGATCAGCCACGAAGCCCGCCGCGGCGAAAGCAGCCTCAACCTGCTGCCCACCGAATACAAATTGCTCGAGTTCCTCATGCGCCATTCCGGCCAGGTGATCACCCGGATGATGATCTTCGAAGAAGTCTGGGGCTATCACTTCGACCCAGGCACCAACCTGATCGACGTGCACATCGGCCGCCTGCGCAAGAAAATCGATCCCCCCGGCCAGACGCCCCTGATCCGCACCGTACGGGGCTCCGGCTATGCCATTGCCGAACCCGTCTAAAGGCTGGAGCTCCTCCACCAGCCGCCTGCTGGCGCTGTACAGCTTCCTGTTCGTGGCCTGGAGCAGCATCCTCATGGGCGTGCTGTACTTCGAGGTCACCAGCTACCTGAACAAGCTGACCCGCCACTCGATGCTGCAACGTCAGCACCTGTTCGTGCACATGTCCGGCAAGCAACTCGATGACGCCCTTATCGCCAGCCAGGCCTTCGAGGAGCGCAGCTTCGATGCCTATGGCCTGTTCGATGCACAACTCAATCCGCTGGGCGGGCGCATCCGCTCGGTCCCGTCCGAGCTCGCCCTCGATGGCAAGGTCCACGAACTCAAGCGCTGCCTGGACGCCGACGATCCGCACCTGCCGCGCGACAGTTGCGATGCCGTGGGTCTGCGGGTGGCCGATGGCCGCTGGTTGGTCCTGGTGCGCGATAACGGCTCGCTGTTCGTGGTGACGCGGATCATCCTGCACGCGCTGCTGTGGGGTATCTCGCTGACGTTGATCCCAGGCTTCGCGGGCTGGTACCTGCTGCGCAGACGGCCGCTCAAGCGCATTCGCGCGGTGCAGGCCAGCGCTGAGCTGATCGTCGCCGGCGACCTCACCCACCGCTTGCCGCTGTCGGCGCGACGCGACGAGCTGGACATGCTGGCCGCCATCGTCAACGCCATGCTCGACCGCATCGAACGACTGATGCACGAGGTCAAGGGCGTGTGCGACAACATCGCTCACGACCTGCGCACCCCGCTGACCCGCCTGCGCGCCCAGCTCTACCGCATCCGCCAGCAAAGCGGCGCCGACTCCGCCCAGGCCGAGGCCCTCGACCAGGCCATCGGCGAGACCGACACGCTCATGGCGCGCTTTCGCGGGCTACTGCGCATCAGTGAGCTGGAAGACCGCCAACGCCGCGCCGGCTTCGTCGAGCTCGATCCGCACAACCTGCTGGTCGAACTGCACGACTTCTACCTGCCCCTGGCCGAAGACGGCGGTATTCGCCTGACACTGCAACAGCCCGCGCACCTGCCCGCATTGCACGGCGACCGCGAACTGCTGTTCGAGGCCCTGGCCAATCTGGTCGGCAATGCCATCAAATTCACTCCCGAAGGCGGACAGGTGCGCATCCAGGCCGTGCAGGACGCCGCAGGCGTGCATGTGGCCATCGAGGACAGCGGTCCGGGCATCCCCGAACAGGAACGGACCGCCGTGCTCAAACGCTTCTACCGCAGCGAAGAAGGCCATCGTCATCCAGGCTTCGGCCTCGGGCTGTCGATCGTGGCGGCGATCGTCGACCTGCATGGCTTCACCCTCGAAGTCGGTGGCAGCGAATGGGGCGGCGCACGTCTGGTGCTGCATTGCCTACCCGCCGACGCGCGCGCCTAGACCCAGCGTCGGTCTGATGGCCCCTGGCAAGCCTTGGACCCCTCATCCAGGCTTGCCAGGGGCCAGCCACGCCGCCAGACTTGCCTGCCCAGCCCTGGCAGGAACCCCCATGATCCAGCTCCGCCCCATGACCGCCGAGGACTTCGAGCGCTTCTGGCCGACCTTCCAGCACGTCGTCCACGCGCGCGAAACCTACGCCTACGACCCGCAACTGACCCAGCAGCAGGCGCGCCAGCTTTGGCTCGACCTGCCGCTGCACACCTACGTGGCCGAGGCCGACGGTCAGTTGCTCGGTTCCTACTACCTCAAGGCCAATGCCGCAGGCCCCGGCGCCCATGTGGGCAACTGCGGTTACATGGTCACCGAGCAGGCGCGCGGGCGCGGCGTGGCCCGGGCAATGTGCGAGCACTCGCAGAAGCTGGCGCGCCAGGAAGGCTTTCTGGCCTTGCAGTTCAATTCGGTGGTGTCGAGCAACGAGGTGGCGGTGGCGCTGTGGCAGAAGCTGGGCTTCGACATCGTCGGGCGCCTGCCCAAGGCCTATCGCCATGCCCACCTGGGACTGGTGGACTGCCTGGTGATGTACAAGTGGTTGGCCGATGAGCCGGTCACGGAAAAGCCTGCGCTGCTGATCGGACGCAAGAACATCGAGGCAAACGTGTCGCGGCGACGCGGTCGGTAGGGGCTGTCGCACAGCCCCTACCGATCACGCACGTTGCGCCCCTGCCGGACGGCGGGGGCACGCGGGGTCAGAACGCCAGACCGACCTTCACGCCAAACTCGTCACGCTTGAGCTTGGTGTTGTCGGCAGCCGGCGAATCTTCGTCGATCTTGTACTCGGTGCGGGTGTAGTAGAGGCCGGCCTGAATCGGCATGGCGCCTTGCTGGTTCATCAGCAGCGACACTTCGGCGTACGGGTTGGTACGGTCCTTCATGTCGACGCTGTCGCTCTCGAAGTCTTCGACCTTAAGACGCGCGCGACCGTCGATGCTGCGACGAGCGCCCACTTCCACACGCAGGGTGGAGGCGTCGAACTGGTGGTTGTAACCCAGCGCGGCCTTGGCGAACGGCGACTTGTAGGTCAGCTTGGTGTCCAGATCGTTGATCTCCGGTTCGAAGCGGGTCCAGCTGTAGCCGCCACCGATGATCACGTCGACGAAGTTGCGCGCATCCAGCGCGGCGCGCCAGCCCAGGTCCAGGTCAGCCTGAGCTTCCTTGAGCTTGTCGTCGTTTTTCTTGCCGTACTTGGCTTCGGCACCCACTTGGTAGATGAAGCCGGATTCGGCGGTCATCTTGTTGCCAAAGTTGGCGAACACGCCGCCTTGACCCATGTGCTCCTTGTCGGAGTCGCTGCCGCCTTCGAATTTGAACTTGTTGTAAGAGCCCAGCAGGCCGAAGGTGAACAGAGGATCGGTGCTGGGTGCAGCCATCGCTGCCAGAGGCGTGCCGACCAGGGCCAATGCGCAAGCGTGACGCAGCAGTTTTGCAGTAAACATTCGCAGAAGTCTCCATGACTGAATAAATAGGGCGAACGGTCGTTTCGAGACAACGTGCAGCAGAAAAGTTCGAAAAAAATATGAGAAAAAAGTGTGAATTTGCGGTCTGTCACATCGCCATCCCCTCAAACGATTGACTCGCCCCCAGGCAGGTGGTCATATGCGCGCCAGTTTCAGGTGTCCTGCGCCGCCGTGCGCAGGGTGAAACGGGAAGCCGGTGCGTCCATGCGGACAAGTCCGGCGCTGCCCCCGCAACGGTAAGCGAGCGAATCCTTCAACACACCACTGTGCACCCGCATGGGAAGGTGAAGGCTTCACGATCCTCGCAAGCCCGGAGACCGGCCTGAAGCTTCAGTTGGCAAACCCGCGGTGGGCGGGCGCAGGCCGGTGTCCCGCGCTTGCGTGCGGGGCCGCGCGTCTTTGCGTTGTTTCCACCGGGATCCATTCATTCCTGCAACAGTGGAACGACATGTCCCGACACTTCACGCTTCACACCCTGGCCGCCTGCATGGCCGTCTCCTTGCCGTCCCTGGCCGAAACCTCCACCGGCGGCGTGCTCGCACTGCCGGCAACGGCCGTCACCGACACACTGGAAGAACCACGCATCGACCTGGCCACCCCGACCCAGGCCGGCTCGCGCCTGAACCTCAGCGCCTTGGACACCCCGGCCAGCACCAGCAGCCTGACCGCCGAGCAGATCCAGCAGCGTGCCAACCGCACCGTACAGGACGCCGTGACCCGCGCGCCGGGCATCACCTCGATCGGCACGCCCGGCAACGGTAACACCGCCCTCTCCGCCCGAGGCTTCACCGGCCACAGCTCGGTGATGACCCTGTTCGACGGCTCGCGCCTGTACACGGGCGCCGGCACCCAGAGTTTTCCGGTCGACCCGTGGATGGTCGAGCGCATCGACGTGATTCGCGGTCCGGCCTCGGTGTTGTACGGCGAAGGTGCCACCGGCGCGGTCATCAATGTGATCCCGAAAAAGCCCCTGGCAGGCGAAGTTCGCAACCACCTGCGCCTGGGCTACGGCTCCTGGGACCGCCAACAGATGGGCCTGGACAGCGGCGGTAGCCTGAGCGAGCGGCTCAGCTACCGCCTGATCCTGAATCAGCAGCAAGGCAATGGCTGGGTCGATCGCACCGATTCGCGCAGCCTTGCGGTGAACGCGGCGCTGCGCTTCGACGCCAGCGACGACCTGAGCTTCACCCTCGCCCACGACCGTGGCGATGACCAGCCGGCGAACTATTTCGGCACCCCGCTGATCGACGGCCGCCTGCACGGCAGCCTGCGCGACAAGAACTACAACATCCGCAACGACGTGCAGCGCTACCACGACGAGTGGACGCGACTGAACACCGACTGGGCCATCAACGACAGCGTCAGTGCCAGCAACCAGCTGTACTACGTCAAGAGCCGTCGGCACTGGCGCAATGCCGAGGATTACCGCTGGGACCCGGATCGCGACCTGCTGGCCCGGCAAAGCTACCTTGAAATCCGCCACAACCAGGAACAGGTCGGCGACCGCCAGAGCTTGAGTTTCGATCACACCCTGTTCGGTTTGACCAGCAAGACCGTGGTCGGCGCCGAGTACAACCGGATCCGCTTCAACGTCGACAGCAATTCGCCCTACGACGACCTGCAACCCGGCGACTTCATCGACCCCTGGAGTCCGGCGCCGGGACGTTTCCAGAGCGCCAGCGCGACCCGCCCGCAAACCCTGTCCACGACTCGCACCTTCGCCCTGTTCGCCGAAAACCGTACCCAACTCAGCGAGCGCTTGTCGCTGGTCACCGGCATCCGCCGCGACCAGAACCATATCGAGCGCGACAACCTGGTGGACGACAGCCGCGTCGATCGCAGCCTGAACGGCGGCAACTGGCGTGCGGGTCTGGTGTTCGCGGTCAGCGACGACCTGTCGCTGTACGGCCAATATTCGACCAGCGAGGACGGCGTGGGCGACCTGGTCAGCCTCAGTGCCAGCCGTATCGGCTACGACCTCACCGAGTCCAGGCAAACCGAGCTAGGGCTCAAGCAGCGCTTCTGGGAGGGGCGTGGCGAGTGGACCCTGGCGGCGTACCACATCGTCAAGAAGAAGCTGCTGGTGGACGATCCGCTGACCCATGACAAGCAGCAGGCCGGCCAGCAGCGCGCGGACGGGCTGGAAGCCAGCCTGGAGCTGGACCTGGGCCAGCAATGGCAACTGTCGGCCAACGCCGCAGTGGTGCGCGCCCGGTACGACGATTTCGATGAAAGCGTCGATGGCGTGTTCCAGGATCGTGCCGGCAATCGACCGGCCAATGTGCCTCGGCGCACCGCCAATCTGTGGCTGAGCAAAGGCTTCGGCGAGCGCGTCGATGCCGGCGTCGGCCTGCGCTACGTCGATCAGCGTTACGCCGACACTGCGAACCTGGCCAGCGTACCGGGCTATACCGTGATGGACGCCAACCTTGGCTGGCAGGTGCTGCCCGAGGTGCGTCTAGGCCTGCAACTGAACAACCTGTTCGACCGCCAGTATGTGGTCGCGGCCCACAGTGGCGAGCAGTGGCTGCTGGGCACACCACGGTCGTATTTCGCGACGCTGGACTACCGCTTCTGACGCTGTGCCGCTTCGCTGGGAAAAGGCCTGCGAAGCGGCAAGACAACGCCACACCGCCAAAAGAAATAAGATAACATCTCGCTTTTTTCAGACTTCCCCCATGCCAACTTCAAACATCCCTGCTACTCGCCTGCACAGCATCGACGCCCTGCGTGGCCTGGTCATGCTGTTCATGCTGCTGGACCACGTGCGCGAGACTTTCCTGCTGCACCGCCAGGTCGGCGACCCGATGGACATCGACACCACGGAGCCTGCGCTGTTCTTCAGCCGCACCCTGGCGCACCTGTGCGCGCCGGTGTTCGTGCTGCTGACCGGTCTGAGCGCCTGGCTGTATGGCGAAAAATACCAGGGCCGGGGCGACGTTTCGGCGTTCCTGTTCAAGCGCGGCCTGTTTCTGGTGGTGCTCGAACTGACCTTGGTGAATCTCGCCTGGAGCCTGCAACTGCCGCCCAGCGTGATCTACCTGCAGGTGATCTGGGCCATCGGCCTGAGCATGATCGCCCTGTCGCTGCTGATCTGGCTGCCACGCCCGATGCTGCTGGCACTGGGTGTGCTCATCGTGGCCGGACACAACCTGCTCGACGGCCTGCATGTCGCCCCCGACTCGCTGTGGCATGCACCCTGGGCGGTGCTGCATGAGCGCAGTTGGCTCGAGGTGGCGCCACAACTGCGCCTGCGCGTCACCTACCCACTGCTGCCATGGATCGGCGTGATCGCCCTGGGCTACGGCCTCGGCCCCTGGTTCGCGCGCGGCAGCGATGCCGCATCGCGCGCCAGCAAATTGCTGATGGCCGGCTGTGGCGCCTTGTTGGGCTTCGTTGTGTTGCGCGCCATCAACGGTTACGGCGAAGCGGCCTGGCGAGTGCATGATGACCTCACGCACACCGTCATGAGCCTGCTCAACATCACCAAGTACCCACCGTCGCTGCTGTTCCTGCTGCTCACCCTCGGCATCGGTCTGCTATTGCTGCGCGCGTTCGAGCGCGTGGGTGATACACGCTGGATAACTGTGCTGACGGTGCTGGGCAGCGCGCCGATGTTCTTCTATCTATTGCACCTTTATGTACTGAAAGCGCTGTACCTGATCGCCCTCGGCATGTTCGGGCGCAATCACGGCGATTATTTCGGCTTCGGCAGCGTCGCAGACGTCTGGGCGATGACGGTGCTGCTGGCCGTGGCCTTGTATCCGCCGGTGCAGCGTTTCGCCCGGTTCAAGGCGCGGCGCCGCGACATTCGCTGGCTCAAGTACTTGTGAGCCGGGGCGACGGCAGACGGGCGATGGGGTTACCATCGCCCTCCCGCAAACAACCGAGGCCGGTCAGATGAGCAGAATGATTCAATTCCTGGTGGTCGTCGTGCTGTGTACGGCCATCGGCGTGCTGTGCGAACGCTTCGCCGTGAACCAGTACCTGAAGTGGCTGCTGATGGCCTTGCCCGCCATCGTCTGGGTGCGCCTGCGCAATCCACTGAAGGAATGAGACGCGCCGCCCGGCGGCATCAGTACGCGGCGCGGTCGTAGCCTGAACCGTTGGTGGCACGCAGGAACGCGTCGTAGTAGCTGGCCAGATTGCTGCCTTTTTCGTACAGGATGGTGGCGAAGTCGGCCGGAACAATGGAGTCCTGTTCCCACAGCCGGTTCATCTGCCCAGAGCGCAGGTACGGCAGGAAGTCCTCGTTGACGCAGTCGCTGCCCAAGTGCGAGCGGCCGAAATACAGGGCCGAGATCAGTGCGATCTGATCGTCAGGCGCCAGGGTCGAGAGAAAGGCTTGCGCGGCCTCCACCGAATGGAAAGGCAGATGCGGGACAATGGCGTCAATCAGTTCGTCGATGTGCATGAAGCGCTCCTTTTGAAAGTCGAACTGCATTAACCGGGTGCTCCGCCCTGTGCGTCAAAAACGCGGTGTCGAGCATCACGGCGGCGCTGCCAGTCGATTCTCAAGGACATTTCCCACGCTGTCGTCCGGACTGCCTTGCAGTACACTGTCGAGAACTTACCCGAGCCTCTTCCATGCCCCGCCTGCCGAAACTGTTGCTGCCCCTGCTGCTGCTCGCCGCCCTCGCCGCCTGCGACCAGAAACCCACCCGCGAAGAGCGCATTCTGGCCAACCTGCCGCTGCAGCAAGCCTACGACCACAACATCGAGCGCATGGCCCAATTGCTGGCGATGACCCACCCGTCCGTGCCGCAGGACACCATCAAGCAGGTGCTGCGCAAGCACCTGACCGTGGAAGACCAGCGCAACGACCTGTTCAAGCTCTACAGCGAAAAGCACTTCACCGATGCCGAATTCGACACCATCGTCGCGGCCACCCAGGACCCGGCCAAGGCACGGGCGCTGGGGGAAAGCGAAGAAGGCAAGCGTCTGAGCGAAAAGCTCACCGGGTTGATGCGCGCCACCGCCCAGGACAAGCAAGTCCAGGCCCTGGCCGCGCAGCGCATGCAACAAGTGCAGGACGAACTGGCGAACCTCGCAGCGCCCGCTACTGAAGATCGCTGAAAGTCGGCGAGGCATTTTCGCGGCCTATTCGCCACGCCCCATAGCTGCCACCGCACATTCCGAGTAAGGTTATTCCGACCACCCAGTCAGCGAGCCTAGGATTGCCAAACGCTAAAAAAGGCCTGCGCATGGATCTGCGCACGCTCATCCTCCTGCTGTCGGCGCTCACCGCCGTTGTGATGCTTCTGAGCAGCTACTTCGCCAGCTACCGAGTACAGCGCCAGTTGCTCATCGATCACGCGCTGGAGTCCAACCGGGTCTACGCGGCCAAGTTGGCGTCGATTACCGAGCTGTTCATGCAGAACGCGCTCAAGCAATTGGCCTTCAGTGCCCGCAACCTGCCGCAGGCCCTGAACGACGACACCCCGGTGCGAGAGGAAACCGAACGGCTGCTGGCCCAAAGCAGCGCCTTCAACTCCACCTTCGTCGTCGACAACCAAGGCGTGCTGCGCGCAATCTCTCCCGCGCCCCTGCGCAGCATCGTCGGCCAGCGCATGGACAGCCCAGGCACCCTCGAGGCGTTGCGGGTCAAACGGCCGATGGTGTCGTCGCCGTTCGTCTCCGCTGCCAACAACCTCATCGTGGTCGCGTCGCAGCCGATCTTCAGCGAAGACGGTCGCTACCTGGGTTACGTCGGCGGCAGCCTGTACCTGCGCCAGCACAACATTCTGGAGAAACTGCTGGGCGAGCATTTTTATCAGGACGGCTCGTACATCTACGTGGTCGATGCCGAGCGCCGCATGCTCTATCACCCTGACCCCAACCGCGTGGGCATGCTGGTCAAGACCAACAGCCTGATCAACGAACTGCACAGCCGCGGCAATGGCGTGCAGCAGGTGACCAACAGTTTCGGCGTGGACATGCTCGCCGGCTTTGCCACGGTACCCAGCACTGGCTGGGGCATCGTTGCCCAGCAGCCGTTGACGCAGACCCTGGCACCCACCAAGCGCTTGATCCTCGACGTGGTGGAACTCTCAGTGCCGTTGGCCTTGCTGGCCGGTATCGCCCTGTGGTGGCTGGCGCTGACCATCACCCGGCCCCTCTGGGAGCTGGCCGCAGGCGCGCGTGCATTCGACCGACCTGACACCCTGGAACGTATCCATGGCGTGCGCGCCTGGTACTTCGAGGCCGCCGAGCTCAAGCGCGCCTTGCTGTTCAGCCTGAAGCTGCTGCAAGAACGCATCGGCCGGCTCAACCAGGACGCGCAGACCGATCCACTCACGGGCCTGGGCAACCGCCGTCGACTGGACTTCACCCTGTCGCTGCTGCAGGCCGACGAGCGCCCGTTCTGCGCCATCGTGCTCGACATCGACCATTTCAAGCGGGTCAACGACCAGCACGGCCACGATGTCGGCGACCAGGTGCTGCGCGCACTGGCCGGCCTCATGCGCACCTGCTGCCGCGAAGGCGACGTGCTGTGCCGTACAGGCGGCGAGGAATTTCTCATGCTGCTGCCAGATGCTAGCCTGGAAGTCGCAGCCGTGGTGGCCGAGCGCCTGCGACTGGTGGTGCAGGACACGCCCATCGAGCCTGTCGGCGCGGTGACCATTTCTCTGGGGGTGGCGCGTTGGAGCGGTGGCGTCGACGATCCCGCGCAAGCCCTGAGCCATGCCGACCGAGCCCTCTACCTGGCCAAGCACAGCGGACGCAATCGCGTGCAGGTCAGCGAGAGTTGACCCGCAATCGCAGTGGATCGACTGACCCCGCTGCGCTGTCCTAGACAAAGACCTCCTTGCCCCGCTCAGGACACAGTTCATGCCGCGCCTCGGTTTTGCCTGCCAGTACCGCCATCCCCACCGCGACCAGTCAATCAAGGCACTGGAAGCCATCGAACGCGCCTTCAACCCGCGCACCACCACCCTGCGCTGGCTGTCAGGCGCCAGCCAGGAGGCGGCGCGGGCCAAATTGCTGGAACTGGTGGAGCACAACCTCGACGCCCAGTTGCGCCTGCTGGCCCACGTCGCCGAGCTGCCGCCGATGCTGCACATGCTGCGCCTGTCCAGCGACCTGCTGCCGCTGTACAGCCATCCCGACGTCGCCGCGTTCTACCAGGACGCCGACGTGCAAACGCTGTTGCAGCAACGCTTCGCTGCCCTCGGTGCCTTCGCCCGTGCCCATGACATCCGCCTTTCGTTTCACCCAGGTCAGTACTGCGTGCTCGGCTCGGACCGTCCCGAGGTGGTCGAGAACAGCCTGGCAGAGTTCGAGTACCACGCCGACATGATCCGCTGGATGGGCTACGGCCAGCGTTTCCAGGATTTCAAATGCAACCTCCACATCGCCGGTCGCCTCGGCGCCGACGGCATCCGGGCCGTGTGGCCACGGTTGTCCAGCGAAGCGCGCAACGTCATCACGTTCGAGAACGATGAGAAGACCTACGGCGTCGACGATTGCCTGGGCCTGGCCGACCTCGCGCCGGTGGTGCTCGACATCCATCATTGCTGGATCCACGAGAACGACTACATCGAACCGCACGCGCCCAGGGTCGCGCAGATCATCGACAGTTGGCGCGGCGTGCGGCCGACCATGCACTACTCGCAACCGCCCGAGCGTCTGCAAGCACTGGGCTTCAGCGCCACCGAGAAACTGACCCTCCCGGCGTTGCTGGAGCACGTGCCCAAGCGTGACCTGTACCAGCACAGCGAGTGCATGTGGAACGACTGGACCAACCGCTATGCACTGCAGTTCATCGATCGTTTCGACATCATGTTCGAAGCCAAGCACAAGAACCTTGCCACCCAGGACTTCTTCGAGCGCTACATACAGGCGCCCCAGACACTGCGACCTTCGGTCGATCCGGCAGCACCCCTGGACTGAAGCGCTGCCCGATCAAGGGCATCCCTTCAGCAACAGGAGATCCATCATGATCGGCAAACGCATTCACGCAGGTCTCTTCGTCCTGTGCCTGGCCGCAGGCACACCCTTCGCCATGGCCGCCACGGACATGAATGACCAGCGCACGCCGGGCCAGCAGACCCCCGGCATGGGCACCCAGCAAGGGGGCGCCAGCGGCATGGGCACCCAGCAAGGGGGCGCCAGCGGCATGGGCACGCCGGGCGACAGCATAGGCTCAGGCAGCGGCACCACCCGCGAAAACGGCACCCATGGCACCGGTGGCGATGGCACCGGAACCGGTAGCATGGGCAACGGCTCGGGCACCACGGGCAATGGCTCGGGCAGCATGGGTAACGGTTCCGGCACCACAGGCAACGGTTCCGGCAGCATGGGCAATGGCTCGGGTTCCACGGGCAATGGCGGCGGCATGGGTGGCGGCACAGGCTCCGGTGGTGGTGGCGCTGGCGGTGGTGGTGCTGGCGGCGGCAGCTAAGGTCGCGCCGCTCGAGGGTCGATACGCGAGCTATCGGCCCAGCGACCAGCGCTCAGCGACAAGCGAGGTTTTCTCAATAGCGTTGTGGTTGTATCCTCTGGGGCTCTGACACGGCACTTCCAGGACAGCGCGCATGACCAGGCCCCTCCTGTTGCTGAGCGCGACGCTGCTTTTCAGCGCCCCTCTCGCGGCCCAGCAGATCCAACGACAACTGGGCGATTTCGACTTCAAGCTTGGCACCACGCCCTCGCGCAGCATGGCTCAGGGACTGATCTCACCCAGCGCGTCCGGCGCCTTTCATGGCGGCCTGGACCTCACCCACCGCAGCGGCTGGTACGTCGGCCAGTACGCTCCCAGCATGGGCCTGAGTGCGGCCTCCACCTTCAAGCTCGACAGTTACTTGGGTTACAAGCAGCGCTTCACCGACAGCCTCGGCTATGAAGCGGGCCTGATCCGCTACAGCTACCCCACGCTCTCGCGCCCCGACAGCCACGCGCTGTACGGCGGCCTGTCCCTGCTCGGCACGCGCTTAGGCGGCGCGCTGAACGACAACCCGAGCAATCGCACCGGCACCCTGTTCGCCGATTTCGGCCACGTGCCGCTGATCCAGGCAAGCGTCACCCTGAAGGTGGCGCACCATCGCCTGGGCACGCCATACACCATTGGCGACGGCAGTCAGGTCGACAGCTTCAATGACTGGTCGCTGCAACTGTCGCGGCCCTGGCTGGGCATGGACCTCGACCTGATCTACAGCAACTCCGACCTCAGTGGCGGCGGCTGCGGGGCGTACTCGGGCATGAATACCTTCTGCGACGGCATGGTCACGCTCAAGGCCCAGCGCAGCTTCTTCTGAACGTCTCTGCGGCGCATGCCTAGCGCAATCCACCTGAATCCTTGCCTGATCCTCTGAACTTGCTGACCGATGGATAGGAAACATCCCTGCCACGGTCTAGAGTTTTCAGGTCAGGAATCCGCCTCGCTGCCCAGCCCAGGTCATCCTGCCAGTGCCGCGCCTCGCTGCGCCGTGCTGCCTATAACGACGACACAAGAACCGATGATCAGCGGGTGAACGCCATGGAACTACGCATCAACCAGAAGACCTACCAGGTCGACGCCGACGACGACACGCCCCTGCTGTGGGTGATCCGCGACGACCTCGGCCTGACCGGCACCAAGTACGGCTGCGGCCTGGCGCAGTGCGGCGCCTGCTCGGTGCTGGTGGACGGCAATGTGGTGCGCGCCTGCGTCACCCCGGTGGCCGGAGTGGTCGGCCGTGAAGTCACCACCATCGAAGCGATCGAAGCCGACCCGGTCGGCCAGCGCGTGGTCGCCACTTGGGTCGACCAGCAGGTGGCGCAGTGTGGCTACTGCCAGTCCGGCCAGGTGATGGCCGCTACGGCGCTGCTCAAGCACACACCGGCGCCCAGCGACGAGCAGATCAGCGCGGCGATGGTCAACCTGTGCCGCTGCGGTACCTACAATGCGATCCATGCCGCCGTGCATGCGCTCGCCACCCAGCCCGCCGGGAAGGAGAGCGCCTGATGAACGCCCTGTTCGAACGTGCCCTGGCCCTGCCTGACCTGCCGCTGGATCGTCCACTGAACCTGTCGCGCCGACGCTTCCTGGCCGGCAGCGCCATCGGCGCACTGGTGCTCGGCTTCGGCCTGCCGCTGGGCTCGGCGCGGGTTCAGGCAGCAACGGCCGCCGCCGATCAACGCGGCACCCAGGTGCCGGCGTTCCTGGAACTGCGCCCCGACGGCAGCGTGCGCCTGCTGTGCCCATTCATGGAGGGCGGCCAAGGCACCCATACCGCCATGGCGCAGATCGTCGGTGAAGAACTCGACCTGGACCCTGCCCGCTTCGTGGTCCAGAGCGCGCCGCCCGGCGAAGCCTACGTGGTCATGGAAAACGGCATGCGCATCACCGGCGGCAGCATGTCGGTGCGCATGAGCTACCCGACCATGCGCCGCCTCGGTGCCCTGGCCCGCGCCATGCTACTGCAGGCGGCGGCCCAGAAACTGACGGTGCCGGTCGGCGAGCTCACCACCGAGCCGGGCAAAGTGCTGCACGCCGCCTCGGGGCGCTCGCTGGACTATGGCGAACTGGCCAGCGGTGCCCTGGACCTGCCCGTGCCGGACCCGAGCACCGTCAAGCTGCGCGACCCCAGCCAGTTCCGCTGGATCGGCAAACCTGTGCGGCGTCTGGATGCCTATGACAAATCCACCGGCAAGGCGCAGTACTGCATCGACATCGCCGTCGACGACATGCTCCACGCCGCCGTGCAACACGCCCCGCGCCTGGGCATGAGTGTCGCCAGCCTGCGCAACGAGGCGCAGGTCAAAGCCATGAAAGGCGTGCACTCGGTGCATGTACTGCCCGGCGCCGTGGCCGTGGTGGCCGAGCGTTGGTGGCACGCCAAGCGTGGCGCCGAAGCCGTGCAAGTGGACTGGCAAGAACCTGGCGCCGACGTGAAGGTGCGTGCGATGCCGGCCGACTTCTCCAGCGACGCCTGGCGCGATCATCTGGCCGCGCAGACCGGCCCGTCACGCGACGACGAGCATGAAGGCGATGTGGCCGAGGCGCTCAAGGGCGCCAAGACCCAGGTAGAAGCCACCTACCACAATCAATACCTCAACCACGCCCAGCTCGAGCCGCCGTCAGCCCTGGCCCGCTTCAATGCCGACGGCTCGCTGGAGGTGTGGCTGCCGAACCAGGCGCCGGACATGTTCCGCGACGACATCGCCCAGCGCACCGGCCTGACCAAGGAGCAGATCATTCTGCACTCGCCGCTGTTGGGCGGGTTCTTCGGTCGCCACTTCCTCTACGAATCGGCCAACCCTTATCCCCAAGCCATTGCCCTGGCCAAGGCGGTCGGCCGTCCGGTGAAGCTGATCTGGACTCGCGAGGAAGAATTCCTGCGTGACGTGCTGCGCCCGGTGGCAGTGGTGAAATTCCGCGCTGGACTCGACGACAAAGGCCTGCCGGTGGCCATCGAGGCGGTCAGTGCCACTGAAGGCCCGACCGAAGCCCTGGCTGGCAAGCAGGGTGAAAAGATCGATCCGACCGCGCTGGAAGGGCTGTCGGGCAAAGCCTACGCCATCGTCAACAAACGCATCGCGCAGATCTACGTCAAAGGCCCGGCCATGCTCGGCTACTGGCGCTCGGTGGGCAACTCGCTGAACGACTTCTTCTACGAATCGTTCATCGACGAGTTGGCCGACAAAGGCGGCCAGGATCCCTTCGAGCTGCGCCTGCACCTGCTGCGCGACAATGCACGCCTGACCACCCTGCTCAAGGCCGTGGGCGAGCTGTCCGGCGGCTGGAAGCCGGGCCCCTTCACCGCCGAGGACGGCTCCCGACGGGCCCGTGGCGTGGCCATGGCCTCGCCGTTCGGCTCGGAGGCGGCAGTGATCGCCGAGGTGTCGCTGGAGAACGGCCAGGTCAAAGTGCATGACATCTGGCAGGCGATCGACCCAGGCAGCATCGTCAACCCGTCGATCATCGAGCATCAGGTCAACGGCGCCGTGGCCCTGGGCCTGTCGCAGACGCTGGTGGAGGAAGCGGTGTACGTCAATGGCCTGCCGCGCGCGCGCAACTACGATCTGTACCCGATCCTGCCGCCGTCGCGCATGGCCCGGGTGCATGTGCGCATCGTCGAGAGCGGCGCGAAGATGGGCGGCATCGGCGAGCCGCCGTTGCCGGCCGTGGCGCCTGCAGTGGCCAACGCCGTCGCGCGGCTGACCGGCCAGCGCGTACGCAGCCTGCCCCTGAGCCGTCATACCTTCGCCTGACACGGAAGCCGCCATGAACAATCGATTGTCCACCACCCTCCGCTGGTTGGCGCTGCCGTGCCTGGTCGCTGCCGGTTTCACTGCCTGGTACGTCAACCGCGAGATCGCCTCGCCGTTCGAGCAGCAGGCGGCCGAGCAGGATCGCGCCTTGGTCAGCCGCGGCGAGTACGTCGCGCGCCTGAGCGACTGCGTGGCCTGCCATAGCCTGCCTGGCCAGGCGCCGTTCGCCGGTGGGCTGGAAATGGCCACCCCGCTGGGCGCGATCCATGCCACCAACATCACCCCCGACCGTGACACCGGCATCGGCGCCTATAGCCTGGCCGACTTCGACCGCGCCGTCCGCCATGGCGTCGCACCCGGTGGGCGGCGGCTGTACCCGGCCATGCCCTACCCGTCTTACGCCAAGCTCAGCGATGACGACGTGCGCGCGCTGTATGCCTTCTTCATGCAAGGTGTACAGCCGGTCCAGCAGGCCAATATCCCCAGCGACATTCCCTGGCCACTGAACATGCGCTGGCCGATCACCCTGTGGAACGGGCTTTTCGCGGCCGATACGCCGTACGCGCAGAAGGCTACCGAAGACCCGCTGTGGAACCGGGGCGCCTACATCGTCCAGGGTCCAGGGCACTGCGGCAGTTGTCATACGCCGCGGGGGCTGGCGTTCAACGAAAAGGCGCTCGACGAGTCTGGCCAGGCGTTTCTCGCTGGCGCCCTGCTCGACGGCTGGTATGCGCCGAGCCTGCGCCAAGACCCCAACACCGGGTTGGGCCGCTGGAGCGAGGCGGACATGGTGCAGTTCCTCAAGACCGGGCGTAACCAGCACGCGGTGGTCTACGGCTCGATGACCGAGGCCTTCAACAACTCCACGCAGTTCATGAGCGACGACGACCTGGGCGCCATCGCCCGCTACCTCAAGTCGCTGCCGGGCGACCCTGCGCGCGACGGCACGCCCTGGCAGTACCAGGCGGTGTCGGCGGCCAGCGAGCTGGACAAGCCCGGCGCGCACAGCTACGTCACCCGCTGTGCGTCGTGCCACGGGCTTCAAGGCCAGGGCCAGGCCGAATGGATTCCACCGCTGGCCGGCGCCAGCTCGATGCTGGCCAAGGAGAACGCTTCGGCGATCAACATCACCTTGAACGGCTCGCAGCGCATCGTCGCGGCCGGGGTGCCGGACGCCTACCGCATGCCGGCGCTGCGTCAGCAGATGAGCGACGAGGAAATCGCCCAGGTGCTGAGCTATGTGCGCAGCGCCTGGGGGAACCACGGCGGTGCCGTCGATGCCAAAGACGTTGCCAAGCTGCGTGAGCACACCGACCCGGCCAGCAGCAGCCCGATCGTGCTGCACATGCGCTGAAACTCACCCGCTGCGCCAGACGCAGCGGGTCTCGAATCGCCCAAGGAGTGCCCATGGAAAGTATCGACCTGCTGGTGCTGCGCACGGCGCGGGACTGGCTGCAGGCCGGCCACCGCGTGCTGTTGGCCACGGTTGCCCACACCTGGGGTTCCTCGCCGCGCCCGGTTGGCTCGATGATGGCCCTGCGCGCCGACGGCCGGGTGGTTGGCAGCGTCTCCGGTGGCTGCATCGAGGACGACCTGATCCATCGATACACCGACGCCTACGGCGGCCCTGGCTTGCCCGACAGCCCGCCGCAGCAGGTGCGCTATGGCGTCAGCGCCGACGAAGCGCACCGCTTCGGCCTGCCCTGTGGCGGCACACTGGAACTGATCCTGGAATTCTCGCCCTGCTGGCAGTCGTTGTCCCACTTGCTCGAACGCCTCGACAGCGGTCACCTGGTGCGCCGCCAAGTGGCCCTGCATGACGGAGAAGCGACCTTGCTGGTCACCGCCACGCCCGAGCAGTTCAGCTGCGATGGCCAGTACCTGGTCAACACCCTCGGTCCCGGGTATCGCCTGCTGTTGATCGGTGCCGGCGCGCTGGCCGAATACCTGGCGACCATGGCCCTGTTCAACGGTTTTCGCGTGTCGGTGTGCGATCCACGGCCGGAGTACATCGCCGGCTGGAACGTGGCCGGGGTGGACTGCCGGGTGGGCATGCCCGACGACGTGGTGCGCGACTTCGCCGCCGACCTGCGCACCTGCATCGTCGCCGTCAGCCACGACCCCAAGCTCGATGACCTGGCCCTGCTCGAAGCCCTGCAGGGCCCGGCATTCTACATCGGCGCCATCGGTTCGCGGCGCAACAGCCAGCAGCGTCGGGCACGGCTGATCGAGCATTTCGAGCAGACCCCGGCAAGCCTCGCCCGCCTGCGCGGGCCCATCGGAATCTACATCGGCAGCAAGACCCCTGCGGAAATCGCCGTGAGCGTGATGGCCGAAATCCTCGCGGCAAAAAATGGTGTAGACCTGCCGGGGGCGGTCAGCGTGACCAAGGCCAAGCAGGCCCAGGAACTGGCGCAGCCGGCGGCATGAATCGAACCACCCCATCTGCGCGCTGCGCCGCGCTGGTACTGGCGGCCGGACAAGGGTCGCGGTTCGGCAGCGACAAGCGCCAGGCGCAGCTCGATGATACGCACACCGTCCTGCAGGCGACGCTGGCGCGGGCGCTGGATAGCTTCGACAGGGTCTACGTGGTGCTGCGCCCCGGTGACGACCCGTCTACGCTCGGCATCGGGAGTCGGGTACGCACCGTGCACGCCGAACACGCGCTCGACGGCATGGGCGCCAGCCTTGCCGCCGGCATCGACGCCCTGGCGGCCAGCGATGCTCACGCCGTCGCCGTGTTGCTCGGCGACATGCCATGGATTGCAGCGGCAACGCTGACGACACTGGCCTGCCAGGCCGATCAGCAGTCGATTGTGCTGCCGTGTTATCAAGGCCGACGCGGCCATCCGGTGATCTTCGGCCGACGCTTCTGGCCCGCACTGGCGCGCCTGGACGGCGACCACGGTGGGCGCGCGATCATCGAGGCCAATCCTCACGCCTGCCAGGTGATCGAAGTCGACGATCCCGGCATCCTGCACGACATCGATACCCCAGGCGACCTTCAGCGCCATTGAAGGCTTGTCATCGCCCTTTGCGGCGCCCCCGCGCACAGGTACCCTAGCGGCCTTGCCCACGACCTGGAGCTGCGCCGGTGACCGATACCCAGACCGTCTACTACCTGGAGATGACTTCCCCTGACCAGTTGCGCGCCAAGCCAGCACGTGACGATCTGAACGTGGTCGAGTGCGAAATCGTACAGCCGGCGTTCAATCGCTTTCTCTACCAACTGGTGGGTAGCGACTGGTCGTGGACCGACCTGGACCACTGGACAGACGAACAATGGCAGGCCGAGATCGGTCAGGCGTGCCACCGTACCTGGGTGGCCTACCACCGCGGGGCCATCGCCGGGTATTACGAGCTGCAACGGCCTGATGGCGAGAACGTCGAGATTCGCTATTTCGGCCTGGCGCCGCAGTTCCTCGACCGAGGCTTCGGTGGCCCCCTGTTGAGCCAGGCCCTGCGCGACGCCTGGAGCTGGCCGGGCACTCGACGCGTCTGGCTGCACACCTGCAGCCTCGACCACCCGGCCGCCCTGGCCAATTACCAGGCACGCGGCATGCGCCTGTACAAGCAGGAAGTGGAACCGGTCTAGTCGGTCGATCGCGCCCTGTACGCGCAGGGCGCGCAGCCTTACGCCAACGACGCCTGCCGGGCCACCCGCGCGCCGACCATCCCCGACAGCGACACCAGCAGCAGCACGCCGAACACCCCGGCGATCGCCAGGTTGCTTTGCACGTCCAGGCCACTGACGCTGGCCGAGGCCAGCGAGCCGAACACCAGCATCAAACAACCCTGCAGGCTCGCCGCCACTCCAGCGCGGTCGGGAAACAGCGCCATCGAGCGGGCCATGGCGTTGGAGAAGATGAAGCCCTGGCCAAAGGCGATGAGCATGATGCCACCGAGCAGCGGCGTCAGGCTCAAGGTCTGGGGCGCGGCGGTGATGCACAGTACGCCGCCGAGAAACAGCGCCAGCCCGCTCCACATCAGGGTGTCCGGCGACAGCCTGCGAATCAGCGCGCGATTGACCAAGGTGCCGGTCAGGTAGCAGCAGCCCACGCCCAGGGCCGTACTGCCAAAGTAGTGGGCGTCGTGGCCGAGCACGTCCTGCACGATGTGCGGGCCGAACACGTTCCACAGCAGGAACGCGGAAAAGCTCGAGCCCAGCACCACGACGGCGGCGCGAAAGCCTCGGTCGGCCAGAATCACCCGGTAGCCGCCCAGCGTCTGCAACGGACGGCGCCGCGACCCGACGGGCAGCGACTCCTTGAGCCCGGCGACCACGAACGTCAGTACCAGCAGCGCATAGGCGGCGTAGAGCACGAAGTTGTATCGCCAGCCGAAGTGCACTTCGATCAAGCCGCCGATATAAGGCGCGATCACCGGGCCCAGGCCAAAGGCCAGGCTCAGGTAGATGATCGCCACATAGAATCGCGGCCCCTTGACCACGTCCACCAGCACCGCTCGCGCCACCACCTGGCAGGCGCCAATGGCGAAACCTTGCAGGGCGCGGGCCAACAGCAGCATCTCGATGGAGGTGGCGGCGGTCGCCAGCAGGCTGCCGACCAGGAACACCCCAAGCCCGAGCAGCACCGCCGGGCGTCGGCCCCGGGCGTCGGCCATGATGCCGAAGAACAACTGTCCCAGCGCATAGAACAGCAAGGTGATGGTGATGGTGTTTTGCATCAGCGCCGGGCCTGCGCCCAATTCGCGACCGATGGACGGCAGGCTCGGCGCGTACAGGTCGATGGCGATGCCGCCGAGGCTGTTGACCAGCGGGGCCAGGAACACGATGAAGTTTTCGTAACGCTTGGTGGCGTGCATAAGCTCTCCGACAGACCGGGCACTCCAGCCCGGTCTGCTCATGGGTCAGACAGACGCCGTTGGGGCGTGCTGCGGTGAGGGTGAAAGCAGGGTCGGCGCCTTCAGCCAGGCACTGGGCGAGGACAGGCGCGAAGCCAATACTCGCGGTGCCTGCTGGTAGTAGCGGCCCCAGTTGACGGCGGGATCCTTGACCCGCCGGGGATCGGCCGCGCCCAGGTCGTCGAGGTTGTCGACGATGGGCGCCAGCAGTTGGCGCACCTGCGGCGTGGCAGTCAGCACCACCAGGCCGAAATTTCGCAAGGCCAGGGTGCGGATGACGTTGTCCAGCAAGTACTTGCCGGCACCGCTGCCGCTCTGGAAGGAGGCGAACGCGCCGATTTCGGCGATACGCCCGCGGTCCAGCGCGTAGCGCTGATCCAGCGGCGTATCCAGGTAGTACTCGCTGAACAGCTTGCCGGAATCGCCGTAGGTGATGCCGGCGCAGGCATAGCCCGGCGCACCGCCACTGGAGCCGGTCAGGCAGACGAACAGGTCCGGCTGCGGCTCAGGCGTGGCGTCGTAGTGCTTGAGGTAGTGGGCGCGCACCGCCTCCTGCAGGCAACGGTAGCCGGGACGTCCCTTGTAGAAATTGCGCACGATGTACATGGCTGACGTCCTGTCCTAGGTGTACAAACGGTCGATGAAGTGCGCTTCGATCTCGGTCCGGCGTGGGCGACCGGTCACGGTGTAGAAGCGCTCACGGAACGTGGCGATGTCGTCGATCACACGCAGCCGCCTGACCCGCGCGAAATCAGCCAGGCGTGGCTCCAGGCGGGTCATCTCGTTACGTACGGCCGCCTCGTCGGCAGTGCTCAGTACCAGCGCGCACGGCTCGTCACGGCCCTCGCCCATGACGATCATGTCGTCGATCAGCGGACTCTCCTTGTAGACGTTCTCCACCCATTCCGGCGAAATGTTGCGCGCCGTCGAGAGGATGATCACGTGCTTCTTGCGCCCGGTGATGTACAGGAAACCCTCGCGCAACTCGGCGATGTCGCCGGTGTGCAAGTAGCCGTCGGACAGGTCGCAGGCGGTGTCGTCGGCGTTGTAGTAGCCGGCGCACAGGGTCGGGGTCTTCACCAGCAACTCGCCATCGACCAGTTTCGGCTCGATGCCGTCGAGCAGCGTGCCGGCCGAGCCGATGCGGCGTTGGGCGGGAGAATTGAGCGAGATGATCGACGAGTTTTCGCTCAGGCCGTAGGCCTCGAACACCTGCACCCCGTGCGCGTCCAGGGCGTGCAACACACTGGCAGGCATCTTCGCGCCGCCGGTGATGATGTGTGGCGCACCGGGACCGAACAGTTGCTCGACGCTGGCGCCCTGCTCCAGCAACAGATTGGCCTCCTCCAGCAACTTGGGCGGCAGGTACAGGAAGTTGGGCCGGTTCGGTGCGATCAACTCCAGATAGTGACGGGCATTGCCGCTGGCCGCACCGTACTCGGCCACCCCTTCGGGCATCAGGATCAGGCTGCCGCCGGAAAGCAGTGGGATGAACACCCCCAGCACCTGTTCGATCAGCAGGCTCATGGGCACGATGGAAAAATAATGCAGCGGCTGCGGCGGCAGGCGCTTGAACACGTTGTCCACCAGCAGACCGACCGCTTCGTCGCGGATCATCACGCCCTTGGGCCGCGAGGTGGTGCCGGAGGTATGAATCACCGAGACGATGCCGGCGGGCAGCAACTCGTCGTCCTGCGTCCATGGCTCGCCAGGCCCCTGCGCCATCAACTGGCGGGGAATGAAGCTGGGTTTTTCCGGCAGGATGCGTTGCAGGCGCCCGGCAGTGCCCTGGTCGCTGACGAACACCGCCGCTGCTTTGCCGAGCAAGCTGCCGATCTGGTCGTCGGAGAACTCGATTGGCACCGGCAACAGCACACCACCAACTTTCTGGATCGCCAGCAGGGTGTAGACCCACTCATAGCTCGAGCGCATGGCGATACCGAAGACCTTGCGCTGGCAGTCGCCGACCCGCGCTTGCAGGGCATCAGCCAAGCGCTGCACGTCGTCGCGCAGGCCGTGCAGGGTGTAGCTGCGCCCGTGCATTTCGCGGATCGCCACGCGATCAGGGGTGCTGGCCAGGTAGCGTTGCATCATCTGGCTGATCATTGCTCGGCTCCTGCCAGACGGTAGCTCTGGGCGCCGAAGATGCGCCGGGCAAGATCGTCCAGACGGCGACGGCCATGCATGACCCGGGTGTTGTCGACGACCATGATGTCGCCCTTTTTCCAGAAGTGGCTGTAGGTGTTGCGGGCAGTCACTTCCTTGATTTCGTCCCAGATCTCCAATGCGATGGCCTCGCCGTCAGCCCAGGTGATGCGTGGCGGCTCGTAGTTGACGCTGGGGCCGAGCATGGAGTTGCAGAACGCCTGACGGCCGCTGAAGGCGCTGGTTTCCACGGCGCTGATGATCAGTTGCGAGGCGATCAGGTTCTGGTCGATGCGCCGATAGGTCTGGCCGGCCACCTGCTGGTTGACCTGCTCCAAGTGCTCGTCGGTGATGCTCTCCAGCGGCAGTTGCAACTCGATGCTCAGGAACCGTCGCACGTTGTGCCAGGGAATGCGCCGGGCGTAGCGGATGGGCTGGGTCTGGAAGCGCTTGCGGGTGCTCGGCGACAGGTCGAACAGCACCCGCTCACCGTCGCACAGCGTGGTTTCGGAGCCGACGGCGGCCGCCTCCAGGCAGTAGAACCACTGCAGGTCCGGGTTGAACGGCAGATTGCCGTTCTCACGGTGCAGACCCATTTCGTGAACGCCGGCGTCGATTTCGGCGGTATTGGTCGTGGCCGCCTGGCGTGCTGGATCGAAGGTCACGCGCGAGGAATGGGCGCTGACGAAGTCGTTGAAGTGCTCGAGCGAATCGGCGAAATCGCGGTAGATCACCGCGCCGCTGTGGGCCAGGTCCTCATAGAGGTCCGCCGTGCTCATCGAGTCGAAGACGCGCAGTCCCGGTTCGACGGCATGAATGCACTCGAAGCCGTAGCACGGGGTGGGCTGCCGGTAGAAGGGTAGGATTCTCGGTTGTGTATAGGCCAGCATCTGACATCTTCCTTGGGAAATGGATTACAGACAGGCGAGCGATCCACCGCCTGACCAAACCAAGGTAGGGGAAATGCCGGGTGGGCTGGTTTCAAGAAACCGAAAGCCCTGATCAAAAATTAAAACCCTCTGCGCAATAGGGAACGTGCCTGCGCCGACGGTGGTCGGGGCGCACGACAGGGGGTTGTTCATTTTCGGTTCACTCATCCTGAGCACCTGTAGTCCTTGTTCGTCAGCGCCTCAACTGGCGCGAAGCAACTCGCTCGCCACATCCTGGATCAGGGTGCGCAGGCTGGCGACGTCGCCGCTGAGGCTGCGGTCGCGCGACCAGATCATGTCCACCGTGAACACCGGAAAGCCCATCGGCGGCTGGCATTGCATCACCCCCTCGGGGATACGCAGGTGCGCGAGCAGACGCGCCGGCAGCGACACGGTGGCGGGCACCGCCGCGAGTATGTTGACGCAGGCCTGGTAGCCATTGGCGCGCACCAGCACGTTACGGGTGCGACCGATCTTCTCCAGCCAGCCATCGACCATGTTTTTTTCCGAGATCCACGGCGTGGGAAAAACGTGCGCCGATTGACAGAATTCGTCCAGGCTCATGACCCCCGGCTGAGCCAGGCCCCGCTCGCTGGTCAAGCAGACGAATCCGTCACTGAGCACCGGCTGCCATTGCAGTTCCGGATGCAACTGGTGGTAGCTGGGGCCAAAGCCGATGGCCAGGTCGATATCACCGGCGATCAGCCGATCCACCGGCAGGTCGCGACTCAGCCGCTCCAGGTGCAGCGAGGTGTTGGCGTGGCTGCGCGACAGGCTGGCCAAGGCCTGTGGCAAAAAGGCCAACTCGAAGTACTCCGGCGCGCACAGACGCCAGATCCGTGGCATGGCCACCCCATCGGCGGATGCATCGGCTTCGGCGCAGCGGTTGACCGATTCGATCACCACGCGCAGGTACGGGGCGATCTTTTCTGCCTTGGCCGTGGGCTGCAGCAAGCCTTGCGACGAGGCGAACAGGGTGTCGTCGAAGCATCCGCGCAGGCGCTTGAGGCAGTAGCTCACGGTCGGTTGGCTGACATTCATCAGTTCGGCCGTGCGCTTGGCGCTGCGGTGTTCCAGCAGGTTGAGAAACACCACGATGTCCTGCAGGTCGAGCTGCTTCAGGTAATTGCTGTGCAGCACGCACAGGTCTCCTCGCCAATGAGATTCATGGGATGGGTTCGCCATCTTCGGGCAGCGCCGCCAGCATGCGCTTGAGCATGCGTGCCAACGCCTCGCGCTCCTCCGGCGCCAGGGAAGAGAGAAACTGGTTCTGCAGCGCGGTATGGCTGCCGACAGCCTGCTCGATGCTGTGCAGGCCCTGGGCGGTGAGCGCCACCTTGTAGCTGCGCTTGTCGGCGGCGTCATGGAGTTGTTCGATCATGCCGGCGTCCTTGAGCCGGTTGAGGCGGTTGGTCATCGCCCCAGAGGTGATCAGCAGTGAGTTGTACAGTTCGGTCGGCGTGAGTTGATAGGGCGCACCGGCACGGCGCAGCGTCGCCATTACATCGAACTCACCCTCCTTGAAACCGTATTGTTCCAGCACCGCGCCGCGCCGGCGCTCCAGGTGCTTCTGCAGGCGCGCCATGCGCCCGAACACCTCCATGGACGAGGCGTCCACCGAGGGCATCGCCTGCGCCCACTGCGCGACGACGAAATCGACATGATCTTTCATTGCGTCACCGTTCGTTCACCCTGAACTGTATGGGCCATATCCCTGCCATCACCTGGCGCTTCCCAAGTATCTTAACGTTAAGTTATCTTGATATGCACGAGTTATGAACCGGGAGAGGACATGGCGTTCTTCGAACACGACCGAAATCGCGATCGCGACATTCACGCCGGGTCCGGCGTCACTGCGCGATTGCCGCGCGGCCGGGGCACTACCGACCGGCCTGGGCGCAATGCGCTGGCGGTGCCGCTGAGCCTGGGGCGCCGCGCAATCGTACCCGACCTGCGCGTCGACAGCGCGCCGATCGCCTCGAAATACGCTCGGCCACTCTCCCGGGACAGTGCCCACGTACACCTCAATACCCTTGCAGGTCACCCTCATGTCTTCAACGTTTCCCATGCCCCGGCAGTCCACCGGGCACGTTCTGGTTTCCTGCAGGAGTTGCACTGAAATGGGCGATACCCCTTCCAAAGCCTGCGTGGTGGTCCTGGCGCTGCTGGTGGGCATCAACCTGCGGCCGATCATGGCCTCGATCGGACCGTTGCTGGATGTGCTGCAGGCCGACCTGGGCCTGAGCAACCTGCAGGGCGGCCTGCTGACCACGCTGCCGGTGATGATGATGGGCCTGTTCGCCCTCGCCGGCCCGTGGCTGCAACGCCGGGTCGGCGAGGTCAGGGGCGTGGCCATGGGCATGACCCTGATCGCGGCGGCCTGCGCGGTGCGCACCTATGTCGAGTCGTCCGCCGCGCTGATCGCCAGCGCCGCTGTGGGCGGGATTGGCATCGCCGTGATCCAGTCGCTGATGCCGGCCTACATCAAGCGCAATCATCCGCACAGCGCCGGTATGCTCATGGGCCTGTTCACCACGGGCATCATGGCCGGGGCGGCGCTGGCCGCAGCCCTGGCCGCACCCAGCGCCGGCATGCTGGGCTGGAACCTGACCCTGGGTTATGCCGCGTTGCCGGCGATGATCGCCTTGATCGCCTGGCTGCTGGCGGCCGGCCATGTACACGGCCAGGCGTCGGCCGCTGCACTGCCCTGGCGCAGCGGCCGTGCCTGGTTGCTGTTGGTGTTCTTCGGGATCGGAACCGGGGCCTACACGCTGGTGCTGGCCTGGCTGCCACCGTTCTTCGTCGAGCTGGGCTGGCCGGCGAAAAGCGCCGGTTATCTGCTGGGCGCGCTGACGATCACCGAGGTCATCGCCGGGCTGTTGGTGTCGGCGCTGATTCACCGTTATCCGGATCGCCGCCGGCCTTTGGCACTGGTGATCCTGCTGCTGATCGGCGGCCTGCTGTGCCTGATGACCGCGCCGCTGACACTGTACCTGCTGGCCGTGCTGTGCCTGGGGCTGGGCATCGGCGCACTGTTCCCACTGTCGCTGATCGTGACCCTCGACCGCGCCCGCTCGCCGGCCGAAGCCGGATCGCTGCTGGCCTTCGTGCAAGGCGGCGGCTACCTTATCGCCGCGAGCATGCCCGTGGTGGCCGGGGTGGTACGCGACCAACTCAGCTCTTTGCACTGGGCCTGGGCAGTGATGGCGATAGGTGCCGGGCTGCTGCTGGTCCTGAGCACCTGGCTACGCCCGGTGAGCCCTGAGCGCACCCTGGCACACGCCTGACGCCGAGCGATCAGGGCCACTCGCGGTCCTGATCGCCTGGTGCTGAATATGAAATCCAATCGATCTTTCAGGTCGATGGCGGCCGCTGTGGGCGCTACGGCTCGAACCCTTCCACGATGATGACCTCGGCCATGGCCGCGCCGTGCCGATACTGGCAGGCGTCCTGATAGAGATCCGACCGATAGCAGGCCAACGCCTGCTCGTACGAATCGAACTCGATCACCACGCTGCGTTGCGGTGTGGTCCTTCCCTCCAACGCCTCGCTCTGGCCCCCCCGGGCCAGAAAACGTCCGCCGTAAGCCGCGAACGCCGCAGGCGCGCGCTGGGTGTACTGCTGATACTGCTGCGGGTCGGTGACCTCTACGTGGGCGATCCAATAGGCCTTCATCCAGCGCGCTCCTCTTAGGGTGATTTATGTATTATGGTATACCACAATACTCCACCGATCATCGCGAGCGTGCAACATGGCCTTCAACCGCATCGAAGAACTTCTCGAAGACTACCGCCAGGGCAAGATGGTCCTGCTGGTGGACGATGAAGACCGGGAAAACGAAGGCGACCTGCTGATCGCCGCCGAATGCTGCAACGCCCAGGTCATCAACTTCATGGCGCGCGAAGCACGCGGGCTGATCTGCCTGACCCTCACCGACGAGCACTGCCAACGCCTGGGCCTGGAACAGATGGTGCCCAGCAACGCCAGCGCCTTTGGCACGGCGTTCACGGTGTCGATCGAGGCGGCCAGCGGCGTCACCACCGGCATCTCCGCCGCCGACCGGGCGCGCACCGTGGCCGCCGCCATGGCCGCCGATGCCCGCCCTGAAGACCTGGTGCAGCCCGGTCATATCTTTCCCCTGCGGGCCCGCGAGGGCGGTGTGCTGACCCGCGCTGGCCACACCGAAGCCGGCTGCGACCTGGCGCGCCTGGCCGGCTTCGCCCCAGCCTCGGTGATCGTCGAAGTGCTCAACGACGACGGCAGCATGGCGCGGCGCCCGGACCTGGAGCGCTTCGCCGCCCAGCACGGCATCAAGATCGGCACCATCGCCGACCTGATCCACTACCGCCTGAGCACCGAGCAGACCGTCAAACGCATCGGCGAACGCGAACTGCCGACCGTGCATGGCACCTTCCGCCTGGTCACTTTCGAGGACCGCATCGAAGGCGGCGTGCACATGGCCATGGTCATGGGCCAGATCCACCGCGAGCAACCGACCCTGGTGCGTGTGCATGTCATCGATCCCCTGCGCGACCTGGTCGGCGCCGAGTATGCCGGCCCTGCCAACTGGACCTTGTGGGCGGCGTTGCAACGGGTGGCCGCCGAAGGCAGCGGTGTGGTGGTGGTGCTGGCCAATCACGAATCGTCCCAGGCCCTGCTCGAACGGGTGCCGCACCTCATCCAGGCGCCTCGGCCGTACCAGCGTGGGCAAACCAAGGTGTACTCGGAGGTCGGCACCGGGGCGCAGATCCTGCAGGACCTGGGCGTGGGCAAGCTGCGCCATCTGGGGCCGCCGCTCAAATATGCCGGGCTGGCCGGGTATGAACTGGAAGTCGTGGAGAGCGTGCCATTCGAGCCCACTATGCTCGCGTGAGGGGGTGACGCAGTGATGGCCGGTCGCCAACTCCCCCTTGCGAAAAGTTTGGAATACCATAATATGATATCCCGTAGACCTTAATGCTACCGGCCGTGCCTACACTCACACCACGGCCAGATTCCACTCCAAATAGCGGCTCCCGAATACAATGGGCGGGCGCGACACAGCCCCGCCTCGAATAACAAAAGTCACGAGGGCGTAACCATGCTGTTGAGTAAACGCGTCACCGCAGTGCTGTCCGCCAGCCTGCTGTCCCTGGCCTGCCAGACCACCCAGGCCGCCGACAGCCTGAACTTCGTCAGTTGGGGCGGGACCACCCAGGACGCCCAGAAACAGGCATGGGCCGACCCCTTCAGCAAGAGCAGCAACATCAAGGTCGTGCAGGACGGCCCCACCGACTACGGCAAGCTCAAGGCCATGGTCGAAAGCGGCAACGTGCAGTGGGACGTGGTCGATGTGGAAGCGGATTTCGCCCTGCGCGCGGCCAGCGAAGGCCTGCTCGAACCGCTGGACTTCAACACCCTCCAGCGCGACAAGATCGACCCGCGCTTCGTCTCCGACCACGGCGTCGGTTCGTTCTTCTTCTCCTTCGTGCTCGGCTACAACGAAGGCAAGCTCGGCGCCAACAAGCCGGTGGACTGGAGCGCGCTGTTCGACACCCAGACCTATCCAGGCAAACGCGCCCTGTACAAGTGGCCAAGCCCCGGCGTGCTGGAGCTGGCCCTGCTGGCCGATGGCGTCCCGGCCGACAAGCTCTACCCGCTCGACCTGGACCGCGCCTTCAAGAAGCTCGACACCATCAAGAAAGACATCGTCTGGTGGGGCGGCGGTGCCCAGTCGCAGCAACTGCTGGCCTCCGGCGAAGCGACCCTGGGGCAGTTCTGGAATGGCCGGCTCTATGCCCTGCAGCAAGACGGCGCGCCGGTAGGCGTGAGCTGGAAACAGAACCTGGTCATGGCCGACTTCCTGGTCATTCCCAAAGGCGCCAAGAACAAGGACGCGGCCATGAAGTTCCTGGCCAACGCCAGCAGTGCCAAAGGCCAGGCCGACTTCGCCAACGCCACCGCCTACGCCCCGGTCAACCTCGACAGCATCCAGCGCCTGGACCCGCAACTGGCACCTAACCTGCCGACCGCCCACGCCCAGGATCAGGTGACGCTCGACTTCGCCTACTGGGCCAAGAACGGCCAGGCCATCGCCGCGCGCTGGAACGAGTGGCTGGTCAAATGAAAGTCGCCATCAATGCCCTGCATAACGCCCAAGGTGCCGACCCCGGCACCCCGCGGGCGGCCTTGCGCCGCGTGCCCCTGAGCCAGCGCTGGCGGGGCAGCGGCAACCTGCTGCCGGCGCTGCTGTTCCTCGGCCTGTTCTTCTTCGTGCCGCTGATCGGCCTGCTGCTGCGCGGCGTGCTGGAGCCGGTGCCGGGGCTGGGCAACTACGAACAACTGTTCGCCAACTCCGCCTACGCCCGGGTGCTGTTCAACACCTTCTCGGTAGCCGGCCTGGTGACGTTGATCAGCGTGCTGCTGGGCTTTCCGCTGGCGTGGGCGATCACCCTGGTGCCGCGTGGCTGGGGTCGCTGGCTGCTGAACATCGTGCTGCTGTCGATGTGGACCAGCCTGCTGGCGCGCACCTACTCCTGGCTGGTGCTGCTGCAGGGCTCGGGGGTGGTCAACAAGCTGCTGATGGCCCTGGGCATCATCGACGCCCCGCTGGAGATGGTGCACAACCTCACCGGCGTGGTGATCGGCATGAGCTACATCATGATCCCGTTCATCGTCCTGCCCTTGCAGGCGACCATGCAGGCCTTGGACCCGATGGTGCTGCAGGCCGGTTCGATCTGCGGCGCCAGCCCCTGGACCAACTTCTGGCGGGTGTTCATTCCGCTGTGCCGCTCGGGGCTGTTCTCCGGTGCGCTGATGGTGTTCGTGATGTCGCTCGGTTACTACGTCACCCCGGCCCTGCTGGGCGGTGCGCAGAACATGATGCTGCCTGAGTTCATCATCCAGCAGGTGCAGTCGTTCCTGAACTGGGGCCTGGCCAGCGCCGCGGCGGCATTGCTGGTGGCCATCACCCTGGTGCTCTTCTACCTGTACCTGAAGCTGCAGCCGGAATCCCCGGTCGGCAACGCGAGGTAATCCGTCATGCTCCTGTCCCCCAACGCCATGGGTCGTGCGCTGCGCACGGGCCTGTACCTGACCACCGGGATCATCGCCGCCTTCCTGCTGCTGCCGGTGGTGTTCATCGTGCTGCTGTCGTTCGGCTCCTCGCAGTGGCTGGTGTTCCCGCCGCCCGGCTGGACCGTCAAGTGGTACACCCAGTTCTTCTCCAACCCCGAGTGGATGGACGCCGCCCTGGCCAGCCTCAAGGTCGCCGTGCTCACCACCATCGCCGCCGTGGCCCTGGGCCTGCCCACCGCCTTCGCCTTGGTGCGTGGGCGTTTCCCCGGGCGCGAAATGCTCTACGGTCTGTTCACCCTGCCCATGATCGTGCCTTTGGTGATCATCGCCGTGGCGGTCTACGCGCTGTTTCTCAAGCTCGGCTACACCGGCACGCTGTTCGCCTTCGTGGTCAGCCATGTGATCGTCGCCCTGCCCTTCACCATCATCTCGATCATCAACTCGCTGAAGCTGTTCGATCAGTCGATCGAGGATGCAGCGGTGATCTGTGGCGCCTCGCGACTGCAGGCGGTGTTCAAGGTGACCTTCCCGGCGATCCGCCCCGGCATGATCGCCGGCGGACTGTTCGCCTTCCTGGTGTCCTGGGATGAAGTGGTGCTCAGCGTGATGATGGCCAGCCCTGACCTGCAGACCCTGCCGGTGAAGATGTGGACCACCCTGCGCCAGGACCTGAGTCCGGTGATCGCCGTGGCTTCGACCTTGCTGATCGGCCTGTCGATCCTGGTCATGGTCATCGCCAGCGCCCTGCGCCGTCGCAACGAAATCAACGCCTGAGTGCCGGAGACAACAACCATGAGTGCAGTCATCCAAGACACCGCGCAGGCCAAGACCCTGGTCAGCCTGCGCAACCTGAACAAGCACTACGGCGACTTCGCCGCGGTCGACGACATCAGCCTGGACATCCAGGACGGCGAGTTCCTCACCTTCCTCGGCTCCAGCGGCTCGGGCAAGTCCACCACGCTGTCGATGCTGGCCGGTTTCGAGACGCCCAGCAGCGGGCAGATCCTGGTCGACGGCCAGTCGCTGGTCAACGTGCCGCCGCACAAGCGCGACATCGGCATGGTGTTCCAGCGCTACTCGCTGTTCCCGCACCTGAGCGTGCGCGACAACATCGCGTTCCCGCTGACCATCCGCAAGCTGGCCAGCGCCGAGATCGCCAAGCGCGTGGACGCCATGCTCAAGCTGGTGCAATTGGAATCGTTCGCCCATCGGCGCCCGGCGCAACTGTCCGGCGGCCAGCAACAGCGCGTGGCCATTGCTCGGGCGCTGGTGTACGAGCCGCGCATCCTGCTGATGGACGAACCGCTCGGCGCGCTGGACAAGAAACTGCGCGAAGACCTGCAGGACGAGTTGCGCCAGTTGCACCGGCGCCTGGGCATCACCATCGTCTACGTGACCCACGACCAGGAGGAGGCGATGCGCCTGTCCCAGCGCATCGCCATCTTCAGCCACGGCAAGATCGTCGGCCTGGGCAGCGGCTATGACCTCTACCAGAATCCGCCCAATGCGTTCGTTGCGTCGTTCCTGGGTAACTCCAACTTCCTGCGGGTCAGCGCCACCGGTCATGGTGCGGCGACCTTCGAAGGCCAACCCTTGGCGATCCGCCTGACCGCAGGGCTCGCCGCTGGCCAGCCGGCGCTGGTGATGGTGCGGCCGGAGAAGGCGTTGGCACTGAGCAGCGAGCAGGCGAGCCGCGAGCCACTGCCAGCAGGCTGGAACGAGGTCGAGGCCAAGGTCGGCGAACTGTTGTTCCTCGGCGAGAGCCAGACCTGCCATGTGCACACCGACGGTGGTACCGCGATGACGGTCAAGGCGCTGTCGGCGGCCGGCATGCCGATGCGCCCCGGTGACCGGGTGAAGGTGCGCTGGGCGGTGGCCGATGCGTGCGTCTACACCCAATGGGCCGAGAGCGACCTGAGCAAAGCGGCCGGCGCACACTGAGCCGCACGGGGCCTGAAGCTGAAAGACGGCGCGCGCGGGTAAGCACCGTCTTTCAGATCACCGCTGCACGGCTACGGCAAGTCTTCCCAGGACCGCTCATCCTGCCCTAGTCTTGTGCACCGAACCCTGATCGCATCCGGCGATCGCACAGGGATCGAAGACACTCAGGAGATGAGATCGGATGAGCAAAAGCCCCTACGTTCCCCCGAAGGTGTGGAAGAACGATGCCGCCTCAGGTGGCCAGTTCGCCAGCACCAACCGCCCGATCGCCGGCCCCACCCATGAACGCGAATTGCCCGTGGGCGAGCAGCCGCTGCAACTGTATTCGTTGGCCACGCCCAATGGCGTGAAGGTCACCATCATGCTCGAAGAGCTGCTGGCCCTGGGGCATGCCGGCGCCGAGTACGACGCCTGGCTGATCCGCATCGGCGAGGGCGATCAGTTCTCCAGCGGCTTCGTGCAGGTCAACCCGAATTCGAAGATCCCCGCCCTGCTCGACCGCAGCGTCGAGCCGCCCGTGCGGGTGTTCGAATCCGGCTCGATCCTGTTGCACCTGGCGGAAAAATTCGGCGCCTTGCTGCCTGCCAACCCGGCAGCGCGCACCGAAACCTTGAACTGGCTGTTCTGGCAGATGGGCTCGGCACCTTACCTGGGCGGCGGTTTCGGGCATTTCTACGTGTATGCACCGGAGAAGATCGAATACGCCATCAACCGCTTCAGCATGGAAGCCAAGCGTCAGTTGGACGTCCTGGAACGACGCCTGGCCGAAAGCCCGTTCCTGGGTGGGGAACACTACAGCATCGCCGACATCGCGGTGTGGCCGTGGTACGGGCAATTGGTGCGTGGCAACTTGTACGGCGCGGCCGAATTCCTCTCGGTGCAGGACTACCCCAACGTGCAGCGCTGGGCCGACAGCATCGCCGCACGCCCGGCGGTGCAGCGTGGCACCCGGGTCAATCGCACCTGGGGCGAGCAAGACAGCCAGGTACCGGAGCGCCATTCGGCGGCGGACCTGGACTGAGTCACCCGCCAGGGCCGCACCGGCGGCCCTGGCTGAGCCGCTTCACCCCAGGCGGTGCCATTCGCGCTTGTCGCGGGTGAGCAATTCGTCACCCGCCTCGGGGCCATCTTCGCCCGCCGCATACTCGTGCACCTCACCGCCTTTGGCCCAGGCGTCGAGGAAGGGCTGCACCGCACGCCAACCGTTCTCGATGTTGTCGGCGCGCTGGAACAGCGTCTGGTCACCGGTCAGGCAGTCGTAGATCAGGGTTTCGTAGCCGGTGGCCGGGGTCATCTTGAAGAAGTCCTTGTAGGCGAAACCCAGCTCGACGTTCTCCATCACCAGCTCCGGGCCGGGGCGCTTGGCCTGCAGGTCGAACCACATGCCCTCGTTCGGCTGGATCTGGATCTTCAGGTAGTTGGGCTTGGGCCGCTCCAGCGCCGACTCGCGGAACTGCGCATAAGGGGCCGGCTTGAAGCAGATGGCGATCTCGGTGTCGCGCACGCTCATGCGCTTGCCGGTGCGCAGGTAGAACGGCACGCCGGCCCAGCGCCAGTTGTCGATCATCACCTTCAGCGCCACGTAAGTCTCGGTACGGCTGTCTTTATCGACGTTGCTTTCCTGGCGGTAACCGGCCAGGCGCTTGCCAGCGCCGTACTGCCCGCGCACCGAGTTCTTCAGGGCCAGCTTCGGCGTCCAGGGTCGGATCGCGCCGATCACCTTGGCCTTTTCACCGCGAACCGCATCAGCGCCAAACGCCGCGGGCGGCTCCATCGCCACCATCGCCAGCAACTGGAACAGGTGGTTGGGCACCATGTCGCGCAACGCGCCGGTGCTGTCGTAGAACGCCCCGCGCGTCTCGACGCCAACGGTTTCGGCGGCCGTGATCTGCACATGATCGATGTAGTGGTTGTTCCAGAACGATTCGAACAGCCCGTTGGAGAAGCGGCTGACCAGAATGTTCTGCACCGTTTCCTTGCCCAGGTAATGGTCGATGCGGTAGATCTGCCGCTCGCTCATCACCTTCAGCAGGCACGCGTTGAGCGCCTCGGCGCTGGCCAGGTCGGTGCCGAAGGGTTTTTCCACCACCACCCGGCGGAAACCACCGCCGGACTCGTCGAGCAGCCCCGCTTCGCCCAGGCGCTGCGCCACTTCCGGGAAGAAGCGCGGCGAGGTGGCGAGGTAGAAAATCGCATTGCCGTGGCGGGTCTTGTCGATGCGCTTGCCCAAGGCCTGGTAGGTGGCCGGGTCGAGGAAATCGCCGGTCTGGTAGTCGAGGCGCTTGGCCAGGCGCGCCCAGAGGTCGGGATCGAGGCTGGGCGGTGCGCCCTCGCCGCCTTTGTCGCGGCCAGCCATGAAGGCATGCAGGCGTTCGGCGAATTGTTCGGCGCTGGCTTCGTTGTGGTCGACGCCGACGATGCGCAGGTTGCGGTCCAACAGGCCATCGCGACTGAGGTTGTACAGCGCCGGCATCAACAGGCGCTTGACCAGGTCGCCATTGGCGCCGAAGAGGAACAGCGTGCAGGGCGGTGCAGCGGGCGTGGTTCGTTTGCTCATGGGCGTTTGTTCTCGACGTGGCCACCGAAGCCCAGGCGCATGGCAGACAGCACCTTGTCACCGAAGGTGCCTTGCTGCTGGCGTGAGCGGAAGCGCGCGAACAGCGCGCTGGACAGCACCGGAACCGGCACCGCCTGTTCCACGGCGGCGTCCACCGTCCAGCGACCTTCGCCGCTGTCGGATACCGAGCCGCTGAACTGGGCCAATTGCGGGTCGGCCACCAAGGCGTCGGCGGTCAGGTCCAGCAGCCACGAGGTGACCACGCTGCCGCGCCGCCACACCTCGGCGATCTCGGCCACGTTCAGGTCGAAGCGCTGGTCTTCCGGCAGCTCGTTGCCACCTTTGCTGCGCAGCAGGTCGAAGCCTTCGGCGTAGGCCTGCATCAGGCCGTACTCGATGCCGTTGTGCACCATCTTCACGTAATGCCCGGCGCCGGGTGGACCGGCGTGGATGTAACCGTGTTCGGCACGCACCGGCTCGCCGCTGCGCCCGTGGGTGCGGGGAATGTCGCCGACGCCTGGGGCCAGGGCAGCGAACAGCGGCTCCAGGCGCTCGAACACCTCACGCTCGCCGCCGATCATCATGCAGTAGCCGCGCTCAAGGCCCCAGACGCCGCCGGAGGTGCCCACGTCCAGGTAATGCAGGCCGCGCGTGGCCAGTTCGGCGGCGCGGCGCATGTCATCCTTGTAGAAGGTGTTGCCGCCGTCGATGATCGCATCGCCCGGCTCAAGCAGATCGGCCAACTGCGCGATGGTCTGCTCGGTCGGCTCGCCGGCCGGCAGCATCACCCAGACGGCACGCGGCGCCTGCAGCGCCTGGACCATGGCGGCGAGGTCGTCAACGCCTTGCGCGCCGTCGCCGGCCAAGGCCGTGACCGCGTCGCGGTTGCGATCGTGCACCACCGTCTGGTGGCCGGCGCGCATCAGGCGCCTTGCAATGTTGCCGCCCATGCGGCCCAGCCCGACGATTCCCAGTTGCATGTGCCGATGCTCCCTCTTTGCGAATGAATGACAACGCGGTTCGGTAATTCAGGTTAGTCCAGCGCGCCGCCCCAGGGTTCACCGACGAACGGCATGACCACGATAAACAAAAAAGTTCCCATCGCCTGGCAAAGAATTCAAAATGCGCGCCGCACGAAGCGTCTACGCTTACTACCGTCACCAGCCAAACTGCGAGGTGTACTCATGGGTACCGTCATGCCTGCCACCGCCACCCAGACCCTCTACGTCACCGTACGCCGCGACGAACTGCGTCAGCTTCGCGACGAGCGTGATCAACTGCGCGCGCAGGTGGCCCAGCTCAACCTGATGCTCGAAGAAGCTCGCCTGAACGGCAAACTGCCCCAGTTCTGACCCTCATGCACTGTTTCGGGGCCTGATCAGGCCCCATCGCCTTATTTCACGCCCTCCTCTCGCGCCTCGTTCCGCTCCCTTTCCGGGCACCTCCAACGGCGCGTGCTCTGCCGCCAACGTTTGCGCAGATCAACGGTCATGGAAAATGTGACCGGCGGGTCACCGCCGCTACCTTTCGTCACCTACACTCAGGCTCGGCCCGTGTTTTGCTGTGTCAGACGGTGAGTGCCACCTTTCGGCCCTCCCTCGACAACCAGTGAAGGCAGCTACTGCAAAATAAGTAGAACTTTCCAAAACATGGGTAGGTCAGCAACTAAGTAGGCCGCGCAAGAGGATCACCTCACGCGCCAGCCCGCCCACCCCAACCAGTCCAAACGCCCGCTCGACCGGACTTTCGAGCGCGCGGTGTTGCTGTGCACGACTCAGGGGCAAGGATCGCATCACGAACACCTGTAACAAAAGGCGAAAACCAATACGAGATAACGCGATGGGTGACGCACCCACCAGCGCAAGGGATGGAGAGAAGTAATGATCAGTGCCGCTGTCGAGCCTCATGTAGAACTGTTCAACCCCGATAATAGCGGGCCCCTGCCACCAGGGTTCGTCACGACAGGCAAGGCACCCGGTATCCAGCGCGGTCAGAACCCGCTCAAGCGCAAGGTGTTGTTCGTCACCTCGGAATTCGCCGATTTGGTCAAGACCGGCGGGCTGGGTGATGTATCCGCTGCCCTGCCCCGCGCCATGGCCCACCTGCACGACGTACGCGTGCTGATTCCCGGCTATCCGCAAGTGGTCGACAGTGACAACCCCATCCATATCGTCGGCGAACTGGCTGGCCATGCCGCGTTGCCGCCGTGCAAGATCGGCCGCATGGACCTGCCCGATGGCCTGGTCATCTATGTGCTGATCTGCCCCGAGCTGTACGAGCGTGAAGGCACCCCCTATGGCGCCAACAACGGTCGCGACTGGCCAGACAACCATATCCGCTTCGCCCGTCTGGGCCTGGCGGCTGCCGATATCGCCGCAGGCGAAGGCATGATGCACTGGCGCCCGGACCTGGTGCACGCCCACGACTGGCCAGCAGGCCTGGCGCCGGCGTACATGCACTGGCGCGGCCTGAATACCGCGACCTTGTTCACCATTCACAACCTGGCCTATCAGGGGGTGTTCAGCCGCGCCTGCAGCCCCGAGCTGGCCATCCCCGACCATGCCATGCAGCAGGAAGGCATGGAGTTCTACGGCAAGCTGTCGTTCCTCAAGGCGGGCCTGGCCTACTCCAGTCACATCACCACCGTGAGCGCCACCTACGCCCAGGAAATTACCACCCCCGAGTTCGGCTGCGGCCTGGACGGTTTCCTGGCCAGCAAGGCCCAGCAAGGCTTGCTCGGTGGGATCCCCAATGGCATCGACGAAAGCTGGGATTCGGCCACCGATACTCACCTGGAGCACAACTTCAGCCTCAACGACTGGGAAGGCAAGGCACGCAACGCCGATCAGGTGCGTGAACTGTTCGGCCTCGAACCGTCCGAAGGTCCGCTGTTCGCTGTGGTATCGCGCCTGGTCTACCAGAAAGGTCTGGACCTGACCTTGGGTGTGGCCGAAGACATCGTCCGTCAGGGCGGACAGATCGCGATCATCGGTCGCGGCGAGCCGGAGGAAGAGCAGGCCATGCGCGAGCTGGCCCTGCGTCACCCGGGCCGCATCGGCGTGCGCATCGGCTTCAACGAAACCGACGCCCGCCGCATGTTCGCCGGCAGCGACTTCCTGCTCATGCCGTCGCGCTACGAGCCATGCGGACTCAGCCAAATGTACGCCCAGCGCTTCGGCTCGCTGCCGGTGGCGCGCAACACCGGTGGCTTGGCTGACACCATCGAAGATGGCGTCACGGGCTTCCTGTTCAACGAGTCGACCGTGGACAGCTACCGCGAAGCGCTGAGCCGGGCATTTTACGTGCATGCCCATAAAGACCTGCTCAACGCCATGCGCTGCCTGTCCATGACTCAACCCTTCAATTGGTGCCAGGCGGTGGAACCCTATGCCCGCCTGTACGAGGAACTGGTCTGCCAGGCACACGCCGGCGCCTACTGACAACGAGGTGTGAAGATGCACAGGCATGGCGCACATTCAATGGACGCCACGTCGGCGCGCTTCGCCCTCTGGGCGCCGGACGCGCGCAACGTGAGCGTGGAAATCCAAGGGCAGCCAGCGGTCACGCTGCTGCCCAAGCACGATGGCTGGTTCGCCGGCATCGCCCCTTGCACACCGGGTGACCGTTACTTCTTCAAGATCGACGATGAGCTGAAAGTGGCCGATCCGGCCTCTCGCTATCAGCCCGAAGGCGTGCACGGCCCCAGTGAAATCGTCGAACTGTCTCACTACTCCTGGGAGCACCCCTGGCAAGGCCGGCCTTGGCACGAGGCCGTGATTCAGGAACTGCACGTGGGCGTGCTGGGTGGGTACAAAGGCGTGGCCCAGCAACTGCCGCGCCTGGCCGAACTGGGTATCACCGCCATTGAGTTAATGCCCGTCAACCAGTTTCCCGGCGAGCGCAACTGGGGTTATGACGGCGCCCTGCCCTTCGCCCCGCAGCATACCTATGGTTCGCCCGCCGATCTCTGCCACTTGGTCGACCAGGCCCACGGCCACGGCCTGATGGTCATGCTCGACGTGGTCTACAACCACTTCGGCCCCGACGGCAATTTCCTGCCCCAGTACGCCAGCACCTTCTTCCGGGAGGATCGCCAGACCCCCTGGGGCGCGGCCATTGATTTCCGCCGCCCCGAAGTGCGCGAATTCTTCATTCAGAACGCGCTGATGTGGCTATGCGACTACCGCATCGATGGTCTACGCCTGGATGCGGTGCACGCGATCGATCAGCCCGATTTCCTCGTCGAACTGGCCGCGCGCGTGCGCGAAGCGGTCGAACCAGGCCGACAGGTCTGGCTGGTGCTGGAGAACGAACATAATCAGGCAGCGCTACTGGAACAAGGCTTCGACGCCCAGTGGAACGACGATGGCCACAATGCCTTGCATGTGCTGCTCACCGATGAAACCGAAGGTTACTACGAAGACTACAAGGACCAGCCCATCGCCAAGCTCGCGCGCTGCCTGGGCGAAGGCTTCGTGTTTCAGGGCCAGCCCAACCGCAAGGGCGAACCGCGAGGCGAGCCCAGCGGCCATTTGCCACCCAGCGCCTTCGTGCTGTTCCTGCAAAACCACGACCAGATCGGCAACCGGGCGCTGGGCGAGCGCTTGACGCGCCTGTGCCCGCCCCAGGCACTGCGCGCCGCGACAGGGCTGTTGCTGTTGTCGCCGATGATCCCGCTGCTGTTCATGGGCGACGAGGAAGGCAGTTGCCGACCCTTCCTGTTCTTCACCGACTTCCACGACGAACTGGCCGATGCCGTTCGCGAAGGCCGTCGCGCCGAATTCGAACACTTCGCCGCGTTCGCCGACCCGGAAAAACGCGAGCATATTCCCGACCCTAATGCGTTGGACACCTTCACCGCCTCGCATCCCGCCGGCAAGCAGGTGCTCGCCGGCTGGCATGGTCTGTATCACCAACTGCTGCATATCCGCCAGCGCGCGCTGATGCCACGCCTGGTCGGCAGTCACGCCCTGGGCGCTGAGGTCATCGGCGAAAAGGCCCTCACAGCGCGCTGGCGCCTGGGCGATGGCAGTGAGCTGCGAATCGATCTGAACCTTGGGCCAGCGGCGCAGCCCATAACCTTACCGGGCGCCGACTCGCGCCTGTTCGACAGCAGCGACAACGCCCACCCGGATTCCACCCTGGCCGCCTATAGCTGTGTGGTCAGTCTGCTTGCCCCTCGCCAGGAGACGCCATGAGCGATACGCCGCTGCACCGCCTCGCCGCCCGCGCAGGCCTGGCCCGTGACTGGACCGATGCCAACGATCGCCCGCAACGCGTTACCGATGAAGCCCTGCGCGGTGTCCTGCAGGGCCTGGGATTGCCTGCCGAAGACGACGCCACCATCGAGCGCAGCCTGGCTGCGCTGGATGAGGCACATGACAGCGACCATCTCCCGCCCCTGCTGACGGTGGACCTGGAAAAGCCCTTGGCGCTCAAGCGCTGGTTCACGGCCGACAGCGCGGTGCGCTGTTCGCTCGAAGACGGCACCTCGCTCACGCTCACGCTCGACGCCCAGGCGCAGTTGCCCGGCGAGCTGCCGATCGGCTATCACCGTCTCGACATTGACGGGCGCACCTTTACCGTGGCCGTCGCCCCTGCGCGCTGCTATAGCCTCACGGACGTGGTCGAGCAACAGCCCCCCCGCTGCTGGGGATTGTCGGCGCAACTCTACAGCTTGCGTCGCCCGGGCGATGGCGGCTTCGGCGACTGCCTGGCGCTGGAGCAATTTGCCCGCAGCGCCGCCGAGCGCGGCGCCGACGCCTTGGCGATCAGCCCGATTCACGCCTTGTCGCTGTTCGACCAACAACATTTCAGCCCCTATTCCCCCTCCAGCCGCCTGCTGCTCAACTACCTCTACGCCAGCCCTTCGGTGGTGCTGGGCGAACGAGAGGTGCGCATGGCCGCTGAGATGGCTGGGCTCACCGAAAGCCTGGAAGACCTGGAACAGCAAGCGCTGGTCGATTGGCCGCGTGCCGCCGATGTGCGGCACAAGCTGCTCAGGACGCTCTATGAAGAGTTCAGCAAGGGTGACCATCCCCTGCGTTCGGACTTCGACAGCTTCCGCGATGCTGCAGGCGATGCCCTGGAGCAGCATTGCCGTTTCGAAGTGCTGCAGGCCGAAGCCGTGGAGCAGGGTCTGGGCGCCGATTGGCGTGAATGGCCCGATGCCTGGAGTCAACCCGACGCCGCCGAAGTCGAGGCGATGGCCGCCGCGTATCCTGCGCAAGTGGAGTTTCAAGCATTCTGCCAATGGTTGACCGAGCGCAGCCTGCAACGCGCCCAACAAGCGGCCAACGGCAGTGGCATGCGCGTGGGCCTGATCGCCGATCTGGCGGTCGGCGCCGACGGTGGCGGCAGCCAGGCCTGGAGCCGTCAGGACGAACTGCTCGCCGAGCTCACCGTCGGCGCACCGCCGGACATTCTCAATCGCTCCGGGCAGGACTGGGGCATCAGCGGCTTCTCGCCCGAGGGCCTCAAGCGCAACGGCTTTCGCGCCTTCATCGAAATGCTGCGGGCCAACATGGCCCATGCCGGCGGCCTGCGCATCGACCATGTCATGGGCCTGCGCAGACTGTGGCTGATCCCCAGAGGCGCCACACCCAAGCAAGGCGCCTACGTCGAGTACCCGTTCGACGACATGCTGCGGCTGCTGGCGCTCGAATCGGTGCGCAACCAGACCATCATCCTCGGCGAAGACCTGGGCACCGTGCCTGAAGGCCTGCGCGAGCGCCTGGCCGACAAGGCCGTGCTGGGCATGCGCGTACTGCCCTTCGAGCAGAGTTCCACGGGCCATTTCAAGCCGCTGTTAGACTGGCCCGATTCAGCCCTGGCCACCACCGGCACCCACGATCTGTCACCGCTGGCCGGCTGGCTCAAGGCCCGCGACATCGACTGGAATCACCGCCTGGAACTGATCGACGCCGCCACCGAGTCGCATTGGCGGCAGGATCGCGAACAGGAAATTCATGGCCTGCGCCGTACCTTGGAATCCAACTACGGTCACTTGAAGGATAACGACGCCTTGATCGACGCTGCCATCCGCTATGTCGGCCACACCCGCGCCCCGCTGGTGCTGGTTCCGCTCGAAGACCTGCTGGGCTTGGAAGAGCAGCCCAACCTGCCCGGCACCACCGATGGGCACCCTAACTGGCGACGGCGCTTCGAGCGTCCGGTGACCGAATTGCTGGATGACGAACACGCCGCCCGCCGCCTGGAATTGCTGGCCCAAGCGCGGGTCCAGGCCGGGGAGCGCGACCGATGAACGCCTTGACTGCGACCCAACGCCTGCAATTTCACAGCGACTTCACCCTCGACGATGCCGTGCCCTTGGTGCCCTATTTCGCTCGATTGGGCATCAGCCACCTGTACGCCTCGCCCATTCTCAAAGCCCGCGCCGGTTCCCGGCACGGTTACGATGTGGTCGACCCGACCCTGGTCAATCCGGAACTGGGCGGCGAGGCCGCACTGCTGCGCCTGGTGGCTGCCCTGCGCGAGCACGGCATGGGGCTGATCCTCGACACCGTGTCCAACCACATGGCGGTCGGCGGCGCGGACAATCCTTGGTGGCAAGACTTGCTGGCCTGGGGGCGGCGCAGTCCCTACGCCGAGTTCTTCGATATCCAGTGGCATTCAAGCGATCCACTGCTAGCGGGCCAGTTGCTGCTGCCATTCCTGGGCAGCGACTACGGCGTCGCCCTGCAAAACGGCGAGCTGCCTCTGACCTTCGACGCCGAACGCGGCGTGCTGGAAGTCGAGCATCACGAGCACCGCTTCCCGATCTGCCCACTGGATTACGGACGCGTCCTCGGCCACAGCGACGACGCAGCGCTGCAGGCGCTGGGCAAGCGTTTCGACGCCCTGAACGACTCCACCCAACCGCTGGCCGAGGCAGCGCCTTTGCAAGCCGAGCTGGCCCAGTGCGTCAACCAAGGCGCCAGTCTCGACCGGGCGCTAAAAGCCTTCGACAGTCACACCGAAGACGGTTTCCAGCGCCTGCACTTGCTGCTCGAACGCCAGAGCTATCGCCTGGCCAGCTGGCGCACCGCTGCCGATGACATCAACTGGCGGCGCTTCTTTGACATCAATGAACTGGGCGGCCTGCGCGTGGAGCGCTCGGCGGTGTTCGAAGCCACCCATGCCAAGCTCTTCGAGCTGATCGAACGCGGCTTGGTGGACGGCTTGCGCATCGACCACATCGACGGCCTGGCCGATCCGCGCCGTTATTGCCGCAACCTGCGCCGCCGAGTGGATACCCTGCTGGCCAAGCGCCCTACCGAAGCGACGCTGCAGCACTTCCCGATCTATGTGGAGAAGATCCTCGGCACGGGCGAACACCTGCACCCGGATTGGCTCACCGATGGCACCACCGGCTATGAGTTCATGAACCAGGTGTCGCTGGTACAGCACGATCCGGCGGGCGAAGCGCCCTTGACCGAGCTCTGGCGCAGCGTGGCCGAGCGCCCCGAGTTCGACGAAGAAGTGCGCATTGCCCGGCGCCTGGTACTCAACGCCAGCCTGGCCGGCGACTGGGAGTCGGTGGCCCAGGCCTTGTTGCAGGTGGCGCGCGACGACCTGATGACCCGTGACCTGACCCTGGGCGCGATCCGCCGGGGCGTGCAGGCGCTGGTCGAGCACTACCCGGTCTATCGTACCTACATCAGCGCGTGTGGCCGTCCCGAGCAGGACGAACCCTTCTTCCAGCAGGCCATGGAAGGCGCCCGGCAATCGCTCAGCGAGGCCGATTGGCCGCTGCTGGAGCAGTTGCAACGCTGGCTCGGCGGCCAATCCTGGCGCGAACTGCCCGTTGGCCGTGCGCGCAAGCGCCTGCGTCACGCCTGCGTGCGCTTCCAGCAACTCACCGCCCCCAGCGCGGCCAAGGCCGTGGAGGACACCGCGTTCTACCGCAGCGCACGACTGCTCTCGCGCAACGATGTAGGCTTCGAGGCCGAGCGCTTCAGCGCGTCGCCGGCCGAGTTCCATAACGAGGCGCAGCGCCGCCTGCGCGACTTTCCCGACAATCTGCTGGCCACCGCGACCCACGATCACAAACGCGGCGAAGACTGCCGCGCGCGCCTGGCCGTGCTCAGCGAGCGCGGGCCATGGTTGGCCAGCCGCGTCGAACATTGGCGCGAACTGGCCCATTCGCTGCTGGACGGGCAGGACGACGGTCCGGCGCCGAGCCCTGCCGATGAAATGCTGCTGTTCCAGACGCTACTGGCCAGTTGGCCGCTGACGCTGGACCGCGACGACCGTGCAGGCTTGCAGGCGTTCGCCGAGCGGGTCGGCCAATGGCAGCGCAAAGCGCTGCGCGAAGCCAAGCTGCGCAGCAGTTGGGCCGCGCCGAACGAGGCGTATGAGCAGGCCTGTTCACGCTATCTCGAAGGCTTGCTGATCAGCGAGGACCACCAACACCTTCGCCATTCGCTGGCCGACGCCGCCGAGCGTATCGCCTGCCCCGGCGCGCTCAACGGCCTGGTGCAGAGCCTGTTGCGCATGACCACGCCGGGCGTGCCCGATCTTTACCAAGGCAACGAATACTGGGACCTGAGCCTGGTCGATCCGGACAACCGCCGGCCGGTGGATTACGCGGCTCGACATGCCAGCCTGGAGCACGAAGCACCGCTGCACGATCTGCTGACGCACTGGCGTGACGGACGTCTGAAACAATCGGTGATCGCCCGTGTACTGAACCTGCGCCGCGCCCATCCCGCCCTGTTCCAGCGCGGCGCCTACCTGCCGCTCAATGCCCAGGGCCGTCACGCCGACAAGGTGCTGGCCTTCGCCCGACTCGGCGAAGGAGAACGGGCAATTATCGTCGTGCCGCGTCTGGCCAGCGATCTGCTCGGTGCGGCCAGTATTCCGTTGATTGCGGCGCAGAACTGGGACGACACCCGCGTCATCCTGCCGTTTGCCGTTTCGCCTGCCACTTGCAGTGGACTTTTCCCAAACACCGTTGTCAGCCCTAGTAGGGAGCTGATGCTCAGCGAAGTGCTGTCGGAATGTCCGCTCAACCTGTTGATTGAACAAGCATGAAGATCAGGAGCGTCTAAATGAGTGTCGATGAAAAGCGTGTTCGCGAACTGGCCCACCAGATCTGGGAATCGGAGGGTAAACCCCACGGTCGCGATGAAGAGCATTGGAAAAAGGCGGTGAAGTTGGCCGAGGCGGAAGCAAAAGCGCCGGCGCCCAAGTCCAAGAAGGCACCCGCCAAGCCCAAGGCTCCGTCCGAGCCGAAGGCCGCGGCATTACCGGGCGCCAAGCCTGCCCCACCGAAAAAGCCGCGCGCACCGAAGAAACCCGCAGCGCAGTAACGCAGTCGCGACACCGCGTCGTTGCCGGCCTTCCTACGGCAACGACGCCTAACCCTATTCCATTCGTTTGGCTAGACGAGAGCTGCCATGACCGCACGCACCCCAAAGAAAACCCGTTCCGTCGCGCCAACCCGCATTCGTGAAGGCCTGCCCTTCCCGCTGGGTGCCACCTGGGATGGACTGGGCGTCAACTTCGCCCTGTTCTCGGCCAACGCCACCAAGGTCGAGCTGTGCATCTTCGACGCCAGCGGCGAGAACGAACTCGAGCGCATCGAACTGCCGGAATACACCGACGAGATCTACCACGGTTATCTGCCCGATGCTCACCCAGGCCTGGTCTACGGCTACCGCGTTTACGGCCCTTATGAGCCGCAGAACGGCCACCGCTTCAACCACAACAAGCTGCTCATCGACCCCTACGCCAAGCAATTGGTGGGTGAGCTGAAATGGTCCGAGGCACTGTTCGGCTATACCCTCGGCCACCCCGACGACGACCTTTCGTTCGACGAGCGCGACAGCGCGCCCTTCGTGCCCAAGTGCAAGGTCGTGGATCCGGCATTCACCTGGGGCCGCGACCAGCGCGTGCAGATTCCTTGGGAACAGACTGTGTTCTACGAGGCCCACGCCCGCGGTATCAGCATGCGTCACCCGGCGGTGCCAGAAAACCTGCGCGGCACCTTCGCGGGCCTGGCCAACGACGAGCTGCTCAAGCACATCAAGGACCTGGGCGTTTCGAGCATCGAGCTGCTGCCGATCCACGCCTTCGTCAACGACCAGCACCTGCTGGACAAAGGCCTGAACAACTACTGGGGTTACAACAGCCTGGCGTTCTTCGCCCCGCACCCCAAGTACCTGGCCAGTGGCAAGATCGCCGAATTCAAGGAGATGGTCGCGCACATTCACGAGAAGGGCCTGGAGGTGATTCTCGATGTGGTCTACAACCACACCGCCGAAGGCAACGAGCGTGGTCCGACCCTGTCCATGCGCGGCATCGACAACGCCTCGTATTACCGTCTGATGCCTGACGACAAGCGCTACTACATCAACGATTCGGGCACCGGCAACACCCTGGACCTGAGCCACCCCTGCGTGCTGCAGTTGGTCACCGACTCGCTGCGCTACTGGGCCGGCGAGATGCATGTGGACGGCTTCCGCTTCGACCTGGCAACCATTCTGGGCCGTTACCACGACGGCTACAGCGAGCGCCACAGCTTCCTCGTCACCTGCCGCCAGGACCCTTTGTTGCGCAGCGTCAAGCTGATCGCCGAACCCTGGGACTGTGGCCCAGGCGGCTACCAGGTGGGCAACTTCGCCCCCGGCTGGGCCGAATGGAACGACCGCTTCCGCGACACCGCCCGCGCCTTCTGGAAAGGCGACGAAGGCCAGCTGGCCGACTTCGCTGCGCGCCTGACCGGTTCGGGCGACCTGTTCGACAATCGTGGTCGGCGCCCCTATGCGTCGGTCAACTTCATCACCGCCCATGACGGCTTCACTTTGCGCGACCTGGTGTCGTACAACGACAAGCACAACGAGGACAACGAGGAAAACAACCAGGACGGTACCAGCAACAACATCTCCTGGAACTGCGGCGTCGAAGGCCCGACCGAGGATGCCGACATCAAGGCGTTGCGCATGCGTCAGATGCGTAACTTCTTCGCCACCTTGCTGCTGTCCCAAGGCACGCCGATGATCGTGGCGGGCGATGAATTCAGCCGCACCCAGCACGGCAACAACAACGCCTACTGCCAGGACAGCGAAATCGGCTGGATCAACTGGGACCTGGACGAGGAAGGCCAGGCCCTGCTGGCCTTCGTCAAGCGCCTGACCAAGTTGCGCCAAGAGTATCCGGTGCTGCGCCGTTCCAACTTCCTGGTGGGCGACTACAACGAAGCGATCGGTGTAAAGGATGTCACCTGGCTAGCCCCCGACGGCAACGAGATGGGCGTGGAGCAATGGGAGGATCCCCATGGCCGATGCCTGGGTATGCTGATCGACGGGCGTGCGCAGGTCAGCGGTATCGCCCGTCCTGGCGACCAGGCCACCGTACTGCTGATCGTCAATGCTCACCATGACGTAGTGCCGTTCAAACTGCCCAGCGTGCCGCAAGGTGAACATTGGAGCTGTCTGATCGATACTGACCAGCCGGAGCAGCGCAGGGCCAAACCGATGGCGTTCGACAGTACCTTCGATGTTACCGGACGTTCGGTGGTGTTGATGGTGTTGCAGCGCGAGCAGGAGTGACGACCTCGTCTGCACCGTAGGCCTAGGCCTATCGGCGGTCAGGTGGCTTTGAGCTGCTCTATGAGGGGCTCTGGCCAGTGACCGCCGACGCTTTTTCTGGGCGCCATCGTTGAGGTAGTCCAGTCAAGTGATTCGACAACTTACCTTGTGGGGATAAAGCATCAAGTCGCAACTGAAGTTGAGCGCGCACTCACCTTTTTTGCTGACGTAGCGGGTCTGCCAAAGCGGGCGATCGAATACCAGCGCAATCTTCTCACCCGGCGCCGGCTCTATCACGAAGAACTCCTTGGTCACAGTGCCAGGCAGGAAAGTCAGGGTAACTAACCTGTCCATTCCCCACCCCCAATCGAATCGTCTGTGCACGTAGAAGGCCGGATGCGAATACGTCGCCCTCAAAGCCAGTACGGTGTCGCGACGCGAGTCGAATTCGGACGCAGGCGCTGTCACGTAGAACTCATCGTGGAAGTGGTTGGAGTGTAGAACGCAGCGTGGCATGGACAAAGGCTCTTCGAAACCCTCGACATGCAGCTGCATACCGAACCCACCGCTGACCTTGTTACGTCCACTCAATGTCCAAAGTTGCTGGCCCTTGGCAAGCGGCTGGGTCGCACCGAAGGCAGGACTGGCTTGTAGATCCTTGGCGTTCAAGGTACCTCCCTGGAACGTCAATCGACAGGACGGCGACAACACGTGTAACGGGCTCTGGGGCTTGGCGCTGACAAAAAGCGTTGGCGTAGACCCCGTCCCGTAGTCCCACGGCATGAACACCACGGCTGAAACGGGCTTGCCGTTTACGGACACCTCTACTTCATCTTCCAGGCGCGTCGACAGCAAAAAAGCTTGGTCGATTTCCAGCGTCTTGGAAAATACGCGATCGGAGACGACCACCCTGACCCCGAAGTCACCGCTGACCTGGCCTCCTTCTAGCACCCATTCCAAGCCCTGTGCTCCGAGCACAAGATCGTGACCATAATTGGGAGTCGCTGTCACATCGGGCATGCCCAGGCTGCGGCCCACGAATTCCAGGTAGACGCTCAAGCCGAGTCCACCTAACGGACTCTCGGCCTTGGGTTGCAACGTCAACTTGGCTGGCTGTTCACGACGAAAGATCGCAGGATTCGGTACGGCCGCACCTTGTAGTTTCAACTCCGCTTCATCGCCCAGATCTGCCGACAGCAGCACAGCCTTCGACACGCTCAAAGGCTGCTCGAACCCCTCCACCTTCAGCGCCAGAGCAAAATCGCCACTGACCTGCTGTCCTTTGAGCGACCATGACAACCCATCGGGGCCGAGCTTGCGCTTACTGAGGTAAGCCGGTGTGGAAGGTATCTGAGCCTGGCCCAGGCTGCCTGCCTCGAACACCAGCCAGGCCTCTGGCTGCAGGCGGCCTAGCGGACTGCCTGCTTTAAGCGCCAGGCTGAGCGTGCGCGGCGCCCCGCGCTGGAACAGTGTGAGAGCAGGCACCGCCGCACCATCAATCTGTAGTTGTGCCTCATCGCTGAGTTGGCTCGACAGCACCATGGCATTGTCGAGGCTCAACGGCTTGGCGAATCCCTCGACATGGACCGCCAAGGCGAAGTCGCCACTGCTCTGGCCTGGAGTCAAGGTCCAGCCCAGCCCGGCGGCAGGCACCTCACGCTTGGCCTCGTAGTCGGGCTGGGCAGGCACTTGACGCGATTCCAGCGTCCCCTTGATGAAACTCAAGTGACCCATTCGGCCAAGCGCTGGCAGAGGGCTGCCTGGCTTGATCTGCAGACGCAAGGTACGCGCAATCCCTCGACGCCAAAGCGCAGTCGGACCGATAGCTTCTGCATCGAGCGACAGCTCGACTTCATCGCCCAGTTCGGCAGACAGTTGCGCCCCTTTGAAAGAAAACGGTGCCGGCAGATCGTCCGTCGCGGTCTCCAGTACGAATGTCCCGGAGTCCGTGCCCCCCTTGAGCGTCCAACTGATGCCCTGCGCTGTCATCGTCTGCGCGGCAGTCGGCGTGAACGTAATCCCTCGCTCAGGCTTGCCGTTGGGCCAGCGCAAGAGGATCGGTTTGCCGACGAAGAAGCTGTCCGCTTTTTTCGGTTTCAAGGTCAGATTGACCTCGGCCTGGCGTGTCAACAACAGGGCGATTTTTTCGAAGTCGGTAACAGGTTTGCCCTCGAACAGTACCTCCAGCTCGGCCCCCCACGGCGACACGGCGAACACCGGCAGCTTCTGGACTTGCTCACTGACCTGCTTCAGTTCGTCTTCGTAGACCGCTTTGAACACCGCGTGATTGTCGACGCCTTCGTCGCCGGGCTTGGGCAGATACTCGATGCTCGACAGCCCCTTGGCATCAGTGGGCTGGGTGGCGAACAGCGTGTCGTTCAACAGCCACTTGACCGGCCTGCCGACGGCCGGGCGCTCAGGGACGAACACGTTGTGGAGCATCACGCTCAATTGGGTGCTATTGCCATACTCGACCACAGGGACAACGCCATCCCACTCGATCTCCTCAAGGCCACATCGGAAATCGCCGAGCTGCGCCTCGAGCTCGAATCGCGGCGCTTGCCAGTAGCTGCCCAGGCCGAGGCCGATCTCACCGGCTTGAGTCGCGGTAGCGCCCGCCTGCAATTGCCATTGGGCACCGTCGCCCTCGTCCAGCGGTTGATAGCGATCGTCCTGATCGCCCGCGTTCTGGTTCAAGGGCGGCCTGGCGCTCAGCCCGAAGGCACTGGGCGGGTGCTGATTGTCGTCCATCCAGATCAGACTCACAGGCTGACCCGACCAGGCGTCTCCGGCCGCCGACTTGACCTGCAAGACATGCTCAGCGCCATGGCACAGCAGGAACGGCTGGCGCGTCTGTTCGATCTGATTTTTCCCACCTGGATCAAGGACCAGCTTGACCGTGCTGGCCGAGGACAACTCAGGCAAGCGTAGCTGCGAGATCACTTGGCGCAGGTACAACCTGGATGTGATCTTGCCGTCCAGCCGAGTATCGAACGCGACGCGCACCGCCGTCGTATCGCCCGGCAGATCGACGAGCAACGGCGCCATGCGATGCCAGGTCGGCACAGCGCCAGGTGCCAGAGGCTCATCCTCAAGCGTGCCCTGGCCCTGCAAACGCTCGACGAACACCTGCGCCCCTTCCTTGCCGTCTTCGAGCAGGTGGACCGTCACCAGGCACTCCTTGAAATTGTTCAAGGCGTAGTCGCAACCCAGCCAGTACTGCGGCCGCGCGCCGTCAGCCTGCGGCGCGACGGGCAGATCGATGTCCTGCCAGACCCGCTCGTTGCGCTGGATACCCAGGTAGGTCGAACCGTCTCCACCGTCGCTGAAATCGATCAACTGACCCAAGCTGCGCCAGGGGCCATCGGCAGAGAAATCCGCCTGCTGCAGAAACGGCGCTTTCAGCACTGAATGGCCCTGGGTGTCCTGATCAGCATCGCCTGACACGTCGGGGGTAGGTCCAGCTTGAGTCCGTGGGCTCATGTCATTCTCCCAAATAGATATCGCCCCTGAGGGTCGTCAGTTCATCGAGGGTTGCGCCTGACCGGGCACGACAGTCGCCAGCGACCAGGCTCACTGCACTGGGCTACGGGCCCTGAGTCGGGCCTGCTCGATCACCTCCAGCCAGGTGTCGTTCTCGTCTTCGGACACGGTGAACCAGGGGTACTGCTGCACACGGCGTTCGTAGTTCGCCCATTGCCCCTCGACCTCTTCGCCGGCCGCCCGCACCACGCGGTACTCGCGACCCAGCGCGTCGTAATAGTGGGTGTCGGCATAGATGCCCTCTCGGGCGCTGTCGTCGCTGACCCAGCGCCAGTCATCCAAGTAGAACGGCAGCCAGACACGCACGGCCTGGCCCTTGTTGTCATACTCGGTCTTGCCGCTGACCGCCCAACGCACAGCCGCATCACGACTGACCGCGCCCCCCTGCGCATCGGCCAGCAACGCGCCCTGTTCGGTACGCACGAACGCTTCGCCGGGAGGATTGAGCACCGCGCTCTGCAACAACTGCCCTCCCCCTGTCAGGGTCACGGTGACGCGCACCTGCTGCTCGGGGTCATCGTCGTAGCGGTCGCTGAGGATGTGCACGGTATGCGGCGGCGTGCGCCCAACCATGGCAAAGGGTCCCAGGCCGTTGGCGCTTAGCCGGGCGGCCATTCGCCGCCAGGCCAGGGCACCACACCGACGCGCAGGGTCGGTGCTACCGTCGCTGGTGAGCGCCAGCGGCATCCAACTGTCGGCGACCACGGTGAAGGCGGTATGCACCGGTACGCCTTTGCTGTCGTTGAGTGCCACCGCGTCCGCCACGGTCGGCGGCGGCGTGAACGGACGGCCCGAGCAGTAACCGGTCATCACCGCCTCATCGCTGCCCGCTGCGGTTTGCGTGCCGTAGAAGCGGGTATGCAAGACCCTGCCCAAGGCATCCAGGGCCACCTCACTGAGATTGTCGTTGGCATCCTGGATGCGCACCGGTTGCAGAAAACGCCAGTCGTACGCCTCGATGGTCGATGTCAGTCCGGCGGCATCGCAGACCTTCACCACCACCACATCGTGCGCGCTGTAGCTCAGTTGGCTCGGTCCTGTGACGGTACTGTCCTGCATGCGGTGGGGCTGCCAGAAATGCAGAGCGTCCTGGTAATGACTGATGCCGTGGTGACCACAATAGGCCTGCTCGACCAGCGGCTCTCCCGCAATGCCGGGCACGCCAAGCCCATCGGGATCGGCGGCGTCGGCCAATTCCTCGGCATCCAGCGGCCGGTCCATGGCGATATAGCCACCGCGTTTGAGCAGTTCAGGCAGTGTCTCTTCCTGCAGCGGACGATCCAGCTCTTGCCGCACTGCCAGTAACCAGGCCTGCTCGGCTGCCGTGCGCGCAGGCGAAGACGGTACGCGTTGCAACGCGGCCAGCAGCGCTCGGCAGAACAGTGCGTCGGCGCTTTTGGCCGACAGCGCGCTGACCAGCGCAGCGTGCAGCGTGGCCAAGACAGCGGCGTCTTGCGCGTGCTGTGCGCCGAACCAGGCCAGCACCGACCCTAGCGCGGCGTCAGGTACACGACTTTCCTTGCGCAGCGCGCCATGAAGGCCCTCAGGCAGCGCCTCGGCGGCTTCGTCCAGCAGCCGATCACGCAGGACCTGTACCGAAATGACGTGCTTGAGCGCCTGACGCAGCATCTGCGACGCCTCGCGGTCGTCAGGCGCCTGCTCCAGATAGGACAGCAACAGCCCGTAGGTCACGGCGTGTTCGACCACCGGCAGGCGTCTACGCAGGCGCCCCAGCACCGCCGGGTCGCTGGACGGATTGGCCAGCGCATCCTGCAACAGGCCGAGCAGGGTCAGCTCGAACGCCGGACGCAGCACGTCGAGCGAAGCCTTGTCGAGCATCGCGGTGCGGGTGTAGGCCCGCAGTGCCTGGCGCGAAGGCTCGCTGCTGGCGCCGCTGCCGTCGGCCTGGCGCCACACGGTCTTTTCGTAGCTGGCCAGGACGGTGCGCGCCGGATCACTCAGGGGCAGCCCCTGCTCGAGCAGGTACTCGACACTGAAACCACCCTCGGGCACTTGTGCCTGGGCGAAGTGCACCATGTCCCGACGCATGGCGCCTGGCAGCCCGATCACGAAGTCGTCGTCCTTGACCCGGTTGTGCACCGTGGCGCGGCTGAGGCTCACCCAGCAGTCGTATTGCTGCTCGTCGCAACTGGCCTCGATCAGCCCGGTCGGCAGGCTGGCCGGGTAGATCTTGCGCTCGACCTCCTCCTGAGCCAGCGCCGCCGGATCGAGCAGGCGTGGATACTTCACGGTGACGCTCTCAAGCACATTGCCATACCGATCCTGTCGCAAGACGATGGCCTGATCCACCTGGGGATCCTGCGGATAGCGCTCACAGTTCAAGCCCAGACGCTGCACGGCGGTGATCAGAGCGGACGGATGCAGGTCGTCAGCCGTGGCGCAGGCGCGAATCTGCCAACGCGGGCGCTCGACGCTGTAGGGTTTGTCGGCCTGGGCCTGACCATCCAGGCCGTATACCTCCCGGCGCAGCAACTGCCCCCGCAGTGCGCGGTACAGCCATGTGCGTAGCGCCGGCTCCGGACTGAAGGGGTGCTCATCGTCGCCGGCACCCTGGGTCAAGCGCACCTCACCCTGGGGGAACGCAGCGTCCATGTCGGTGAAAGCCTCTTCGGCCAGCCCGTCGAGCGTCTCGATACCGCAGTGAAACCAGCTCAGGACCCGCGTCGGCGGTGACAGATGGGTGGCCGATGCATCGACCAGCGCGTGGGTGTCGGTCTGGAGCAGGCGCCTGAAACCGGCGAACTCGCGCTCGGTGGAGTCCCAGACGCCACCGAGGTAGCGCATTTCGCTGCCCAGCGTCACCCCGGTGATTTCATTCACCGCGGTCACCCGGCTCAGGGTGTGCACGGGAAACGGCAGATGACTGACCGGCGCCCTGCCCGTGCGGTGCGTCACAGCCGCCTTCTCGTCGAGCCAGGCCTGGGCTGAGCTGCGGTAATCCAGCTCGGTGCGGCTGCCAAGATTGTCGACGATGGTGTGCAGCAACCAGGGGCGCCGCTCGTTGAAGCGATACAGCCAACTGCGCGGGGCATTGTCCGCACCGTGAAGGGGTACGGTCAGCAGCAGGTCGGCCGTGCCCTGCCCGCGCACATCGGCGACTTGCACCTGGCACGTGTCGTCCAGGACCAGGCCGTCCGGCGCTTTGATGAAAGGGCCTTCCACGAAGCGGTTACCGCACTGGCTGACGAACACGCGGATGCCATCGGGCTGCAGGTAAAGAATGTCGGTGGTGCCGGCGCCGTCGGTGTCGGCCAAAAACACCCGCGAGGGATTGAAGTCGGCCACCTCGAATCCGGGAATCTGCAGCGCCTCATCGAACCGGCCGTAGCCCAACGAGGGCCACAGGGTGACACCCTGGCCGGTGATGCGCACCAGGTGTGCCTGGCCGCTGCCGGCAGGATCGGCGAAGACCACCATTGACTGGTCCAGCGAGGGCAGCGGTACGCGGCCGTGGTACTGCTCGGACCGCGCCGCCAGCCAGCCGCGATTGCCCGCCGAGGGGTATAGGCGCACGCTGCGCGGCCCCAGCGCGCGCAACATCACCACATCAGACTGGCCGTCGCCGGTCAGGTCGGCCAGGCGCATCTGTGGGTGATCGTATTCACTGGGCAACGCCGCGATCGGCACCAGGCCGCTCCAGGCGCCGTCCGTGCCTAGCGTGAAGCTGCCCTGCAAGCTACCTGCGGTAACCACCCATTCGGGGCGACCATCGCCATCGAGGTCCATCAAGTCGGCGCGGCCAATGGTCGGCACCTGCGGCAGCGGCTCGGGCGGGCCCCAGGTGATGCGGTCTTCGCCAGCGCCGCGCTGGGGCGCGCGATAGTGCCAGGCGTGCTCGTCCAGGTACAGCAAGCCCGGCACGCCATCACCGTGAAGATCGGCCAGTTGCCAGGCGTCGGCCCAGAAACCCTCCAGCTCAGGCAACGCCTCCCATTGCGGCACTGCCCGGCCCGGACGGCTCAGCTCGAACTCCAGCGGGGGCAAGCGCAGATCGACATCGGCGCTGAGTTGTGCAGCGGACACCAGAATACTGGCCACCGGGCTGCTGTCGTACTCCAGGTGCAGGCGTGCAACCAGTTCGGGTGTCGGGTCTGCCTGCCCGTCCAGCCGCGCGGTGCGGTGCCACAACAGCACGTCACGGCACAGCCGACGAAGACGCACATTGAAGCCGTAACGCCAGAACGAGTGGCAGTCGTCGCGAACCGGCCAGCACTGCGCGGGCTCGAACAGCGGAACCTGCTCAGGATCGGCGCCGCGCTCGCCATAATCGAACACGGTGAAGGTCAGGAAGTCATCTTCGTCGAACGCCTGCGCCGGAATGAGCAGCCCCTCGCTGGGCGTGGCATTCATGGCGTACACCGCCTGCGGATAAACGTTGGCGACCCGCGGATGGGCCTCGAGCTCCTGCTGCGAACAGCCCTGCTCGTCCTCCGAGCGATAGCGATACACCACATGCTCGCCACGTGCGGACACCTGTTCTTCGAGGTACCAGCATGCGGTATGCCGGGGCTCGCCAGGGGCGAACAGACGTGCCGAATCCGACCAGCCATACAGCGACAGACTGCCGTCGGCCAGGTACTGCAGCCAAAAGCCTGGTCCATCCGGATCCTCTTCGGCCAGCCAATGCTCCAGGCGCGCGTCGAGCCCACCGACACGCTCGGTCCACGGGGTGACGACATACCCCGCAGGTGTCGCGCTGAACGGCAGGCGGATGGCACGTCGGGGCTCAGCGGCCCTCAGCAGTTCGCCCCCGGACGGACCGACCAGGCGGTCATGACCGTCATAGCGCGGAAAACCGAAGCGTGTCGTGCACGCCACCGCGGGCAGCGCGTACTCCCACCCCGCGCCGAAAGCACTGTTGCCGCCGGCGCTGGAATAGTTCAGCGCCAAGCTGGCCGATAAGGCTCGGCCGCTGGGCGAAGGCAGCGGCAGATGCCAACCGGCCGCACCGTCTGGTCCGGCGCTGGACAGCATGCCGCCGCCCACCGAGACCGTGCCGCCACCTTTGGGCAGCGCTGGCGGGGTATAGAACGCCGGGCGCTCGGCGGACGCGTCCGGTTGCAGGTCCTGGGGGCTTTGTTCAGTCACGGCCTTTCCCCTGCTGAGCAGCCTCGGGGGCCGCGCCAGAGGCGTCGGCGCACAGCAATTGTTCGACCTGATCCTCGAACTCAGCACCGCCATGCAGCGCGTAGTAGCGGACCTCCAGGACAACGTCGCTCAAGCTCTCGATCATCTCGCCCTGTTGCGCGTGACGCGGGAAGCGCAGCGTCCAGTCGGAAACGGCGCCGGTGCCCTCGAACGGCAGGTAGCGGTCATCGCTATCCGTGCCGCTGACCAGTCCCATGTCCTGCTGCGCCGAGGATAGGCACACCTGCTGCTGGGCGCGCAGGCTCATCATCACGCTTTGCGGCGCCGCCGCCACGTCTGCATCGCCATGGAGGAACTTCACGCCCTCGATGTCGGGCCGGATCAGCAAGCGGCTGCGCTTCTGCGCCAAGGTGGCGCGGATGTTCTGATAAGGCCCCAGCAAGGCAGGCAGCGACAACGCCACGCTGTGCAGACGGCGCAGGTAGTGGCCCGGGTAATCCAGGTCGAACAGACGCTGCGACAGGGTCAAGCTGATTTCGCCGTCGTCAGTCAGGGCGTTGCGAATCGCCGACCAGGAGTCCAGGGGAGTACCGGCCTTGTCCGTCACCAGATCGAGTTCGAGCAGGGCGTGGAGGGATACGGTCTTGCGCACCTCCAAATGCCGCTCGCCGCGCAGCAGCATCTCCGACTCCAGGCGCATCAGGTCCAGGCGTAACTCCCCGCCAGCGTTGAGCCCAAGACGGTCGGCCTGCCACACCGGCGGACGGATCACGCGTTTCTGGTACTGGCCCGTCTCGTACTGCCAGCAGGCTTCGGCACTGTTGCACAGGCTCACCGCCACATCGAACAGCGTCGAATGCCAGGCGGTGGCTTGCGAACGCAGCCAGCGATACAGCGCTTCATTACTCGAACGGTTCTGGTAGAAGGTGTAGGTCTGCTCGGCCTGGGCCAGTAGTTGGCGGCTGTGCGCCAGCGCGCGCTCGGCGGCCAGCGTGCCGTGCTGCTGGGCCTCGAGCTGCTTGTCGATGACGCGCAGTTCATGCTGCGCCGTCTTGCGCTGCAGATCCCATTCCTGGCGACGGCGACGCCAGGTTTCGGTGTCGCGCAGGTTATCACTGGCGGTCAGCGCGATATTGGCGATGACCTCGGTGGTGTAGCCCAGTGCCATCAGCGGGCCTTTGTACTCCATGCCACCGTTGGCCAGGCCGAAGATCTTCGGCACCAGGTCGGTGAGATAAGAGGAGCCAATGGCGGCGCTGGCGACATTGCTGGTAGCCCGGCCTGCGGTGTGCAGCCACTGCAAGGCCACCTCGCCGACCGTGACGTTTTCTTCGTAGAGCGCCGAGAAATGATCCACCCGCTGCTCGGCACCGGTGCGCTGCATCTGCAGCACCTGCGCGTTGTGCTGTTGCTGCTCGTGCAGTTGCTCCTGAATGGCGATGGCGTACTGGGCGATCTGCGCCGCGTGTCGGAACTGCAGCACCTCCTGCTGGGTGCGCTCCTCCAGTTCCATGTAACTGCGCAGTTGCTCGCCGAACTGGATGAGTGCCGCCACCGCTTCGTGGGCCTTGAGTACCAATGTGCGGAAACGATAAGGCGGTACCACCGTGCGGTTACCCATGGGTCGGGACAACCCGGAGCCCCCGCTCATGCGTGCAGCGAGCAGGTCGAATGGATCGGCGGCCGGCGCATAGAGCGGCAGTTCCATGGGCTGTCCATCGAGGGTCAGGAAATGCCTCAGGTTGTACAGGCGCGAGTCGAGCAACTGCCAGGTATCGAGCAGCTTCTGGTTGACCGGCAGGCGAAAGGCCGGGTGCACGGCCACGCCGGCCCAGAAGAACGTGTTCAGGTGCTTGGGCAGCGCGCTGGGCTCGACGACCGAGGCCAAGCCCAGCAGCCGTTCATCGCCAGGGCTGGCGTCCAGCAACTGCGAAACGCTGGGAGATTGCCAGGTGCTCACCGAGCGGGCTTGGGGCGCCTCGCCCATCAGGCCGATGGCCATACGGTAAAGCAGCCAGGCTTGCGCCAGGCTGTCGCGAGTCTGCTGACGATAGAGGCTGTCTGCCTGGTCGATGAGCAGCGTGACGTACTGGATGAAAATCGCCTTGCGATAATGCGACGGCGCATGCAGCGCGATCACATGCGGGTCGCTCAGCTCGTGCTCGAGTCCCGGCGCTGCCGTGTCCTCGAGCATCAACCAGGCACATTTCCAGTAATCCTGGCCGAGGTGCTCGGTGGCCTCGCGCTTGCGGTAAGGGTCGAAGATCAGGGCCAGCCACCGGCGCGCTTCGTCGTAGCGCTCTTCCTCGTGCAGCCGCGAAGCGATCAGGTGCGGCACGTGGAAGAACAGTTCGCGCAAATACATGCCGTTGGCATCGTCGATGCTCATGCCGGGGTCCGTAGCGCTTGGGCGCCACCGCTGGAGTTAACGCGCCTTTGCTTTCGCCACGAAGGCCGGTTCCTGCTGGTGCTGGGCATCCCAGGCGAATACCCACTCGGTAGATGCCTCGGCCCGATTGATCAGGTCAGGCACATGCTGGGAGTTCAGACGTACCGCCAATGGCGCGTCCTTGCCGCCGATACCGGCAAACACCAGGAAATCGGTGCCACTGGACTGCTGGTGGATCAACGGTGCCGGCGGCCTGGCCAGCACTTGGGAAGCGGCCAGCGTGACCGTGAAGGTGGACGTTTTACCGCCCGCATCGACGGTAATCTCGACCTCGTCTGCGCCGTCCACAACACTGACGAGCCAACCGCTGGTCGCCGCACCTGTGAGCGACCAGTCGCCTGTCCATAGCTCGGTCTCTGCGGCCTTCACCTTGACCGCCTTCACGGTGGCAGGCTCGAACGCGATCGCCACGTGGTTCTGTGGGTCGCTCAGCGGGACAGGCGTTGCTGCATCGATCGCCACCTTGAAGCCGACGCCGTCACGAACCGCCTGCGGTGCCAGATCGTCCAGGCTCATGGCCTTGTCGAGCTTCACCGATCGACGCGCCACCCATATGAGAAAAGGTACGCCTTGACCACTGAGTTCCGACTTGAAGTCAGCCCGGGTGAAGGTGGCGGGGTCGCTCAACGACGGATGGCTGAACACCAGTTCGTCGAAGGTCGGTGGCATGACCATGCTGCAGAGCAGATGAGCGTCGAGCGCGTTCTCCATCGACACCTGGCATTTGACGCTCAGCGCATCCGATGTATTGACAAACCGTGCGCAGTACAGCGCATGCAGCCACCCCTCGTTGCGCCGCTCCAGCGAATAGCTCCGCACATGGAGTTGGTACTTGTCGTCCTGCCTGCTCAGTTGCGCATCCAGCCCGACGAACTTGTCGTTGTCCGCAGCGGCTGTGACCTTGCGCACCCACTTGTCGCGCGCACTCAGGCGTCGCTGCAACCTGAGCTTGCCCGGCTCGCTGCGAAAATCGCCGAGCAACGAGCCGGCCATGCGCTCGTCGAACTGTCCACTGGGGCGTTTGAGCACATCGCGCCACACGTTGAAGTGGTGGGTGTAGCTGCCATCGGCCTTGGGGCTGGCGCAGGCCACCAGCAGTTGATCGTCACTGCCTTTCGTTCCGGCGACGGCCAGTGCCAGCAATTCATAGCCCGTTGGATCGAAGTTGCCATCCTCGGTGCTGACCTGCGCGCTCCAGAGCAGCTCGGGAGTCGACCAGATGCTGTCCAGGCCCAGGTAAATGATTTCCAGCCTCAGCGGGTAGGTCCGGGCGGCGGAATCCTGCTCCACCTCGATCGGCGGCTGCTGGTGCAGCCACACCAGGTGCAGTCGCCCGCACAGCAGCACAAGTCGCGCCTGAATCACGGTGTGCCCACTGGGCATGCCGACCAGCTTCCATTCCGACCAGGCATCAGGGGCGATGCGCTGGGACTCCTGGTCCAGCCGGACGCTCACGCGACGATGGTAATACTGGCCCTCTGGATCCCTGCCCAGCAGGTAGTAGTCGGAATTGGCGTAGGTGTAGCCTTCGAAGTGATCGCCATCGCGTTGTTCGTCGCGGTAATCGATGTAGCCGGAGACCACGCGGATACTGTTCTGGAATTCGTACTGGCGGAGGAAGGCGAGCACCGCACTGCTGACCGAGGCATCGGAAATGCGCGCCTGCCCCAGGGCATCTTCCAGTGCCTGGAAGGGCTCGGTCTTATCCAGGCGCAGGTCGGCGCGGATGTAGTTCTCCGGATAGTCCTCCAGCATCTGGTAGGCCGCCCACACCGAGTAGTTGGACATGCCCTGACGCCAGAAGGTGACCAGCTTTTCGTCGAACGTCGCGCGATAGCCAGGCTCGAGGTTGTTGAAGATCGCGTTGACGTAGGTCTGGGTACAGGCGATCGCCTCCGCCAGGTATGAGGTGCTGACCGCCGCGCACACCTGGGTATCGAGCATGAAATAGTGGTCCAGATGCTCGGCGCTGATCATGTTCAGCGGGCCGGCATCCAAGCGCTGTGGCATGACGTGATGAATCACATAAGCACTGAGCGCATCACGCCATTGCTCGGTCAAGCGGGCTACCAATTCGGTGTTCATACTCACCTCTATCATTCGCGTCAATCAGGGTCAGGGCTGCGCTGGCTGAACGATCAGATCGAGCCAGACCACGCGGCTCGCCTTACGGTAGGTAATGCCCAACTGCGGCCGGGACTCGTGCGAGAGCCCCGTCGAGACGGCGGTCAGCGTCCAGCTCACCGTGCGCTCCTCGAAGGAGGCGACCTCACCGAGGCCGGGCTCGAAACTCAGCCCCAGCGCCGGTGCGGAATCGCGTCCGTCATACAGCAGTTGCAGCCCTTCCTTGAGCAGGGGGTGGTCGGCGGGCAAGGTGCAACTGAGCGTGTACGTGTCCTGCGCCGCGCCAGGCGCCGGTTGGCGAATGACGACCGGCCCGTCGACCGGCTGGTCGTCGAAGCACACCTGCATGTCCAGCGCCGGCAGAAAGATCACCTCGTCGAACTTCACTTCTTGCGGGTCTTCGCCCCAGGTGGCGACCACGGTGCGCGGTCCGGGAGTGGTCGCGCTGAGGATGAACCGCGCCTTGCCATGGGCGTCCGTGGTCATAGGCTGCGCAGGGTGGCCGCCCTCCTGCACTGTCCAGGTCACCGGACAGCGCTCCACCGGACGGCCATCGCGGGTGCGGACCTGGATCAGGAAGTCGCTGGCGTCGATACCATCGGCCAGCGGCCAAACGAGCCCTTGCTCGGTCACCACCTCCAACGCGTCCGGCAGTACCTCCAGCGTCAGCTCGCGAGGGTGGAAGCCTGTTTCATCATCGTCCTTCGAGCGCAGGGCCACACGCACCTGCAGCGTCCCGGCCTCGGTGGCGTCGATGCGCAGCCGGGCCTCGCCGTGCTCGTCGGTCTGGGCGTCGCCCTCAAAGCTGGGGGCATCTTCGCCATCGCCACGGGTGCACGCCCACACCAGCTTCTGGCCGCTGGCAGGCTCGCCGTTGACGCTGAGCACGGTGGCCTTGACGATGAGTGTGCCGACCACTGCCCAGGAGTCCAGCGCCAGCGCACGAATCGACGGCCGGTCTTCGAATTCCAGCGCGAATACCTGAGGATCGTCGGTACTGCCGGCGTACCACATGGCGACCCTGCCCTGGCCAGGATCCATGCTGCGCAGACGTGCCTGACTCAGGCCTTCATCGTTGGTCAGCGTTTCGCCTGCCAAATCGACGAACTCGCCGATATCGCTCGCCCAGTTGATCAAACGATCGACACCTGGATTGTCGTAGTCGTCGAACAGGCCCGCGACGATGACGTATTCGCCGAGCTTGCCTGCTGCTTGCCACGGCGCTGCAGGCAGCGGGCTCAGGCGAATGAGCGTCAACGAGTCTTCGTCGCAGTCGATGACGATGGGCGGCGCATAGGCCTCGCTGTCGAGCAAATAGGTGGCCTTGACGTGAGCCACCCCCATCAGCTCTCCGGCGTCGAGTTCGACCGTCACCACGCCGTTGTGGTCGGTATAGCCGAAGCGGCTGAGCAAGGTCCCCAGATCGGTGGTCCAGCTCACGCGAATATCGGCCACCGGCTGGTTGCTCATATCCAGCAGGGTCAGGCTGATTCGGGTCGATTCGTCCGGCTTGTTGGCGATCAGCCGCGACTGGCTGACCACGCAGCGCGTGGCCAGGCTCTGACGTAGCTCGGCGTCTTCGCCACGGGTCTCGCCGGGGCGGTTGAGGCTGCTGAGCATCTGTTGCGCTGCCTCGCGGTGGTCCTGGGTAGACGCGTGGGAATCGAGCCGGCTGAGCTTCATCAGCGAGATCGCGCTCAGGCCCGTGCGGTCACTGATGGCCTTGACCTGGGTCAGCACGATCAAATGGTCCAGGTTGCGGACGATACCGTCGGGCGTCAGGTGGGTCGCGACATCGAGCACCTCGCGAATGCCCCAGCCCATCCAGTTGGCGATCTTTTCCGCTGCGGCGTCCTTGATCAGGCGCCGCTCGTTCTCGCTCATCTCGCCCAAGGCCGCGATCGCCTGCCAGTAACCCAGCAACTGCTCCTCGGACTGGCGGGCGCGTTCCACTGCATGGGTGTAACGCTCCAGGCGATACAACGTCGGCAAGTTCAGTTCCAGGTCGCTCAGGCTCAGGCGCGGACGCTGCGTCGTCGACAGCAGCGTGGCCAGCAGCAGCGGTGAGAGCTTCAGGCGTTCGACCACCCGGGCGTGCCGCTGCATGCGCTGAAGCAGCGGCATGATGGCCTTTGCCGTGGGCGATCGATTGTCCAGGGCATCGAACCTGGCGGCGCTTTCGAGCAGCGCGTGGACCTTGCCTGCGGCCCAGTACACGACCGCGATCACCCGGTCCGCGCTAAGCGCCAACGCTTGCGCCAGACGTTCCTGCACCACGCCCCATTGCTGCGAACGCACACGCAACAGCGTGCCCAGGATCAGACTCTTGAGGCGCTGCTGCTCGTCCGGGGCAAGCTCGGGCAATTGGGAATCCAGCGACCCGGGCGTAGCGACCAGCGCATCGATCACTACCTGGATCTCGCGCTCCAGAAACTGCTCGTAAAGCGCCGGTTCGAAGTCTTCTTCCGGGGTGCGCGCCTCGCGAAACAGCCCCAGTTCATCGACGATCTGCTTGAGCTGTTGCTGCCAGCTCGCGGTGCGCAGGGCCATCACGCCCGCTTCGGCCAGGTGCTGGTCGAGGTCCTGGAATGGCAAGAGCTCGCGCTTGATGTCGCCCAGCAAGCTCAGCGTTGCCTGCGGTACCACATCGACGGTTTCGATCGGCAGCAACTGTTGCACCAGCCAACTGATCGGCACGTCCTGCTGCTGACACCAGAGCACGCAGTGGGCTATCGCGTGGACCACGCTGAGGGTATCGGTCTGGGAAAAATTCCGGTGCATCGCATTGGTCGGTCGCCCGGCAGCCTGCAACGCGTAGAGCCCTTCGGGGCTGAGGGTTTCCAGCAGCGACAGCAGTTCGATGGTACTGATCGACAGCAGCCTTGCCAGCAAGGTCACTCGGTAGAACGCCGAAATCACCGGCAGCGAGCGGCGCAACGTCTCGCTGCCCTGCGCTTGCATGACCGTACGGGACAGGTAGCGGAAGGTTTCCAGGTTGATCCCCAGGCCATGGCACAGTTGGTCGATGGTACGTTTGCTGTGCGGATCGTCCCCGGAGAGGCTGAACTCCTCGTCGTCGAGCACCAACGGCAAGGCCGCGCCGCTGTTGAACACCCGGTCGAAGTGACTGGGGGTATCGCCAACGCCATGGACACCCATGTTCGACAATAAGGTGGCGAAGTCTTCGGCACTGCAGCCCAGGCGTTTGCGCAGGAACTGGAACACCCCCAGACCGCGCAAGGTGTTGGTGCTCATCCACAGCGGGGAAGCCTCGAGCACTGGGCGGCGCTTGAGCTCGGTGGCTGCAACCTGCTCGGCATCGATGATCGCGCAGACCACCTGATCGACCTGCACATAAGGCAACTGCAGGGCATGGGCCAGGCGCATGAAGCGGTTGATACGATCCAGGCGCACCGGCGTCAGGTTCAGGAAGTAGTGCAGTTGCGGATCGACGGCGCTGCTGTCGACCGCCACAGGCTCACCGACGCTGCTGTTGATGAAGCGTGCACCGAACGCCGCGGCACCTGAATCCGCCACATCGCTGCGGACATTCTCCGAGCGCCGGGGCGCGTGGCCGGCCAGGGCGAACAGCGACTCCATCTGTGTCTGGTCGATCTGCACGATCTGGCAAAACGATACGACCCGACGTAGCGTCGCCTCCCCTTGCACACCAAAGTTCTCCAGGAAGAACTGCGCGCTGGCGTCTCGCTCCTCGTCGGCATGGGCGGCACTGGCCGGATCGCGCAGTGCCAGCAGCTTGCGATTCTGTGGGTCGACACGTAGTTGACTGCCGTTACCGAAATACGGCCGTTCGACCAGGATGGACCGCAGCGCCGGACCCAGCTCGCTTTCCTGCTGAAGGGCCGAATCGGACCAGTGCGAATGGGCTCCTGGCTGGATGAAATAGGGGTTGTCGAGATCGCCGAGACGCGCCACATCACCCAGGTGCAGATCGTTATGTGCAAGCACGGTCAGAATCTGCTGCCAATAGGTTTCATAGGGGAACAAACGCAGCGGATGGCGAACCTGCAGCAGCCTGTCCTCGACGGCAGACGATTCGCCCTTGCGCTGCTGCTCATCGACGATTGCCCGTTCGAGCACCTGGTTGACCACCTCCACCTGCGGCACCTCTCGACTCAGGGTGCGCTGATCGAGGGTCAGTTCGAACAGGTCTGGACGGCGCACCGACAGTGGCCGTAGGTCGGGGTGCTGATTGTCGCCTTCGATGTACTGCTTGACGAAGCTGAGCATGTCGATCAGATACGCGGCAGGCGAGGTGGTGGCGTCCACGGCCTCGGGCCGGGCGTTGTTGGCCCAAGAGGGCGAGAACTGGTTTTCGTATGTAGGACCGGTGCTCAGGGCGAGCGGCCCTTTGCGTTCATCCAGTGGCCGTGGCGCAGTGGCGATGAGTCGCTGTTCACGGAACGCGCGCATCATGGCCGCGCTGGCGACGTCCAGACGCCCCTGCAGACGATGGACTTCGCTGGCTTGCAGGGTGGGAAACTGCGCCATCAAGGCCACCTCACCGCTGCGCTGCAAGGCCATCACCGAGGCGGGTAGCTGCAGCGTATCGACCAGCGAGGCGTGAGCAGGCAATTCGCTCGCGAGAATTTTCTTCAGTAAAGCCTGCGTATCACTTGCTTTGCGTTTAGGCATAACCGTTCCCCGAGCTCCGTCCGAGAGGCCCCTGCGCGAGTGACTGGGCAGTCACGGCGCTTGAAGTTCAAGGGATCTTAGGGGCGACGGAGAAACTGGGGAAACTGACAAAGTTATCAGGTGCGGCGCACCTACTGCTGCACGAACGCCTTGGCCACGACCAGAGCGGGCCGCTGCCAAGGCGCAGACTGCCTCATACGCTTACTGGCCAGGTCTCATCACCAATACGCCCAGCGGCGGAAGGTTCAAGGCCAGCGACATCGCCTGACCGTGGCTGGGCAATGGCTCAGCCTGGACGCCGCCGAAGTTGCCCATATTGCTGCCGGCATACAGCTCGGCATCGCTATTGAGCAATTCCACCCAGTGCCCTTCGAACGGCACGCCGACGCGGTAATCCTGGCGCGGCACCGGGGTGAAGTTGGCCACCACCAGCAGTGGCTCGCCCGTGCTGCTCCAGCGCAGCCAGGCGTAGACGCTGTTCACTGCATCGTCGCCGATCAGCCATTGGAAGCCCTGGGGCTGGCAGTCCTGCTCGTGCAAGGCGGGGTACTGGCGATACAACTGGTTGAGATCGCCCACCAGCTTCTGCACGCCCTGGTGCTCGGAGTACTGCAGCAGGTACCAGTCCAACTGCTGGTCATGGTTCCATTCGCGCCACTGGCCGAACTCACAGCCCATGAACAGCAGCTTTTTCCCCGGGTGCATCCACATGAACGCCAGATAGGCGCGCAGGTTGGCGAACTTCTGCCAGCGGTCGCCCGGCATCTTGTCGATCAGCGAATGCTTGCCGTGCACCACCTCGTCGTGGGAGATCGGCAGGATGAAGCGTTCGGAATAGGCATAGACCAGGCCAAAGCTCAGTTCGTTGTGGTGATGCGCGCGGTGGATCGGATCGTTCTGGATGTAGTGCAAGGTGTCGTGCATCCAGCCCATGTTCCACTTGTAGGCGAAGCCCAGGCCGCCCTGCTGGGTCGGTTGGCTCACGCCGGGCCAGGCGGTGGATTCCTCGGCGATGATCAAGGCACCCGGGGCCTCGTGCAGGGCCACATCGTTGAGCTGGCGAATGAACTCGATGGCTTCGAGGTTCTCGCGCCCACCATGACGGTTGGGCACCCACTCCCCCGCTTTGCGCGAATAATCCCGATACAGCATGGACGCCACCGCGTCCACACGCAGGCCGTCGATGTGGAAGTGCTTGAGCCAATGCAGTGCCGAGGCCAGCATGAAGCCACGCACTTCGTTGCGGCCCAGGTTATAGATCAGCGTGTTCCAGTCCTGGTGAAAGCCTTCGAGCGGGTTGTCGTACTCGTACAGCGCGGTGCCGTCGAAGCGCGCCAGGCCATGCTCATCGGTGGGAAAGTGCGCCGGCACCCAATCCAGAATCACGCCAATGCCGCCTTGGTGACAGGCGTCGATGAAGGCGGCGAAATCTTCGGCCGTGCCATAGCGCGAGGTGGGCGCGAACATCGACAGCGGCTGATAGCCCCAAGACCCGCCGAACGGGTGCTCCATGATCGGCAGCAGCTCGATGTGGGTGAAGCCCAGTTCCTGCACATAGGGCACCAGGCGCTCGGCCAGCTCACGCCAGTTGTAGAAACGCGCGACTTCGCCAGCCTCGTTCAGCTCACAGCGCCAGGAGCCGGCGTGCAGTTCGTAGATTGACAGCGGCGCGCTGTAGGCATGGCGTTGGGCGCGCTGCTCCATCCACTGCTGGTCCTGCCACGTATGGCCCAGCGCACCGGCCACCTTGGAGGCCGTACTGGGCGGCAGTTCCGTGGCCCGAGCCAAGGGGTCGGCCTTGAGCGGCAGCACGCCATCACGGCCCAACACCTCGAATTTGTAGGTCTCGCCTACGGCCAAGCGCGGGATGAACAACTCCCAGACACCGGCATTGTGGCGCAGGCGCATGAGGTGGCGACGGCCATCCCAGTTGTTGAACGCCCCGACCACCGAGACGCGCCGGGCATTGGGCGCCCACACCGAGAAGCACACCCCGTCCACACCCTCGACCTGCATCGGCTGGGCGCCGAAACGCCCGGAGAGGTCACGGTGGTTGCCTTCGGCGAACAGGTACAAGTCCATTTCGCCCAGTTGCGGGCCGAAGCTGTAGGGGTCTTCAGTGGTCTGCTCGCCCCCGGCCCAGCCGATCTGCAAGCGGTATGGGCTGCGCGTATCGACATGTGCAAAGAACAGGCCCGGCAGGCTGCCCTGCTCCATCTGCGCCAACACTCGATCGTCGTCGCGCGCCAGCACCCTTGCACTCAGCGCCCCCGGCAGGAACGTGCGGATGACCTGACCGCCTGCACCGTCATCGTGCGGCCCCAGCACTGCAAAAGGATCGGCATGCTCGGCGCTGGCCAGGGCGTCGAGATCGCGCTGCCGAAGTCCGCCATTGCTGCGCGTGGTTGGATTCATCTGACTCTTCCTTAACAGGTGATTTCGGTAGTGGGCTCAAACGTAAACGGTGACACCGACAACAGGTCCTTCAAGACTCGCCCCACGTGCTGATCAGTCCATGCAAGCCATGCAAAGGCACGGCCAGCCAGCTCGGACGATTCTCCGCTTCATAGGTGATCTCGTACGCGGCTTTCTCCAGGCAGAACAACTCCAGTGCCGCACGCTCGCCGTCGGCCTGCTGCCAGGCATGGGGCATGGCGGCGGTGGCAAGGCCGTAGGCTTGAACGAAGGCATGACGTGACTGGTGCAGGTATTGCCGGGCGATGCGTTGACGGGCCTGACCGGCAGCCTCGGACGAGTCCACCGCCGAGGCGCTGCGCAGGATCATCGCAGCAGCATAGTCGAAGGAGCGCAGCACACCGCTGACGTCTTTGTACGGGCTGTGCATGGCACGCCGTTCGTCCAGCGGACGCGAAGGCTCACCTTCGAAATCGATCAGATAGGCATCGCCCTGCACCACCAGCACCTGCCCCAGATGCAGGTCGCCGTGCACGCGCATCAGCAGACCCCCTTGGGCCTGCTGCGCCAGGTGTTCGATGTGCTGGGCCAAGCCTTCGCGCTGTTGTTGAAGATCGTCGACCAACGCCTGGCTGTCGGCATCCAGCTGCGCGCGGTGCTGGCCCAGCAGGTCCAGCGCGTGGCTCAGTTCGGCGGCGATCTGCGCGCCCCAGCGCGCACTGTCGGTGGCCTCGCTGGGGCGCGGTGCGAAGGCTGAATCATCGGTCGGTGCGCCAAGCAGCAAGTGCATCTCACCCAGGCGTTGGCCCAGCAAGGTGGCAAAACCGGCCAGCTCGGCCAGGGCATCGGTATGCGCCTCGGCGCTGGCAGGGTTGGGCTCCATCTCATCGCGGATCGCCCGCTCCAGGGTGTTCTGGGTCCAGGACCAGGCATCGCCCTGATTGCTCAAGTAGCCTTGGGCGATCATCAACAGGTGCGGTTGCTCCTGCGCATCCACGCGGCTGACCCAAGCCAGTAACGGCGAGATATTGGCGAACCCGGCTGCCGTGAGGTAGGCGCTCATTTCCAACTCGGGGTGGATGCCCGGATTGACCCGGCGGATCAACTTGAGGACGACACGCTCTCCAATCACCACCGAACTGTTGGACTGCTCGGCACTGAGGTAGCGCACCGCGCTGTCTTCGCCCAATTGCAGGGCAGCCAGTTGCTCGGTGCACTCGAAACGCAGCTCTCCCACCTCGGTCGGCAGTTGGCTGCCCTCCTGGCAGGCCCGCAGCACGGCGCGGATGAAAGATTCCTGGACGAAGGCATCGGTGATCAAGCCGACCTGACGCCCGCGACGCACCCGCGACAGCGCCAATTGCTGGGGCAAGGCGCTATTAATCTGCTCTTCGGGCAGCAGACCGAGTGGCAATTGGTAGTGGGTGCTCACGCCGTCGCTGACCACCTCCAACTCGCTGAGCAACACCGGGTTGGTCGGGGTGCCGAAGCGCACGCCATAACGGATGCGCACCGCATCGATCGGCGCTTCCTTACCTGCGAACCAGCGGCGCTTGGGCAGGTACTGGGGCAGGATGGTGTCCTGCAGGGTGTCGACGGAGGGCGCTTCGAGCAGTTCCTCCAGGCGCTGGCGCAGCACGAGCGTGGTCAATTCGGGCATTCCTTCGGAGGGTATGTTATGCCAGCTGGGCAGGCTGTCGTGGGAGGCCAGCAGGAACCAATAGAAACCATAAGGCGACAGGGTCAGCAGAAACGGCAGTTGTCCGATCGGCGGGAACGCGTTGCCGCCGAGCATTTCCACCGGCACCTTGTCGACATAGGCCGACAGGTCCAACTCGGCGGCCTGGGCGGCGCGCGACACGTTGGCGACGCAGAGGATGACTTCGGTACTGCCCTGGCCATCGGTGTACTCGCGCACGTACGCCAAGATGCGGCGGTTACTCGGGCTGAGCATCCTCAAGGTGCCGCGACCGAAGGCCTTCTGCTGATTACGCACCGCCAGCAGGCGGCGGTTCCAGTTGAGCAGCGAATGCGGGTCGTGGCTTTGCGCTTCGACGTTGACGGTCTGGTAGCCGTACAGCGGGTCCATCACCGGCGGCAGCACCAGGCGCTGCGGGTCGGCTTTGGAAAAACCGCCGTTGCGGTCAGGCGACCACTGCATCGGCGTGCGCACGCCATCGCGGTCACCCAGATAAATGTTGTCGCCCATGCCCAGCTCATCGCCGTAGTACAGCGTCGGCGTGCCGGGCATCGACAGCAGCAGGCTGGTGAGCAATTCGATGCGCCGACGGTCGCGTTGCAGCAGCGGCGCCAAGCGTCGACGGATGCCGAGGTTGATGCGCGCTCGACGGTCTTCGGCGTAGTAGTTCCAGAGGTAGTCGCGCTCGCGGTCGGTGACCATCTCCAGCGTCAGCTCATCGTGGTTGCGCAGGAAGATCGCCCACTGGCAGTTGGCGGGAATCTCCGGGGTCTGGCGCAGGATATCGGTGATGGGGAAACGGTCTTCCATGGCCAGGGCCATGTACATGCGCGGCATCAAGGGGAAGTGAAACGCCATGTGGCATTCATCGCCATCGCCTTCGCCGAAATACGGGCGCGTGTCTTCCGGCCACTGGTTGGCCTCGGCCAGCAGCATGCGGTCGGGGTAGTTGGCGTCGATCTCGGCGCGAATCGCCTTGAGCACCCGATGGGTCTCGGGCAGGTTCTCGTTGTTCGTGCCGTCGCGTTCGATGAGGTAGGGGATCGCATCCAGCCGCAGACCGTCCACGCCCAGGTCGAGCCAGAAGCGCATCACCCCGATGACCGCCTTCATCACCTGCGGGTTGTCGAAGTTCAAATCGGGCTGATGGGAATAGAAACGGTGCCAGAAGTACTGGCCTGCGACCGGATCCCACGTCCAGTTGGACTTCTCGGTGTCGAGGAAGATGATCCGCGTGCCGTCGTACTTCTGGTCGTCATCGGACCAGACATAGAAGTCGCGGGCCTTGCTGCCGCGCTTGGCACGCCGTGCACGCTGGAACCAGGGATGCTGGTCGGAGGTGTGATTGATGACCAGCTCCGTGATCACCCGCAGCCCACGCCGATGCGCCTCGGCAATGAAGCGTCGGGCGTCGGCGAGGCTGCCGTAGTCCGGATGCACGGACTTGTATTCGGCGATGTCATAACCATCATCACGCCGTGGCGAGGGGTAGAACGGCAGTAACCAGAGGGTGTTGACGCCCAGCGCGGCGATGTAGTCGAGCTTGCTGATCAGGCCGGCAAAATCACCGATGCCGTCATTGTTGGCATCGAAGAACGACTTGATGTGCAACTGGTAGATCACCGCGTCCTTGTACCACAGCGGGTCGTCGATGAAGGCTGCCGGGCGGGAACGCTTGGCCATGGGGGACTCCTTGGAAGACGACCGTGATCAATCCAGACGGCTGATGCGCCAGATACCGAACGGCTGATACCCAGGATCGATGCGCATCCATTGGGTCTTGCCATGCCAGGTCCAGCGGTGCCCGGTCATCAAATCCTCCCCGTGGGTATCGGCGTGGTCGTCCAGCCCCAATTCCCACAGCGGCAGCTCGAAGTGCGCCTCCTGTGGGGTGTGCGGGTCCAGGCTGATGGCGATCAGGATGTAGTTGTCGCGCTCGGCGGTGCGCTTGGCGAAGTACAGGATCTGGTCGTTCCAGCAATTGAGGAAGGTCACCCCCAGATGCGTCTGCAAGGCGGGGTTTTGCCGGCGGATGCGGTTGAGCTGGGCGATCTCGGCGATGATGTTCCCAGGCGCGGTGAAATCCCGCGGACGGATCTCGTACTTCTCCGAATTGAGGTACTCCTCCTTGCCTGGCAGCGGCGCGCCTTCGCACAGCTCGAAGCCCGAATACATGCCCCACAAGCCCGAACCCATGGTCGCCAACGCGGCGCGGATGAGAAAGCCCGCACGGCCGTTACTCTGTAGGAAAAACGGGTTGATGTCCGGTGTGTTGACGAAGAAATTGGGCCGGTAGCACAGGCTCCAGGGCGGCTGGTTCAGCTCTTCGAAATACTCGCGCAGCTCCGGCTTGGTGTTGCGCCAAGTGAAGTAGGTGTAGCTCTGCGCATAACCCACCTTGCCCAGCCGCGCCATCATCGCCGGACGGGTAAAGGCTTCGGCGAGGAACAGCACGTCAGGGTACTGGCTACGCACATTGGCGATCAGCCATTGCCAGAACGGCAGCGGCTTGGTGTGCGGGTTGTCGACCCGGAAGGTACGAACGCCCTCTTGCACCCAACCAATGATGACGTCACGCAACGCCAACCACAGCGACGGCACGGCGTCGGGCGCGTAGAAGTCGACGTTGACGATGTCCTGGTATTTCTTCGGCGGGTTCTCGGCATAGCGGATGGTGCCGTCCGGGCGCCAACTGAACCAGCCGGGGTGCTCGGTGAGCCAGGGGTGATCCTGGGAACACTGGATGGCGAAATCCAGGGCGATTTCCAGGCCGTGCTCGGCAGCGGCGGCCACCAGGCGGCGGAAGTCTTCACGGCTACCCAGTTGCGGATGGATGGCCTCGTGGCCGCCCTCAGGGCTACCAATGGCATAGGGACTGCCCGGATCGTCGGGACCGGCCTGCAGGGAATTGTTGCGTCCTTTGCGGTGCTGTTTGCCGATGGGGTGGATGGGCGGGAAATACAGCACGTCGAAGCCCATGTCGCGGATCATCGGCAGGCGCTGATGCACATCATTGAAGGTCCCGTGACGTTCGGCCTCGTCGGTGATCGAACGGGGGAACAGCTCGTACCAACTGGCGAAAAGCGCTTGTTCTCGATCCACGTCCAGCGGTAGTTCGCGGCTGCAGGTCAGGTAGCTGCGGTGCTCAGCCTTGCCCATCAGCTCGGCGCTGTGCGGGTCGAGCAGCAATGCCACCTGCTCATCGGCCGACAGGCTCGGCAGGCGCTGCTGCAATGCCTGCAACTGCTCGCGCAACGCGCCTTCACTGCGGTCCACGCCCTTGCCCAGCAGCAGCCGACCTTCTTCCAACTCCAACGTCACCTCGACCCCGGCGTGGTACTTCTTTTCCAGGTCGTGACAATAGGTGGCGTAGGGGTCGATCCAGGCTTCGATGCAGAACAGGTGAAGGCCCAGCTCAGCGGGTGTGAATTCGGCAGTCCACAGGTCGTTGCCTTCAGCGAGCATAGGCACCGCGTGCCATTGGCGACTGTGCGCCTGGCGCCAGTGCAGCAGCACCGACAGGCGGTCGTGGCCGTCGCTGTAGACCTTACTGGTCACCGCCACCGGCTGATTGCGGATGGCTTTCACGGCAAAGGCCCCACCGTCGAGCACCGGCGTGGTGTCTTCGATGACGATACGCGGCGCCAGCAGCGCCTGGGACAGATTGATGGCCTGGTCGGGATGATCGTTGGCCTTGGGCACTTGCTCGAAAGGCGCTGCTGCAACGGGCTCGTTACCTGACATCGGACCTTGCTCCCCTGGCTGGTGGCGGTAAGGGTTCAGAGCCTGGGGCTAGAGCGGGGTTCCATAAAAATTGAGCGATTGCTGCCCAAGTCATGTCGTACCTGTACACCCTTGGAACACCGACGAGGTCCGGCCATGAACATTCCGACCAATCCTGAAACACCCGATCCGAATATCGACGACCCGACACTGCCGCCGCCGGTGCCGGAAAAGGAGCCGGATCCGTTACCGATAAAGCCGACCGTCCCACCGACGGTGGGTGATCCGCCCAGTGATGAGCCGCCGGTCAAGGCGTGAAGATCGTTCAATGCACTGATCCGTCCTGGGGCGGATCGTGCTCTGCTGGTCAGTGTCCCTCCAACTGAGCAATCGTCAGTTCGCGCATGCGAAACTTCTGAACCTTGCCTGTCACCGTCATGGGGAACTCATCGACGAAGCGGATATGCCGCGGCACTTTGAAGTGTGCGATGCGCGCTTTGCACCAGTCCGACAGCGCCTCGACCGTGACGCTATGCCCGGGATGCAGCTTGATCCAGGCCACGATCTGTTCGCCGAAACGCTCACAGGGTATGCCCACCACCTGCGCTTCGGCGACCGCCGGATGGGTGTGGAGAAACTCTTCCAATTCGCGCGGATAAATGTTTTCGCCACCGCGGATGATCATGTCCTTGTTGCGTCCGACGATGCGCACATAGCCCTGCTTGTCCATCACAGCCAGATCGCCTGTGTGCATCCAACCGTCTGCATCGATCGCCCGTTCGGTCGCCTCTGGATCATTCCAATAGCCGAGCATCACGCTGTAACCCCGCGTACACAACTCACCAATCTCACCGCGCGCAACGATCTCGCCCTGCTCGTCCACCAGCTTGGTTTCGAGCTGTGGCTGGGTCCGCCCGACGGTGGTCACGCGTAACTCCAAGTCATCGTTCGGCCCGGTCTGCAACGACACCGGGCTGGTCTCGGTCATGCCATAGGCGATCTGCACCTGGGCCATGTGCATCTGCTCGATCACCCGACGCATCACCTCTATCGGGCACGTGGCACCGGCCATGATGCCGCTGCGCAGGCTCGACAGGTCGAGGCGGTCGCGCAGCGGATGGTCGAGCATGGCGATGAACATGGTCGGCACGCCGTAAAGCAGGGTCGCTCGCTCCTCGGCCACCGTGCGCAGCGTGTGCTCGGGATCGAAGGCGTTGTTGGGATAGATCATGGTACTGCCGTGGACGATACAGCCCAGGTTACCCATGACCATGCCGAAGCAGTGGTAAAGCGGGACCGGGATCACCAGGCGATCGTGCTCGCTCAGTCCGAGGCTGCGACCGACCATGTAGCCGTTGTTGAGGATATTGCGATGGCTCAAGGTGGCGCCTTTCGGCGCGCCGGTAGTGCCGGAGGTGTACTGGATATTCACCGCCTGGTCATCGTGCAGGGCGCACTCACGCGCGCGCAAAGCGGCCACCTCGATTTGCCCCGCGCGCTCGGCCAACACCGTCCAGGGCAGGAAACCTGCCGGCGGTGTGGTCGCCAGGCTGATTACCCCACGCAGCTCAGGCAAGCGTTCGCTGCCCAGGGGATGGCTGGCCAGTTCGGGCAACAGCGTCTGCAGCATCGCGTGGTAGTCGGACGACTTGAAGGCATCGGCGCACACCAGCCAACTGCAGCCGGACTGTCGCAGCACATACTCGAGTTCTGCGCTGCGATACGCGGGGTTGATGGTCACCAGGATCGCACCGATCTTGGCTGTGGCGATCTGCAGGATGCACCACTGGGCGCAGTTCGGCGCCCAGATACCGACCCGCTCGCCGGGTGCGACACCCAACGCCATCAGGCCGCGGGCAGTCGACTCGACCTGCTCGGCCAGTTCGCGCCAGCGATAGCGCAGGCCCTGATGGCGCACCACCAGCGCCTCACGCTCCGGCCAGCGGGCGACCGTGGCATCGAATGCCTGGCCGAGGGTCTGGTCCAGCAACGGCACATCCTGGCGACCTTGGGTAGAGCTTGGTTGACTCATGGCTGTCCCTTCTTGTGATTGTTCTGGGCATGACTGAAGCAAGCGAGCGATACTGTGGCGCAGATTGACGTTTACGTAAAGGTGAAAAACACAGCGTCCGCTTGCGGCGAGGCGAGTCGGCCGCCCTGCTGTCTGGCGCTCAGGCACGACACAGGCACCGGCGCGCGGACGCGACCGGAGACGTTATGTAAGAAGAGGGAAATAGCGAGGGGTGATAACGATGCCGGTCATGTTAGGAGACGCCTGATGACCGTGTAGGCAACCGCCCAACTGACGGGCGGCCTCAGTGCCGCCCGTGCGAACGCACCACCACACCCAACACCTGCAAGTCTTCACCGCACAACAGCTTGGGGTAAGTCGGATTCAGTGGGCTGAGGTAGCGCTGGCCACCGTCCTCGAGCAACTGCCGGAACACCGCCGATGTGCCGTTCTGTCGGGCGATCACCAGCTTGCCCGGTGCGGCCTGCACGCCGGGATCGACCAGCACCAGCATACGCTCGGGCACACTGGGACCGGTGGGCGCGCTCATCGCATCGCTTTCCACCGGGAGCCAGAACGCCTTGCCCTGCGCGCAATAATCGGTCTGCTCGTGGACGATGCAATCCTGCGGCAAAGGCCCGTCCAGTTCGGCCCAGGCCAGTACCGGATAGCGGAAGCACATGATGTACTGCAGGAGATCTTCGTCGTCCGGCGCGTTGCCGGGATAACGGCCGCTTCGCTCGGCCAACTGATCGATGCGCTCCATGCGCAGCGACACGTGAAGATGCGTCAGGCCCAATGCCTGCAGCACATCATTCATCATGGCCACTTTCGGCTGACGCGTACCGCGCAGCCAATGACCGACGCCACCTTGGGTGACCCCAACGCGTTCGGCGAGTTGCTCTTGCGAAAGCCCCAGCTCCCGCATCCTTTGCTTGACCAGCGCGATCCATTTTTCCATCGCCCGCACGATACGGACTGCCCGTCAGCGCTCAATACACATATTGTATTATTAATTGATCGATAAAAAATACGTTAAGTACTAATATCGTGAATGACTGATTTCCCTACAGCTCTCATAGGTAACAGGATGAAACCAATGACACATCCAGAAAAGGATTTGGACGGCGAAGCGGCACGCCGCGCTCTCGACTACTACCTCAACCCTACCCCGCCCCACGCCAGCATCGACGTGCTGCCCTGGACCGTGCGCGAAGACGTGTCGTCCGAGCAGGCCAGTGCCCATGCCATGGCCCTGTTGCGCTGCGCTGCCGCCACCGCCCAAGAAACCGGCAATCACCAGCAGGGCACCACCCGAGAGGTGTTGTTCGCCCTGATGCACATGCTGAACATGGCCCGGGCGCTGCTGGAACAGCGTCAAGGCTCATCGATCACGTAGGTGACAGGCGAAAAAAATCCCGGATCCTCAGCGCCTTGCAGGATCGCCTCGGAAACCGGGATTTTCTTGAGGAGCAGGCACTGTCTGCTCCTTGAACACGTCACTCAATCGATACGCGGATGCTGCTGCACCAGCAGCTTGCGCTTGTTCTCGAGCTCGGCGATCTGCTCGTCGATGTCCTCGATCTTCTGCTCGATGGTGTCGTGGTGCTCCTGCAACAGCTCCTTGGCCTCTTCCAGATCCGAAGCGGCAGGTGCAGCGCCGCGCAGCGGCTTGTTGGCGGTTTCCTTCATGGTCAGGCCGGTGATCAGGCCAATCACGGCGATCACCATCAGGTAGTACGCCGGCATGTATAGGTTGTCGGTGGTTTCCACCAACCAGGCCGCAATGGTCGGCGTCAGGCCGGCGATCAGCACGGAGATGTTGAAGGCACTGGCCAGGGCGCTGTAGCGGATGTGCGTCGGGAACATCGCTGGAAGCGTCGATGCCATCACGCCAATGAAGAAGTTGAGCAGGATCGCCAACATCAACAGACCGGCGAAGATCACACCCAGACTGCCGCTGTTGATCAGCGCGAACGCCGGGATGGCCAGCACGAACAGGCCGATGCTGCCCACCAGGATGAAGGGCCGGCGACCGACCTTGTCGCTGAGGAAACCGATCACCGGCTGCACGAACAGCATGCCCACCATGATCGCGATGATGATCAACACCCCATGGTCTTCGCTGTAGTGCAGGTTGTGCGACAGATAGCTGGGCATGTAGGTGAGCAGCATGTAGTAGGTGACGTTGGTCGCGATCACCACACCGATGCAGGTCAGCAGGCTGCGCCAGTGCTTGGTGGCCACCTCCTTGAACGAAACCTTGGGACCACCGGCCAGGCCTTCGCGGTCACCCTGCTCGAGCTTGTCGACGTGCTGCTGAAACGCTGGGGTTTCTTCCAGCGCATGGCGCAGGTAGAGGCCGATGATGCCCAGCGGCAAGGCCACCAGGAACGGCAGGCGCCAGCCCCAGTCGAGGAATTTCTCCTCGCCGACGATGGCGGAGATCATCACCACCATGCCGGCGCCGAGCACGAAGCCGGCAATCGAGCCGAAGTCCAGCCAACTGCCGAGGAATCCGCGCTTGCGGTCCGGCGCATACTCGGCGACGAAGATCGAGGCACCGGTGTACTCGCCCCCCACGGAAAAACCCTGGGCCATCTTCGCCAGCAACAGGAGTATCGGCGCCCAGATGCCAATGGAGGCATAGGACGGTATGAGGCCAATGGCGAAGGTGCTCAGCGACATGATGACGATGGTCGCCGCCAAGACTTTCTGACGGCCATAGCGGTCACCCAGCGCACCGAAGAACAACCCACCCAGCGGGCGGATCAGGAACGGTACCGAGAAGGTCGCCAGGGCAGCGATCATCTGCACGCTCGGCGAGGCATTGGGGAAGAACACCTTACCCAGCGCATAGGCGACGAAGCCGTAGACACCGAAGTCGAACCACTCCATGGCATTGCCCAGCGCCGCAGCGGTAATGGCCTTGCGCATCTTGGCGTCGTCGACGATGGTGATGTCCTTCAAGCCGATGGGCTTGACTCTCTTGCGTGATTTCATAAGCGAATACTCTGTAGCTGACCTGTCATGACAATCCGCTGTCCCAGGGGGCAGATCGGGCGGGCGAACGGTGATTCGGCCCGGTACCCATGAAGATGATGGCAACGGGCCCTATGGGGTCAGATACAAATGGACACTAAATAATTCCACGCTTGATGAATTTTTGTCCTCGCCATGCGCTTAAGCAGAAGGGTTTCAGCCATTGGTGGAAGACGTCACCGTTTTCCAGGGATGCAACTGCAGCAAGCGCAGGGTTTGCGCCAGGATCATCGATCGCTCGCCCTGCGCGCGGGCTTCGGCCAGCGCATCGATGGCTGCGAGGGTGGTCTGCTCGGGTGACTCTCCGGCCTGCTCCATCAGTATCTCCAGGCGCTCGTGATAAGGCGCGTTCAATGCATCGAACAGTTGCGGTTCGCTTTCGTGCAGGAACGCCTGCCAGAACGGTCTGTCCGACAGCGAGTCGGCGATTCGCGCTTCGCTCTCGGTCGTCAGAATCGTCTGCATCGCTTGTCGCAGATGCGTGTCGCTCACGCCTGAAAACAGCCGGTGATGCATGTAGCGCGACTGCGCTGGCAGGCCCAGTGGGCCAACCAGCCCGGCGCGGTAGGCCAGGTAAGTCTCGACCTCGTCGTGGAAACCGTAGGGGTCGCGCGCGCGCGCCGAAGCGATGTGCTCGCTGGCCACACGGTCTACCTCATCCAGGCGATACAACTCACGACCCAACTGCACCAGCGCGCCAGCCTGCCCGGCAACGTCCAGGCCGGCAGTGCGCACCGTGACCAATACCCGCACTTCGAGCAGGCTGAGGATCAGCAGCATCTGGTCAGAACAGGTACGCGACCCTGCGGCTTGCTGGAACACGGCCTCGCGCACCTCAGCGTCCTCTGCGCAGACGGCAATCATTTGCCACACCCGTCGACGCAGGTCCATACCTTGAAAATCGTAGTCTTGCGAGCGGCCCAGGTCTTCTAGAAAGCGCATCAGATCGCCACTGCCGGACGCCTGTGCCAGTGCCGACCAGTGTTCCGTGCGCAGCTTGCGCTCGGCGTCAGTGGCGCCGTCCAACCAGCGCTCGAGCGAGTCCTGCCCACCGGCGCCGTGACGACGTGTCGGTAACACCCCATGCGCTTCAGGACTCAAGGCAGCCCGCGCCGCCGTTTGCGTCGCTTCGGGCAGCGGATTGTCATGCAGGCTCAGATGCGCCAGGCGCCGCCGGGAATGCATCAGCGTCGGGCTCAGCTCGTCGAGGCGATTGTCACGCAGGTCGATGTCTTCCAACGACCAATGCATGTAGGCCTGCACGGGCAACTCGGTGAGGCCGGTGTCGCGCAATGACAAGCGCCGCAGGTCGGGCATGCAGGCGATCGGTGGCACTCGTGTCAGGGGATTGTGCGCCATGTCCAGTTCGCGCAGTCGAGTCAAACGACTGAGTCGAGCCATGCCAGGTTCGTCGAGCACGATGTGGTTGCTTACCAGGTTCAACCGGGTGAGCTGGGTCAGCGACTCTATCCCCTCAGGAATGCACACCAGCAGGTTGTGGCCCAGGTCCAACCTGCGCAGATTGACGAATCGCGGCAGGAAGTCGGCGGGCACGCTGCTCAGGTGCAGACGGCGCAAGGTCAATGCGCTGACATGCTCGAAGCTGATCCCTGCCGCAAGCACCGGCAAACTGTCGAGCCGCTCGCTATCGATGACCAGACGATACTCGCCGTCAGCATCCGCACGCTTGCGCCGCCAGCAATGGCGAATGCGCCGTGCAGCCAGGCGCCGGCGCTCGACCAGTGCTGGTTGAGCGGCCTCACGGCGCCATGCGGCCAGGTGTTCGGTGAGCTGATCGAGTTGCTCGCTCAACCCTCTCAGGTGCTGCCAAGGCCGCTCGCCACGCTGACGTACGCCGTCCAGATACGCTTCCACCTGAACGTCGCTGAGGGTCGGGAAGATCTGCTGATAGCCTCGTATCAACGCGCCGCGCGAGTGGTGTGGCCGCCCACTCAACGGGTAGCCCAGGCGACCGTCGCCCAGCCGCCAAGGCGCACGCATACCAGGGCCCACAGGCTGTAAACCGATCAGGGCAGCCGCCTGATCGCGGTCGGCGCAGGCGCGATCGGCCAAGGCATTGGCCAGTTCGGCGCCGGATTCATCCGCAAGCCCCAATGAGGAACGCTGTTGTGTGTCCATCAACCACAACAGCGCCTGAAACAGATCGTCGCTGGCCTGGGTACCTGGCACTGGAATCCCGCCCTGGCCTACCGCCAGATAGCCTTCTCGCTCTCGCCATAACTGTCGCGTCTGGACAACTGGACCCTGGCTTGTCTGCGCGCGCAGTAGGCCTGCGGCGTGAGTCTCGCGTACCTCCACCCGTACCCCGCTCGGCCAGTTGGACCACTGGCCGATAAGGCCCAACGCCAGTCGCTCGGTGTCCGCATTCACCGCAGCGCCCTGCTCGAAACCCGCGCACGCCCTGTCCAGCCGACTGTCGCGCAGGTTTCCGCGAGCCATTTCGGCCAGCGCAAGCGGGACCCGCCCCTGTTCAAGCAGAATGTCCACCTGCTCGCCCGTCGCCTCGGCCAGGATCGCGCTCGCCGCTCGACTGGACAGCGTCGGAAAGTCCCGCTGCAATGGCTGCGCAGCGCGGGGCGCGGTGGCCTGGGTCTGCCGGAAATGGGCCTCGAAACCCTCGTCGCGCAGTTTCGGATACCACTGATGCAGGCGGTAGCGTTGGGCCGCATCGTAGAGCCGCGCCGGGGCCGGTGCGTTTTCCAGGTGCAAGCGCCGCACCTGCGCTGCGCTCATCCCAAGGCTGCGCAACAGCGCGTCGGCCGTTTCGTCGCTGACCTGGCTGAAGCCGGCGCCCAGACGACGCAGCAGTCGACCGGATCCCGACCAATGGGCCACCGGCTCCAGGGCATGGCGCAATCCGCCATCGGCGTTGTCCTCCAGCCTGATCAGCGCAGCCTCAGGTCGTTGAGGGTGGACCAGCACACCCGCTCCGACGCCCCCTTGCAGCTTATAGGTCTGGCCTTCGATGCCCACATGACCGACCCCCTCGACCAGGCTGCGCTGGCCGTGCGCGAGGGGGTGTTCGGACACGGCATAGCCCGGCAGACGCGGATCGATCAATCGCCACTGGCCGTCGGATGCCCGGGTCGGTGCCAGATCATCGACCAGGCGGCTGCGGGCGAATCCGCTCACGGCGGCTTCGACACCCGCGCCGAGCGCCAGCCCGGTGACGTTCAGCGCCACACCCAGCACATGCCCCAAGGCGGCCTCGCGGTCGCCCAATTCCCAGTCGCGATAGCCCTCGAAGACCTCGTCGACCAGTTGCGCGGCAGCGATGGCCAGCAGCGGCAAGCCCAACTGGGGCACATAGAAGCTGGCCAGTCCCAGCAGGTCCAGGCCCAGCCCCTTCAGCCAGCGCAGACGCCGGTCACGCTCGGCGCAATCGACCACACTGGTGGGCACGGCCAGCACCTGTGCGTCAGCCAAAAGCGTGTCGACCTGTACCCGGCGCAGGTGTGCGCACAGCGCACCGGTCACCGGTTCGCTTCGCCCGTCGAGCGGCAACGCATCCTGTGCCGCGACACCTTCGATGACTCGGGCCAAGGTCCGGGCGAACGGCACGCGGTCCTGTTCGCTGACGAAGCGTTGGAAGAAGCGCTGATAACCGACTTCGCGCAAACGCTGGCCCAAGGTCATGAACAGTGCATCCCAAGAGGCATGCGTGCTCAGTGGCCCCAGCGGATCGTCGGGGATCCAGGCGATCAGTCCAGGATCCGTCGTGCCCGAAGCACGGTGCCTCTGGAACACCACGACGCCCTGCAACCGATGGCCCAGCACACGGATATCCATGGCCGTGATCGGGCTCGGCGTTGAGTCGGCGAGCGCCTGCTGCACCTCGGTGTGGACCGATTCATCGATGTCGCCCTTGAGTCGGGCCACCCACAGTGCCGCCTCCAGGCCAGTACGCCATCCGGTTTCCAGAACGGCCTCGCTGGCTCGCCGCCGAGCGTCGTCTTCCATGAGCACCGTTTTCAGGTACTGCTGGTAGCGCCCGCCCAGATCCAGCGTTCGACAGACGCCGGCGAACGCGCGAGGCTGCAAGGCGATGGCGTTGCCTTGGGCGTCGAGCAGCACCGAGCTGTCCCGCCACGCCGCCTTGGCGGTTTCTTCACGCTCGAAATTGTGCAACGCACAGGCCAACAGGCTTTGGGTGAAAATGCGCGGCACGATGCCGTCCGGCACCCAGCCGACCCCGGAAGGACTGCGGATCAACACCTGCCGACGCAATACGCTGCCTCGTACGTCGAGCGGCTGTTGCAGCAGTGTTTCCAGGGCTTCGCTGAGCAGAGGCGCGGCGAATTGATCCAGCGGTTGGATCTGCGCGAGTAATGTCTGTACCGCGTGTTGGGCACGCTGTTGGGCAACCAATGCCTGATGCACGGCCGGCAAGTGCTCGGGGGTCGCGCCCTTGAGCCAGGTGGGTAGACGCTCGGCGATGAGCGTGTCGACCGAGTCGTCGGAAAGGGTATCGAAAGCCATGGCCAGCTCCATTGCGGGATAAACGTGCATGGAGCCAGCTCCGTTCAGCAGCCGGTGGTACTTATGTCGAGCTCGCGGCCTGGCTGCATGGCTGGTCGCGAGCCAATCTAACGTGAAGCCGAGCGTGTGGACTGGGGCCTGCAGATGCAGATCCATGACCCGTTCGGCAACCGCCTGCGGTTCTGCGAGCAGATCGACGAGCAGCCGTAAAGCGCAATTGGTGACTGAACGTTTCCCATCCCTCGCGGATGTATTATCGTGGCGAGGTGCGCATTCAGAAGCAGCCCGACCGATCGGGCCATTGCAAGACGATAGAGGGTGTCATGAGCAACGAGATCAACTGGGACAAGCTGGGCTTCGACTACATCAAGACCGACAAGCGCTTCCTGTCCGTGTGGCGCGACGGCAAGTGGGACAACGGCACCCTGACCGAAGACAACGTGCTGCACATCAGCGAAGGCTCGACGGCCCTGCACTACGGCCAGCAGTGCTTCGAGGGGTTGAAGGCCTACCGCTGCAAGGACGGCTCGATCAACCTGTTCCGTCCCGACCAGAACGCCGCTCGCATGCAGCGCAGCTGCGCCCGTCTGCTGATGCCGCACGTGCCCACCGACATGTTCATCGAAGCCTGCAAGCAGGTGGTCAAGGCCAACGAGAAATTCATCCCGCCGCACGGCAAAGGTGCGCTGTACCTGCGCCCGTTCGTGATCGGCACCGGTGACAACATTGGCGTGCGCACCGCGCCGGAGTTCATCTTCTCGGTGTTCGCCATCCCGGTTGGCTCCTACTTCAAAGGTGGCATGAAGCCGCACAACTTCCAGATCTCCAGCTTCGACCGCGCGGCCCCGCAAGGCACCGGTGCGGCCAAGGTCGGCGGCAACTACGCGGCCAGCCTGCAGCCAGGTGCCGAGGCCAAGAAGGCCAACTTCGCCGACGCCATCTACCTGGACCCGTTGACCCACAGCAAGATCGAAGAAGTCGGCTCGGCGAACTTCTTCGGCATCACCGCCAACAACGAATTCGTCACGCCCAAATCCGCCTCGGTGCTGCCGGGCATCACCCGCCTGTCGTTGATGGAGTTGGCGCAATCGCGCCTGGGCCTGACTGTCGTCGAAGGCGACGTGGAAATCGCCAAGCTCGATCGCTTCATCGAAGCCGGTGCCTGCGGCACGGCGGCGGTCATCACGCCGATCGGCGGTATCGAGTACAACGGCAAGCTGCACGTCTTCCACGACCTGGAGAAGGTCGGCCCGGTCACCCAGAAGCTGTACCACGAGCTGACCGGCATCCAGAGCGGTGACGTGGAAGCGCCGGCAGGCTGGATCGTCAAGGTCGCCTGACACTCGGCGGCGCAATGAAAACGGGGCGTCCCATTGGCTGGGACGCCCCGTTTTTTTTACATCGGTCGCAGGCTAAACGCCCGCAGCGCGACTCAGTCGGCCAGGCGCCAGGTGGTGGTGCCCTTGCTGTCTTCCAGGACCACGCCCATGGCGGTGAGCTGGTCGCGAATGCGGTCCGACTCGCCCCAGTTCTTGTCCGTGCGCGCCTGCAGGCGCGCCTGGATCAACGCTTCGACCTCGGCAGCATCGACCTTGCCTTCGGCACCGGCGCGCAGGAAGTCGTCGGCCTCCAGTTGCAACACGCCCAGCACGTCGCCCAGCTCACGCAGACGACCGGCCAGCCCAGCAGCGGCCGCAGGGTCGCTTTCGCGCAGACGGTTGATTTCACGCACCAGGTCGAACAGCACGGCGCAGGCTTCGGGGGTGCCGAAGTCGTCGTTCATCGCCACGGCGAAACGTTCGACGAAGGCTTCGCCCCCCTTGGCCTCGACCCGTGGCAGGCCGCGCAAGGCGTGGTAGAAGCGCTCCAATGCACCCTTGGCATCGCGCAGGCTGTCTTCGGAGTAGTTGATGGCGCTGCGGTAATGGCTGGCGACCAGCAGGTAGCGGACCACTTCCGGGTGATACTTGTGCAAGACGTCGCGAATGGTGAAGAAGTTGTTCAACGACTTGGACATCTTCTCGCCATTGATGCGAATCATGCCGCAGTGCATCCACGCGGCCGCATAAGGCTTGCCGGTCGCGGCCTCGCTCTGGGCGATCTCGTTCTCGTGGTGCGGGAACTCCAGGTCGCTGCCGCCACCGTGGATGTCGAAGCTTTCGCCCAGGCAGCAGGTGGACATCACCGAGCACTCGATGTGCCAGCCCGGACGACCTGCCCCCCACGGCGACTCCCAACTCGGCTCGCCGGGCTTGGCGCCCTTCCACAGCACGAAGTCCAGCGGGTCTTGCTTGGCCTCGTCGACTTCGATGCGGGCGCCGATACGCAGGTCTTCGATCTTGCGCCGCGACAGCTTGCCGTAGCCGACGAACTTGCCGACCCGGTAGTACACGTCGCCATTGCCCGGTGCGTAGGCATAGCCCTTGTCGATCAGGGTCTGGATCATCGCGTGCATGCCGGCGATGTGATCGGTGGCGCGCGGTTCCTGATCCGGCGGCAGGATGTTCAGACGACGCTCGTCTTCGTGCATGGCATCGATCATGCGCGCGGTCAGCGCCTCGAACGCCTCGCCGTTTTCATTGGCGCGGTTGATGATCTTATCGTCGATGTCGGTGATGTTGCGCACGTACGTGAGCGCGTAACCGCTCTTGCGCAGCCAGCGGGTGATCAGGTCGAAGGCCACCATGCTGCGACCGTGACCCAGGTGGCAGTAGTCGTACACGGTCATGCCGCAGACGTACATGCGCACGTTGTTGCCGTCCAGGGGTTTGAACGCTTCCTTGGTCTTGCTCAGGGTGTTGTAGATGGTAAGCACGAAGGTTCCTCAGCTGCCCCACGAATCGCGCAGGGTCACGGTGCGGTTGAACACCGGACGTCCTGGCTGGCTGTCTTTCAGATCGGCGCAGAAGTAGCCTTCGCGCTCGAACTGGAAGCGGTCTTCAGGCTGGGCGTGGCCCAGCGAAGGCTCGGCACGACAACCGGTCAGCACCTGCAGCGATTGCGGATTGATGTTGTCCAGGAAGCTGCCGCCCTCCTCGGTCTTCTCCGGGTTGGGCGAGCGGAACAGGCGGTCGTACAGGCGCACGTCGCACTCCACGCTGCCTTCGACCGGCACCCAGTGGATCACGCCCTTGACCTTGCGACCTTCGGGGTTCTTGCCCAGGGTGTCCGGATCGTACGAGCAGCGCAGCTCGACGACGTTGCCGTCGGCGTCCTTGATCGCTTCGTCGGCGCGGATCACGTAGCTGCCGCGCAGACGCACCTCACCGGCCGGTTCCAGGCGCTTGTAGCCTTTGGGCGGCGCTTCCATGAAGTCGTCGCGGTCGATGTACAGCTCTCGGGCGAACGGCAACACGCGCACGCCCATGTCTTCCTTGGGATGGCGCGGCAGTTCGAGTTGCTCGACCTGGCCCTCGGGGTAGTTGGTGATGACCACCTTGAGCGGACGCAGCACGCACATGGCACGCGGCGCGGCGCGGTCAAGGTCGTCACGGATGCTGAATTCGAGCATCGACATGTCGACCACGCCGTCGGAGCGGTTGGTACCGACCATCTCGCAGAAGTTGCGAATGGATGCGGGGGTGTAGCCACGACGGCGGTAGCCGGACAGCGTGGACATGCGCGGGTCGTCCCAGCCGTCGACGTGCTGCTCGTCCACCAGTTGCTTGAGCTTGCGCTTGGACGTGATGGTGTAGTTCAGATTCAGGCGGCTGAACTCGTACTGGCGCGGGTGCGCCGGCACCGGCAGGTTGTCCAGGAACCAGTCGTACAGCGGGCGATGGCCTTCGAATTCGAGGGTGCAGATCGAGTGAGTAATGCCTTCGATGGCATCCGACTGACCGTGGGTGAAGTCGTAGTTGGGGTAGATGCACCAGGTGTCGCCGGTCTGGTGGTGGTGGGCATGACGGATACGGTACAGGATCGGGTCGCGCAGGTTCATGTTCGGCGACGCCATGTCGATCTTGGCGCGCAGCACACGCTCGCCATCCTTGAACTCGCCCGCCTTCATGCGTGCGAACAGGTCCAGGTTCTCTTCCACGCTGCGCTCGCGGAACGGGCTGTTCTTGCCCGGTTCAGTGAGGTTGCCGCGATACTCTTTGGCTTGCTCGGGCGTGAGGTCGCAGACATACGCCTTGCCGCGCTTGATCAGCTCGACCGCCCAGTCGTGCAACTGCTCGAAATAATCGGAGGCAAAGCGTACCGGACCGGTCCACTCGAAGCCCAGCCACTTGACGTCCCGCTGAATCGCGTCGATGTACTCCTGGTCTTCCTTGGCCGGGTTGGTGTCGTCGAAACGCAAGTGGCAGGCGCCACCGAACTCCTGGGCCAGGCCAAAGTTGACGCAGATCGACTTGGCGTGGCCGATGTGCAGGTAACCGTTGGGCTCCGGCGGGAAGCGGGTGACGATGCTGCTGTGCTTGCCCGAATCCAGATCGGCCTGGACGATCGGTCGCAGGAAGTTCGCAGGGACGGCGGGGGCGCCTTTGGCAGCGGCGTTGGTCGCGTTGTCGGTGGGCTTGCTCATAGGATCCTTGAATGCAGATGTCCGGTCCGGGTAGGCCGATTGAATCAAAACGCCTATCATAGCCGAAGCAGTCAAGCCGCTGACAGCCGGGCACGGACAAACTGGCGCGATTTATCGTGATGCCCGCGCGGCGCCGGCCAGATCGAACCCTGCACACCTTGTGCCGTCACAGCTTCGTGCCGCGTCAGTTCGTGCAAGCACGCTGCATACCCCTATTCCCCAATGCCTTGAAAGAGCGAGTTTCAGCATGACCCAAGTCAAACTGACCACCAACCACGGCGACATCGTCCTGCAACTGAACGCGGAAAAAGCACCGAAGACCACGGAAAACTTCGTTCAGTACGTCAAGGACGGTCACTACGACGGCACCGTCTTCCACCGCGTGATCAACAACTTCATGATCCAGGGCGGCGGTTTCGACACGGCCATGAAACAGAAGTCGACCCGTGCTTCGATCCAGAACGAAGCCGACAACGGCCTGAAGAACACCAAGTACAGCATCGCCATGGCCCGCACCATGGAGCCGCATTCGGCTTCCGCGCAGTTCTTCATCAACGTATCCGACAACGACTTCCTCAACCACAGCGGCAAGAACGTGCAAGGATGGGGTTACGCGGTGTTCGGTGAAGTGATCGAGGGCCGCGAAGTGGTCGACGCGATCAAAGGCGTGAAAACCGGTTCCAAGGCTGGCCACCAGGACGTCCCGAGCGAGGACGTGATCATCGAGAAAGCCGAGATCGTTGAGTGATCCTGCTGATCTCCGATCTGCACCTGCAAGAAGAACGCCCGGACATTACCCGGGCGTTTCTCGATCTGCTCGACGGTCGCGCACGGCAGGCCCAGGCGCTGTACATCCTGGGCGACTTTTTCGAGGCCTGGATCGGCGACGACGCCATGACGCCCTTCCAGCTTTCGATCTGTCAGGCCCTGCGCACGCTGGCCAACAGCGGCACGGCGATCTACCTCATGCACGGCAACCGCGACTTTCTCATCGGCCAAGCCTTCTGCCGCGCGGCCGGCTGCACATTGCTGGCCGACCCGAGCGTGGTCGAGCTTGACGGCGAACCGGTGCTGCTGATGCATGGCGATACGCTGTGCACGCGGGACGTGGGCTACATGAAGTTGCGCCGCTACCTGCGCAATCCGCTGAGCCTGTGGCTGCTGCGGCACCTGCCACTGACCCTGCGCCAGAAGCTGGCACGCAAGCTGCGCAGCGAGAGCCAGACGCAGACGCGCATGAAGAACACCGAGATCGTCGACGTCACGCCGGAGGAAGTCCCTCGCGTGATGGCCGAGCATGGCGTGCGCACCCTGGTTCACGGCCACACCCACCGCCCTGCCCTGCACAAGTTGCTGGTCGACGGGCAGCCTGCCCGGCGCATCGTGCTCGGCGACTGGGATCGCCGCGGCTGGGCGCTGCAGGTCGATGACCAGGGCATGCAACTGGCGCCGTTCGAGTTCACCTGAGTCGTGAAGACCCTGAGGTGCTTGCTCAGGGTCATCGGCTGGGTCTAACGGGTTGTCGCCTCCGACACAGGCTCATCACGCTCACCGACTCGGTATTCCCGGTAGTGCGGATCAGCCTTTATCTGCGCGTCGGTGAACGGTATCGGTGCCAGTTGCCCGGCAGCGAAGGCGCGGGTCTGATCGAATGCGTGCGCTGACGCCGACTCGCTCGATTGCGAAAACACCAGCAAGCCCTCGGCCTGCGGCCCCTGATCGGTGAAGCTGACGACCTGCAGGTAACTGGTGCCGCTGACCACCAGACGCTTGCCCGGGCCCATCGGCACACTGACCATGGCGTTGTACACCCCCAGTGCCTGTGGCCCGCCCGGCACCGGTGTACCGTCCGCCGCCTGCTGCACCTGCCCCCAACGCAGCGTATTGTCCAGCCCTTGTTCGTGCACCTGCGTCATCGATGCCAGCGCCGCGTCATGCAGCAACCGGCGTACCGCCAGTTGCTCGACCGCCAGGCCACGCGGCGTGTGCTGAGGATCGGCAGGATCGAACGCGACGCGCCAGACCTGCGGCTGGTCGGCCAGCGCTTGCAGGATATTGGCGAAATGCACCAGCCCCAAGCCGCTGTCAGCCCTCGCCTTGCCATCCCACGCTCGAAGACTCGTGCATACGGCCTGCACATCGGCTTGCGCGCCTTCGCACCAGCGCAGTAACGCAGGCAGTTCCTGAGTGGCCAGGTACACCTCATCGTCGAGAACCAGGCCACGCAACGCCTGCGCATCGAGCTTGCCACGGCCCTGCAGGCGTTCCAGGGCAAATCGGCTGCGCTGACCCAGCGGCTGGTCCTGACGACTGATCAGCGGCGAGAACCCGGTCAATGGCTGGGCCGGGTTCACCTGCCAGGCGGAGTCGTTGGAATTCTGCACGAAATCAGCGCGCTCCAGACTCGGTTGCAGGTGCGCGGGAAAAATGCCCGGCTGGGCAGCGGCCGGGTCGATCTTCCAATCGCACGCGCTACGCGAACCGTCCAGTACGACCAGCGGGCCGGCTTGCGCCGCATCGCTGCACTGGGCCAGCAGCGCCTGATCGACATAGGGCACCACCGACTGATTCAAGTACAACGCTCGGCCGCTGCCGTCGACCGCCAGCGTATTGACCCAGGGAATGCCCTGAACAGACGCCACGGAGGTCTTCAGGACATCGATGCCACTGGCCTTGTTGATGCCGTACCACTGCTCCAGCACACGCGTGTTGTCGAGGTTGGCATCGCGCAGGACATAGGCGTGACGCCCATCCCAGTCCAGGCGCCCGGGCCACTGCACCACCGGACCGAAACGCGACACATGGATCTGCCGCTGCACCGGTTCGAGCGTCCCATCCGCACGCTTGACCAGGACCTTGAGCGTGCGCTGCTGCAGGGGTAGCGACTGGCCATCGACCTGATAACGGGTGGCATCCTTGGGGTCGAGTTGCAGCCGGTAGAGGGTGAAATGCTTCGAGGTGTCCACCGTGTGGGTCCACGCCACGTCCCGGTTGAAGCCAATGTTGATCACCGGTAAGCCTGGCAGCGCGGCGCCCATGACGTCCAGTTGGCCGGGAATGGTCAGGTGCATCTGGTAGAAGCGTAGCCCGCCGACCCAAGGAAAATGTGGGTTGGCCAGCAGCAAGCCATGACCGTTGGCCGAGCGCTGGGCACCGATGGCAATGGCGTTGCTGCCCCGCTCGCTGGCGAAGGCCTGCTGGCGCGCCAATGCCCAGCCGAAGTCGCGCGTGCTCGAAACGTGCGACACAGAAGGCGGGGTCGCTGCCACCAGGGCTTCGGCGAACTGACCGATGCCCCCTTCGGCCAACAGGCGGCGGGTCAACTTGACCAAGTCCAGCTCGGTGATCGGCCTGAGCCACTCGCCCGTCCCGCATTCCACTGGCAAGCCCTGTTGGCGGCGCTCGGCCAGCGCTCGGTTGTAACCCGCCGCGTAACCTTGCAGACGATCGCGGATGGCGCCGGACTGCGCCTGAAGGAAATCCTTCACCGTATCGCCGTCATTGAGCCAGGTGAAGAACAGGTCGCTGTCGAGATTGTCGCGCTGCTCGACGGTCTTGCCTTCGGCACCGAAGAACTTCGAGCGCTCACCATTGACGGTGAGCACTTCATTGGCCAGCAGGCACAGGTTGTCCTGGGCGTAGGCATAGCCGATACCGTAGCCCAGGCCGCGTTCGTCATTGGCCAGGATGTGCGGTACGCCGAAGCTGGTACGGCGGATCTGCGCCGAGGCCTCGCCTGCGCCTTCGCGCGCCAGGGCCACGACTGCCGTACTGCTCAGGGCCAAGACCACCGCCAGGCACGACAAGGGACGCGATAGTGTGATCACGGACACTCCAGGAAAAATGGGGATCATCCCGATCAGACGAGTCGCTGGATGAAAATTTTACGCAGTACAGGTATTCGAAGCGTCTTGTAAGGCAGGCAAGGTGGCGGAAAGCCATGCGGTCTGCGGCATTTTTTTAATCTGGATCGTTGCAGATCTGCTTTGCTGGTTCGTCTTAGTAGTCAGGCATTCAAGATTTCAGGACCATCAGGAAAAGGAGCATCCGCATGTACAACCCGCCACTACAGCCGCAGCGACATCGCCCGATGGAACGCGCGACACCTGAGGCGAGCGCCGATACACCGGAGCGCGTAGGCAACGAGCAGATTCGCGAGCTGTTGCGCGCCTACGGCCTGCGCACCAGCCTGATCCGCCTCAAGGTCATCGACGCCCTGCATGCGGCCGATCGTCATGGGCGCAGCATCGGCGTGCGTGGCGTGCACGCGCAACTGGAGCAGTTGGATATTCCGCTGTCGTTTCTCAGCGTGCGCGAAGTGCTCAAGCGGCTGTGCAGCGAGGGCGTGATCACCCTCGGCGCGGACAAGTGCTACAGCCTGCAGCCCGAGGCACGTGCGGTGCTCGAACAAGGCGCCGGACGCTGAAGGCGACCGGCTAGCGGGCTCAGGTCTTGACCTTGCGCCGCATGATGCCGTTGATCACCACCACCACCACGGCGATGCCGATGGCCAGGTACTGGAACGTCTGCTCGCTGATCGTACCCTGCTTCTGCAAGTGGCTCAGGCCGAACAACGTCGCCATCATCACCGCAATGGTGAGAATCGAATACTTGAAGCGCTGCATATGTGTCATCGGCAATTCCTTGGGACATCTGGGACAAGAGGCTCCTGGGGAGCCGCGCCTATGATACATCTGCCCCCCCTAAGGCGAGACATTTCCTGCTGACCGCCGCCTATCGTGACTGAAACCATGGACTCCCCGGCCACCTCATGCCCTGGAGCCCCCATGACGCGCATCCTGCTGTTCAGCACTCTGCTGATCTTTCACCCTCCCGCCCATGCCATCGATACCGCCCTGGTTTCTCGCGAACGCCTGCTCGAACTGGGCGCGCTCCTGGAAGCCGACAGCGGTTCAAGCCAATGGCAAATGCTCTGGCAACGGGTACGCAGCAGCGGTTTTTTCCTCAACCAGCCCGGGCAACTGCACTTCACCGTCAGTCCTTCGCAGTTGCCGGCCATGGCACGCCTGACGCTGGCGCGGGCAGACCAGGTCGAACCGTTCGCCGACACTCACGTGCGCTACCGCCGCGGGTTCGCACCGCTAGTGGTCGGCCAGCGGGGCGGCCAGGCGCTGGAGGCCTTGTGCGTGGACGTCGACTGGCGAGCCCTGCCGGTGAGCAGCGCCAGCCTGCCGCATGCCTATCTCAAGCTGATCACGCTTCGCAGGGCCTATCCCTGCGACTAACAGGGTGCACTGCCCCATTGACCCTTTTGCCGAGCCCCATTCCAGCAAAACCGGACCCGGTAGTGCCCAGGGCATGCAACGTCCTACACATGCGGACCTAGATGCCTGCAAGTACCGATCAATTGAAACTACAACCTGCCGGCCGCTTGGCGCCTAGGAATGGTTGACGAGGGTGACTGAAAATCCTCACGACACCACTGCTCGGGCCCAATGGACCCAAGGAAAATGCACATGGAAATGCCAGACCTGACCGCCGTCGACGTCGCCCAACTGCCCCACTCGCTGCAATCACTGATCGAGTGCATCGGGCTTGAAAACGCCTATCGGTTGACCTGTGCCTACGGCGGACGCCCGAAATACATCCCCAAACACCGGGATCGCACACGACTGGCCGACGTGCTGCCGGCCGATGCGCTCGACGCGCTGATCAAACGCTATGCCGGTATCGCGCTGGAGATCCCCAAGGCCGATCACTTCCAGCGTCAGCTGCGTAATCTGCAGATCCAGAAAGAGAGCGCCAACGGCCTGTCACGCAGCCTGCTGGCCGACAAGTACGGGCTGAGCCTGCGTCAGATCGGCAACATCCGGCGCCAGGACAACCACGTCCACTGAATCACACCTTCACTTCAACCCATGAGGTCGCCCACCCATGTCAATCGATAGCAATCTGATAGGCTCCGTCATCAATGCCTTGCCCATGGACCGTATGATCGCCGGTCCGCTGCAGGCGATGATTCAAGCCCAAGTCACCGCGAGCAAGTCATACGCCGACTTTCTGTTGAATGTCTGCATCAAGGACGGCAAGGCCGTCGCCATCCAGTTCGACTACGACGAAACCTTGGTCGGCCAGGATGGCGGCTACCAAGGCACCGTCAAGAAGAGCTTGAGTGTGCCGCTGCTGGCCGCCATTACCCATCCGAACATCGCCATCGAAGAGGGTCGCATCGAATTCGAGATGACCGTCAACCAGATGGCCGAAGACCACTCCAGCAAAGACATGCAAGGCAGCCTGGAGGCCTCGCTGGGTTGGGGGCCATTCAAGCTCGATGTCAAAGGCAGCGTGAGTCACAAGTCGGAGCAGACGCGCAAGACCGACACGCGCGCCCGTTACGCGTTCAGCACCAGCGTCCGCCGCCAGGATCCGCCAGAAGCGATGATGCGGGTGATCGACTTCCTCACCGATGCGGCCACCAAACCGTCGCTGCTGCCCGGCGCAAAAGTCGACAACCCAGATCAACTGCCTAACGCCAATGTTGCGCCACCGCCGGGATCCAAGCCCCAGCCTGGTCAAGGCGCGCCGGACGCCAATGCCCCTTGAAGGCTGCTTGCAATCATGACCGCCGCAGGTGCCCAGACCTGCGGTGCTTTGACAGGAGTCCGATGAGTGGACAGCACAACCGATCACCAGCCATCGCCCATGACCTCCAGCGACCTGCGTGATGTGACCCGCGGCCTTCAGGAAGCGGCCGCTGCAACCAACACGCTGATTGCCCAGCAATACCTGAGACTGTTCGATCAGTTTTTCGATTTCGATCCAGAACAACCCGGCTTGCCGATGCGCGCCAAGATGGTCGAAGTGGCCATGGACGACGCCCACCTACTGCGCATTCCCCTGATAGCGCTGGTGTCGCCCAAAGGGTTGGCACTGGAGCGCATGCAGGTGGATCTGTCGGTCCACATCAAGGACGCCCAGGCGCGTCAGGAGGCTCTGCGCCAAGCCAGCGACCCCGCCTCCTGCTCGCACTTCAAGGTCACCGTTGGCGCCCAGGCGCGTCGCGGCGAAGGGCGCGACCCCGACGAAGTGCAGATTCGCATGCAGTTTCACGCCTGTGAGCCGCCCGAGGCGATCAATCGACTGATCGAGGAATACACCAATCTTATTCAGCCGGTGCGTAAACCGCGTCCACCGACCAGCCCTGAGGCGGACAGCAACGAATTCATCGAGGCGGCCACCGTACGTTGAAGGCTGACGTCGCGGCGCCCCGGCCTGGGGCCCACGATCTTAGAAATCTCGCTTGTAGAAGATGTCCAGCGAGCTTGCCAATCCACTGGCGGCTTCCACGTACACTTTCTTGCTGAGCTTGTAGCGCAGGGCGATGGTGCTGGCCGGCTCGAACACGCCGACCCCATAGCGCAGGCTCAGGCGCTCGGTCAGGTTGCCGCTGGCGACCACGCTGGTGCTGTTGCCCGAGCCTTGGGTATCAAGCTGGAAGTCATCGATGCCCAGCCGCGAGGCAAGGCCACCGGTGAGGCCGGCACTGCCGGCGAGCCCCAGGCCCAACGCCGCCTCCGCGAGCATGTTGTTGTCTTCCCCGGAATTGCCCAAAGGACGGCCGAGTACCAGGTAGGACAACGCCTGCTCCTGGCTCATGGCCGGTTCCGAGAACACGGTGCTGGTCGGTTGCTCGGCGCTGCCGCTGAGGCGGATACCGGCAGTGACCTCGTTCACCTGACGGATCGCTTCGATGTCCAGGTAGGGCTGGTCGATGGGCCCGGCGAATAGCAGCCGGGCGCGGCGGATGGTCAGGCGCTGACCATAGGCACGGTAGCGACCGTCGGCCAGGCTCAGCTCGCCGCGGGTGTCGAGGTTGTCGCCGATGTGTACATGGCCCAGCAGATTGGCGGTCAGACCGAAACCGCTGAACGACAGCTTGTCGCGACCGACCTCGACGTCGACGTCCATGGCCACCGCCATGGGTGCCTCGCCCTGCTCGGTCTGCTGACCGACGATCACCGTGTCATCCGACACCTTGACCGTGGAAGGCGGCAACTCGCGCACGGTGATCTTGCCTTTGGGCACCTGCACCTTGCCGGTCACCGCCAACTTCTCGCCAGCCAGGCGAATCCGCAGGTCGGGCGCGACTTCGAGCGCCGCGTATGGCTCGACGCTGACCGGCAGTTGCTGGCCCTGGAGCCGCAGATCGACGGCCAAAGCCTGACCCCAGGTCATGTCGCCGGTCAATTGCCCGCGACCGGCCTCGCCGCTGCGCCAGTCGCCGTTGATCTGCACCTGCTCACCGGCGATCAGCGCCCGCAGCGACAAGGCTTCCAAACTGACCGGCAATTCGGTGCCACTGACGTGTCCGCCGCTGAGCTGGACAGTGCCGTTGACCTGCGGCGTCAGCAACGTGCCGGACAGCCGACCCTCGCCATTGAGCTGGCCAGCCAGGCGCTCGACCATCGGCAGGAACGGACGGGCGATCGACAGGTCGACGCCGGAGAGGCGGAAATCGCCAGACAACGGTTTGTCGCGCCCCAGTGGATCGATGCGCGTGGACAGGTTCAACTGACCCAGCCGCTCGCCGCGGAACACCAAGGTGGTGTCTACCTGACGCGGCGCCAGGGTGCTGTCCAAGCGCAGCGTCTGATAAGGGAAATCGACCCAGCGACCACTGTCGCGCACGCGCAACGTGCCGCCACTGGCATCCACGCGCACCGTACCCTTCGGCCCGCTGGCCGGGATATCCAGGTTGATGTCGGCGTTGAGCATGCCTTGCCAGGCGAAGTCCTTGGGTAACCACGGGGCCAGGCTGTCGATGGGGAACTGTTTGAGGTGATAACGCAGTCGCGGCTCCGGCGCCAGGCGCTGGTCGTCACCGCACAGGCTGGCCTGGCCGGAGCGCCAGCAATGGCTGGCGAAGTCGATCTGACCATTGGCCAGGCGCTGCAAGCGCGCCGGGGCCTGTAGTTGCCAGTCCTGGCCACCGGCCTGGACCCGGCCGCTGGCCAGCCGACCGCGCCAGTCGCCCTTGGCCAGCGTGCCGTCGAGCGCAAGGTTCAGCTTGAGTTGCGGGCCGTCGAGCGCAAGGCTCAGCGCCTGCTGACGAATGTCGCCCTTGCCGCTGAGGTCCAGATTACCCAAGGCGGTCTCGCCCAGGCGGATAGCGCCGACCTTGAGCGTGACCACGCCTCGCTGGGCATTGTCCAGGCGCGCGTCCAGGTCCAGCCGTTGAATGCGATTGTCGGCCTGGGCCAATTGCTGCCCCTGCAGCGTCAAACTACCCTGCGGGGCCGCCAGGGTTCCGGCCAGATCGAGGCGACCTTTGGCCTGGCCTTGCAGGCGCGGCCAGAGCTGCTCCAAACGGGGCAGGTCGAGGTCGATGCGCCCGGCCAGGCGCTGCTGCAGGCTGCCGCTGCCGGTAATACGGTTGTCGCCCAACTGGATCGCCAGCGTGCCCAGGGTCCAGGCATCCCCTGCCCCCTTGGCGTCTGCCTTGAGCTGCGCAGGTTGACCACGCAGGCGCCCCTTCAGATCAAGCTCGGCATCGAGCTGCAACCGCTCGTTCTTCAACTCACCCTTGCTGCGCAGCGGCCCTGCCAGCGTACCTGGCAGTTCAGCGACCCAATAGGCCGGGTCGAGTGCCGATACGTTCAGATCGACATCCCACGCCAGGGTGTCGGCGAACTGGATGCCGACGCTGCCCGCCGCCCGCCCTTGACCAGCCACCAATTCGAGCTTGGGCAAACGCACCTGGCCCAGATCTCCCGCGAACGGGCTGGCCACACTGAACGCCCCCGCCGGGCCTTCCAGATTGCCGGTGAACTCACCCTCGTAGCGGCCGTCGCGATACGCCACCTGCGCCTTGAAGCGCTTGAGCGTCACTTCAGGCGTCTCTGGCAGCGGGTACAGGCGCAACCAGGGGAAATCGAGCCAGTCGACAGTGGCATCGGCCTGCACGCCCTGCTCCCAGTCAGCCGTGGCCTGAAGCCGGAGGCGCTGCGTGTCACTGGCGGTCAGGTCCAGGGCATCGAGGCGCGCTCCTTTGGCATCGACCTTGCCGTTCAACGCCAGCGCGATCGGCCCTTGCTCGGCCGGCAGGCTCGCCGTGCCCTCGAGCCGATAACCCTCGAGCAGATCCCCGGTTGCCAACAGTTGAAGTTGGTTCAGTTGCAGCGGTGCGGGCAACGCTGCAGACGGCCGGAACCCATCGGCACGAATGCGCAGCCTTGCGGGCACATGCTCGGCCAGCGCTTGCAGCTCACCGTCGATTCTGGCTTGCAGGTAACCGCTGCTGGTGCCGTCGAGCGCCAGCGTCTTGAGCAGATCGCCTTTGGCGTTGAGCACCAACTGCCACGCCTGACCATCAACCGCAGGCAGTTGCAGCGTGGCATCGGCATCGAGCGGCCAATCGCCCTCGGGCAAAACGGTACCTTGCAGGCTCAGGTGCAGATCGTCGCGCTGCAACTGCAAGTGGTCGATGCGCATGCCCTGTCCGGTCCAGTGCGCCGCCAGTTGCAGATCGCCGAGCAAGTCGCCGCCATCGAGGCGCAGTTGGCCCACCTTGACCTCACCCAACTCGATGGCGATCGGCAAGCGCAAATCAGGCAGTTTCAGAGGACCACTGTCGGTCTGCTCGGCGCTGGGGGCAAAGGCCATGTCGATACGCTCGGCCTGCAGGCGCTGGACACACAAGGTGGCGCGCAACAAACAGGCAGGCGACCAGTGCAGTTGCGGCGCCTGCAGTTCGACGCGGCTAGCGTCCTGCGTCCAGACCAGGCGACTGGCCTGCCATCGCCCGCCCAGCGTGCCTTGGAAGTCGTCGACCTGCAGGCCTGGCACCCAACCTAGCACCCAGCGACTGCCCGCCTGGGTGCCGAGCACCAGGGTCAGCGCGAGCACCATCAACAGCAGCAGGCCGAGCAGTCCCAACAGCAGCGGCGTGATCACCCGCCTCACAGTTCAGGCCCCATGGAAAAGTGCACACGGAAACCGCCGTCATCATCGAGCGCACGCGCCAGGTCCAGGCGCAGCGGACCGACTGGCGACACCCAGCGCACGCCGATGCCGACCCCCGTCTTGAGGCTGGGCAGCTCCAGCGAATTGAAGGCGTTGCCTTGGTCGACGAAGGTTGCCACGCGCCATTTCTCCGTGATCGAGTACTGGTATTCGACACTGCCGGCAACCAGGTAACGGCCACCGATGCGGTCGCCCTGGCTGTTCTTCGGCGACAGTGTCTGGTAGTCATAGCCGCGCACGCTCTGGTCACCACCGGCAAAGAAACGCAGCGACGGCGGCATTTTCTTCTCATAGCCGTTGGTGGCGCTGCCGCCGAACTGCACACGCCCGAGCACGCGATGGTTTTGCCCCAAGGTGGTCAGGCCCTTGAGCAGGACGTTGCCATGCACCAGGTTGGTGTCGGACACCAGCCCTTCCTTGGCCACCTGGACGTCGAACTGCAGGCGGTAACCATTGTGCGGGTCGATGCGGTTGTCGCTGCGCAGGTACGAGTAACTAATGCCAGGCATCAGCAGGTTGCTCAGGCCGGAGTCGTCACCCAGTCGGTATTCCTCGCGCTGGTACTTGAGTGAAATCACCCGCTGCCAGCCGCTGGGCAGCTTGCTGTGCCACTCCGGGCCGACCGTCAACAGTTTGCTCAACGTGTCGGTGCCAGAGAGTTCTTCGTTCTGGTAGCCACCGGCAAAGCGCAGTTTGTCGGTCAACGGTGGGTCTAGGGGTACGTCATACCAGAGGCCGACGTTCTGTCGGGGGCCGGAAATCTCGGTTTCCCAGCCATAGCTGTGGCCTTGCGGGTTGACCCAGTGCCGCGTCCAGTTGGCTTTGCCGCGCGGCCCGACATCGGTGGAAAACCCCAGGCCCAGGCCCAAGGTGCGCGGTTTGCGGGTATCGAGTTGGACCGCCACCGGCACCACGTCGTTCACGGCTGCCGTGGGCGCAGCATCCACCCGCACGCCCTCGAAGTAGCCGCTGGACTGCAGGTCGTTGTTCAGTTCGGCGACCAGTTCCGAGTCATAGGGCGTACCGGGTTTGAAGCCCACCATGCGCTGCAGCAGATCGTCGTCCAGTGGCGCGTCGCCGCTGAAGGTGACCTTGCCCAGGCGGTAGCGCGGACCGCTCTGATACACCAGCTCAATATCGGCGACCCCGGCGCGGGGATCCACGGCCAGGCGTTGGCGGGCAAACCGCCCGTCGAAGAAGCCATAGCGCGAGGCCTGGTTCTGGATCAGGCGCTTGGCGTCCTCGTAAGCACCGTGATTCAGTTGCTCGCCTTGACGCAAGGCCCGGCTGTCCGGGACTCGGAACGCCTTCAGCTCGCTGGCTGGACCCTCAATGCGGACCTGCACGTTGCGCAGGCGCACCGGCTCGCCCGGCTCGACCCGGATGATCAATTGCAAAGGCTGATCAGGCTTGCTCGGGGGCTGGACCTGGGCGTCGATCTGCGCCTGGTAATAGCCCAGCGCCTGGGCCGCCTTGCGCGCCTGTTCCTCGGCCCCGCGACTGAAGCGCAGCAAGGCGTCCTCGTCACGATCGCCGAGGCTGCCGATATAGCCTTCAATGTTCGCCTGCAGCGCCTTGTTGGCCGGTTTGACCCGCACCACCAATTCGCTCTGGCCCCACGCTGTACAGCTGGCGGCGAGCAACAGCACGCCCCAGCCAAATCGTCCTGAATACGTCATGGCGGGCATGCTACCAGAGCGAAGCGGCAGCGTAAGCCGCGCCTGTCGCGATCAAGACGCTATCGTTTTGACTGACGACGGATTCGGATTGAAGAACACCCGTTCGTTGACACTGCCGAGTGCAAGCTCTCCAACCTCCTGATACCCCATGCGCTCGCAGAACCCGTAGTAATGCGGGTTGCCGGTGCTGAGCACGACGCCTTGCGTCTCCAGGTCCTTCGCGCACCAGTCGTGTACCGCCTGCAACAATTTTTCGGCGTAGTGCTGGCCCTGAACCTGTGGATGCACACCCAGCAACGACAGCACATGCACTTGCTGGGTTGGCAGGCAGGCGGCCAGCGCTGCCTGATACGCCAGGTAGCGACGGGTGCTGCGCCGACCTGCGCCGATCAGCATACGCAGGCGCCACATCCAACTGTCGGCCACGCCCAGACGGCGCTGGGGCGGCGCGATCAATGCCACGGCGATCAAGCGGTCGTCCACCAGCAAGCCCAGCGCCGGCAGTTGCATATAGAAGTGCTGGCGCACCCAGGCGCGTATCATTGCGCGCAATCGCCGCTGGTAACCGCCGCGTTGGGCGTCGAACAGCCAGGCGAAGGTCGGTTCCGAGGGATAAGCGTCATAGAGCAGCCTGCGCACTTCGCGGCGATAACCATCGTCGAGCAGGCAGAGGCGGGCTGGGGCGGCGGACATGGCGAAGATCCTTCTGGAAGGTGCGGGTCAGAGCTTTTGAGGCACGCCGTGGCGCATCGTTCCACCGTCGTTGCGGTACTGAAGAGCCGCCCAGAAGCTCAGGCTGGTGATGACTGCGGATGTCAGCTAGCATCCCTGGCTTTTACCAGGATCGCCTTAGCCATGAAGATCGTCTCGTTCAACATCAACGGCCTGCGCGCCCGCCCGCACCAGTTGGCCGCGCTGATCGAGAAGCATCAGCCGGATGTCATCGGCCTGCAGGAAACCAAGGTCAGCGACGAGCAGTTCCCGCTGGCCGAGGTCCAGGCCCTGGGCTATCACGTGCACTTTCATGGGCAGAAAGGCCACTATGGCGTCGCCCTGCTCTCGCGGCGCGAACCGCTGTCGCTGGTCAAGGGTTTCAGCACCGATGAAGACGATGCCCAGCGCCGTTTCATCTGGGGCACCTTCGCCGATGACAATGGCGCCGCCATCACCATCATGAACGGCTACTTTCCCCAGGGGGAAAGCCGCGACCACCCCACCAAGTTCCCCGCCAAGCAACGCTTCTACAGCGATCTGCAAGCCTTGCTGGAGGGTCAGTTCCACAACGACCAGCCCTTGGTGGTGATGGGCGACGTGAACATCTCCCCCCAGGACTGCGACATCGGCATCGGCGCGGACAATGCCAAGCGCTGGCTCAAGACCGGCAAGTGCAGCTTCCTGCCGGAAGAGCGTGAATGGATGGAGCGCCTCAAGGGCTGGGGTCTGGTCGACAGCTTCCGCCACCTGCACCCAGAGGTGGCGGACCGCTTCAGTTGGTTCGATTACCGCAGCCGCGGTTTCGAGGACGAGCCCAAGCGTGGCCTGCGCATCGACCTGATCATGACCTCGCAGGCGTTGCTACCGCGACTCAAGGACGCCGGCGTGGACTACGAACTGCGGGGCATGGAAAAACCGTCCGACCATGCACCGATCTGGCTGGAGTTGGCTTGACCGCCGTGCATCGATGAGTCAACTGCGCAGAAAGGCCTCGACCTGCTGCGCGGCGCTCACCGGATCCTGTTGCATGAAGCAGTGCCCGCCGGCGACCGACTGCTCACTCACATGGCGATTGCGCGCCGCCAGGCGTCGAGCCGACTCGGCAACGAACGGATAGCTCTGTTCGCCGTGCAGGATCCGCGTCGGCGTGACGATCTGCTCCAGGCTCGGCCACAGCCGCGACGGCCAGGAACTGAATACCTCCACCTCGCGGCTGGGCCGACACTTGAGCACCACGGCATTGGAACAATCGCCCAACGCGTGGCCCACATAAGCCTGCAGCGACGCTTCGCTCCACCCTTTGAAGATGCCCCGTCCGTGCAGCGACGCCAGCGCCGCCTCACGGTCCGGCCAGTGACTGCGCCGGGTGGCAGCTTTGCGGGCCAGGCCATGTCGGCGATTCAGGCCCAACAGCGCCAGGATGCGCATGACCGCGATCATGCGTGGGCTGAACAACACCGGGTCGAGTAGCACGGCACGCGCGAACAACTGCGGCTGCCGGGCCAGAATCAGTGCCGTCAGCACGCCACCGAAACTGTGCCCGGCGGCATACCGCGGTATCTCGCCGAATATCGACCGCCCCGCCTCGAAGGCTTCTACCACCAACTCCGCTGAGCGGTTCCAACCGCGAAACGCCCCGCCATGATCGCTATCGCCATGACCCTGGACATCGCACAGCCACAGGTCGAAGTGCTCGCCGAGGCGCATCAGCAACGGCTCGTAAGCCAGGCAACAGAAGCCGTTGCCATGCAGAAAATGCAACAGCGGCTTGCCGCTGGGTGCCGAGTGCCAGCCTCGCAAGGTGAAGCCGTCGGAGCAGTCGTGGGACCAAGGAATCAATTGCATCGGGAGCGGCACTCGTCGAACTACGAAAACGACGATTCTACAAACAGCAGCGGATACAACGAAATCACCAGCAACACGGCCATCAGGACATTGAACAGCACCAGCCAGCGAGGATTGCGCAGCACGTTGCGCAGCGCGCTGCCGAACATGACCCAGATGCCGACGCTCGGCAGGTTCACCAACGCGAACAGCACGGCAATCACCACGACGTTCACGGCATAGCCTTGGGCCGGGGTATAGGTGGTGATTGCCCCAACAGCCATCACCCAGGCTTTTGGATTGACCCACTGGAATGCCGCCGCGCCCCAGAAACTCATGGGGCTGCGCGTGCTCTGAGCCTCGCCGGATAGCGGGCCGGAGGTGGCGATTTTCCATGCAAGGTACAGCAGGTACGCCGCGCCGACATAGCGCAGCACGCTGTACAGCGGCGGCCAGGCTTTGAAGAGCTCACCCAGGCCAAAACCCACACCCAGCACCATCAGCATGAAGCCAATGCTGATGCCCATGGCATGGGGAATCGAGCGACGGACACCGAAGTTCACTCCCGAGGCAAGCAACAAGGTGTTATTCGGCCCCGGCGTGATGGATGAAACGAAGGCGAAAAGAATGAAGGCGCTGAGTAGTTCGTAGGAGCCAAGCATGGCGTGCAAGTCCGTCATAGGATGATTGTCGAGTCGCACAACACTAGCGATCCTTGATCGACCCAAACCCATACAGTTATGGAAAATTAGCCCATAACACATAACTGTTCATCTACTGATGCCCCCGCCCCTCCAAAACCGACCAGTCTCAGAGACTCGGCAACGCCAGCCCTACCCGCTACGCTAGGCGCTTGTCTTTCAAGGAATGCCCCCATGAGCCTGACCATTCGTCCAGCCCAGCGCAGCGACGCCGCACAGATCCTCGATTTCATCACTGAGCTTGCGGACTACGAGCGAGCCCGAGACCAGGTGGTAGCCAGCGTCACCGACATCGAACGCAGCCTGTTCGATGACGGCAGCACCGTACACGGACTGATCTGCGAACGTGACGGTCAACCCATCGGCTTTGCCGTCTTCTTCTATAGCTACTCCACCTGGTTGGGCCGCAACGGTATCTACCTCGAAGACCTGTACATCACCCCTGAGCACCGTGGTGACGGCGCCGGTCGCCAACTACTGCGCCACATCGCCCGCGAAGCGCTGGCCAAAGGCTGCGCACGCCTGGAGTGGAGCGTACTGGACTGGAATGCGCCAGCCATCGGCTTCTACGAGGCTCTGGACGCGCAAGCCCAGTCTGAATGGATTCGCTATCGGTTAGAGGGCGAGCGTCTGCACAACTTCGCCGCAGGGTGATGCACGGAACAGACAAGTGGGCGATGTGTTACCCGCACAGCGCCGGCGGCCGACAAGCGGGTAACACGGAAACAATTCGAGAGGTTCGTGCGCGCTTCCCGCAGTGCCAAAAAAACAGCAAATCATTGATTTAAAAGGAAATTAAAAAGTTGGCACGCCACCTGCTATATCTCTGGCACAACAAAAATAAAAAATCGCGACACACCCAATAAAAACAACATGCACCGGCTCTGACATAACAAGAACAACACGGCAGAGGCGCAGCAAGCAGATTTTTTTGGAGTAGGCAGCAATGTGGGGCTCGCCCCCGGTTCGACACAGAACAATAAAACTACCTTCAGGTAGCGACAGTCAGGATCGAATGCAGGCCAGCGCTCAAAAAAATACGTTTGCTCTTGGCCCCAGATAGGGGCCCGGCTACACCGGAACCGGCTGACAAAAACAACAACAGGCCGGTTTTGAATAATAATAAAAGAGCAGGCAACAACACCTAGAGGGGAGCTTCGGCTCCCCTCAGTGTTTCCGACCACCCTCCTCGTCCTTCTTCTCCTCGTTCTCGTCTTCCACCTTGCCCACCAACAGCGGCATGCTGGCCAGTACCAGCAATGCCAGCACGGTGCTCACCAGGGCCGTCGCTTCGCGCCCCATGCCCGCAGCCGTGCCGATGGCGGCCGTCATCCACAGCCCCGCAGCAGTGGTCAGGCCCTTGACATGACTGGTGTCACGTCCATTGCCTTTGAGGATGGTGCCTGCACCGAGAAAACCGATGCCTGCAACGATGCCCTGGATCACTCGACTGAGCGCCTGATCGTCTGCACCGGCCATACCCGGCGCCAATACGAACAACGCCGCGCCCATGGACACCAGCATGTGGGTGCGCACACCCGCCGATTTCCCACGATGCTCACGCTCGAAGCCCAACACGGCCCCAAGCACTGCGGCCATCATCAGACGCACGACGATCCGTGTGACCTCGCTTTCATCGGTAATGTCGGCGAATTCGGCCACTACCGCCTGCCAGACGTTTTCCCAGATCCGCTCCACGCACAGTCCTCAGAAGGCTTCATGGAAGGTGGACCGCACACCCTGCCAGGAGTGCGACGGCGATGCAGAAACCTCGCCACCCACAAGGTCAAAGACTTAAACCACAGGAGAGAAAGGCCATGCCCGTACACATCGACGACCACAAGCGCTGCACCTTGTCCGGTGACACCGTCACCATCGAAGGCCTGGGCCACGAGGTCGAGATCGTCACCGACGCGCACCTGCGCATGTCGGTGGCCATTCTCGCCGGCGAACGCTTCCCGATCACCGAAGCCGAGGCCGATGCGCTCACCGTGGCAGGTGCGGTGGATAGTCGCAGACATCTGAAGAACAGTGGCCCAGGCTCGATAATCTAAGGGTTCGAGTGGGTTACAGCGCGTTCTGATATGGTTTTTATCGCCCGACCTGAGCCTGTGCTGAAAACAGATCGGGGGCCATAGTGCCCGGGCCTGATAGAGGCCTGATGAGCGAACCACCATGAGCGAGAGAGTGCCCTTCCGAGTCATCCACATCGAACCCGCCGCCACGCCAGCACGACAGAACGCTGACGGGCAGATCCAGACCCGCAGCTTCAAAGGCGTATACCGCAACGTGCGCATCGGTTTCGCCGGCCTGCTGTTCGCGCTGTTCTTCGCTACCGCCTGGCTGAACTGGAACGGGCGCCAGGCCGTGCTGTGGGACTTGGCCGAGAGCAAGTTCCACATCTTCGGCGCCACGTTCTGGCCGCAGGACTTCATCCTACTCTCTGCGCTGCTGATCATTTGCGCCTTCGGCCTGTTCGCCATCACCGTATTCGCTGGACGGGTCTGGTGCGGTTATAGCTGCCCGCAGAGCGTCTGGACCTGGCTGTTCATGTGGTGCGAGAAAGTCACCGAAGGTGACCGCAACCAGCGCATCCGCCTGGCCGCCGCACCCTGGAGCCTCAACAAACTGGCTCGCCGTGCTTCCAAGCACGGCCTGTGGCTGGCGATCGGGGTGATAACCAGCCTGACCTTCGTTGGCTACTTCACACCCATCCGGGCACTGGCCAGTGAGCTGTTGAGCTTCGAGCTGGGGGGTGTCGCACTGTTCTGGATCCTGTTCTTCACCGCTGCCACCTACCTCAATGCCGGCTGGCTGCGTGAAGCGGTATGTATGCACATGTGCCCGTATGCGCGTTTCCAGAGCGTGATGCTCGACAAGGATACCCTGGCCGTGGCCTACGACCCGCGTCGCGGCGAATCGCGCGGCCCACGCAGGAAAGGCAGCGACCCGCGCGCGCAGCAATTGGGCGACTGTATCGATTGCACCTTGTGCGTGCAGGTCTGCCCCACCGGCATCGACATCCGCGACGGTTTGCAGATGGCCTGCATCGGCTGCGCGGCCTGCATCGACGCCTGCGACACCGTCATGGACAAAATGGGTTACCGGCGCGGCCTGATCGGCTACAAGTCCGAGCACAGCCTGCAGGGTGGCACCACCCACTGGCTGCGTCCGCGCCTGCTCGGCTACGCCACGGCCCTGGTGGTGATGATCGGCGCACTGGTGATCGCGCTGCAGATGCGGCCGATGGTATCCATGGACGTGATCAAGGACCGCGGACTGTTCCGCGAGAACGCCCAAGGCCAGATCGAGAACATCTACCTGCTCAAGATCATCAACAAAACCCAGCAACCGCAGCGTTACGCGCTGAGCCTGGTCGATGCCGACGGTTTCGTCCTGCAGGGCAAACGCGAGCTGTCCATTGCCGCCGGGGAGATGAGTGAATTGCCGGTGTCCGTGGCGATGCTGGCCGAGCGACCTGCCAGCAGCTCGGTGGACCTTACCTTCGAAGTGCAGGACCTCGCCCAGCCGCAGGTGCACAGCCGCGCGCGCAGCCGATTCGTCGCGCCCCTGAACCGCTGATCCCTTACACTGCCGCCCACCTTGCGTGCCCAGCCAGAAGTCCAAGAACGATGAAACGCTACGAACGCTTTGCCGACGACATCGCTGAATTGATCCGCTCCGGGGTGCTTGGCCCTGGCCAGCGCGTGCCTTCGGTGCGCTATGCCAGCCAGACCCACGGGGTCAGCCCGTCCACCGTGTTTCAGGCCTACTACCTGCTGGAGCGGCGCGGGCTGATCCGCGCCCGACCGCGTTCGGGCTATTTCGTCAATGCCCATGCGCCCCGTCAGTTCAGCGAGCCGCAGGCGCAGGCGCCGGTCAGCGAGTCCACCGACGTCGACGTCAGCGACCTGGTGTTTTCGATCCTCGACTCGATCAAAGACCCGCACACCGTGCCCTTCGGCTCGGCCTTCCCCAGCCCGACGCTGTTTCCACTGCAACGCCTTTCGCGCTCGCTGGCCAGCGCCAGTCGGGCCATGGATCCGCGCGTCGTGGTCACCGACCTGTCGCCGGGCAATCCGCAACTGCGCCGTCAGATCGCCCTGCGCTACATGGTCGCCGGGCTGATGCTGCCGATGGAGGAGTTGCTGATCACCAACGGGGCGCTCGAAGCGCTCAATCTGTGCCTGCAAGCGGTCACCGAGCCAGGCGACCTGGTCGCCATCGAGGCGCCCGCGTTCTATGTCTGCCTGCAGGTGCTCGAGCGTCTGAAGCTCAAGGCTGTGGAAATCCCGGTGCACCCACGTGAAGGTATGGACCTGGACGTATTGGCGCAGACCCTGGAGAAACACCCGATCAAGGCCGTGTGGTCGATGACCACCTTCCAGAACCCGGTCGGCGCGAGCATGCCCGAGGCCAAGAAACAGGCATTGGTGGACCTGCTGCACCGGCATCAGGTGCCGTTGATCGAAGACGATGTCTATGCCGAGTTGTATTACGCACCCCAGGCCCCCAAGCCCGCCAAGGCCTTCGACCGCGACGGTCTGGTAATGCACTGCGGGTCGTTTTCCAAGAGCCTGGCGCCCGGCTACCGGGTTGGCTGGGTCGCTGCCGGGCGTTACGCGCAGAAGATCGAACGGCTCAAGTTGATGACCTCGCTGTGCGCCTCGATGCCCGCCCAGGCCGCCATCGCCGACTACCTGCAGCATGGCGGCTACGACCGTCACCTGCGCAAGTTGCGCTACGCCCTGGAGGGCCAGCAGTCCAGCATGCTGGCGGCCATCGCTCGACATTTCCCGGCCCAGACCCGCGTCAGCCAACCGTCCGGCGGCTATTTCCTGTGGCTCGAACTGCCTGAGCGAATGGATGCGCTTAAGCTGTTCCACATGGCCCTGGCCCAAGGCATCAGCATCGCGCCAGGGCCGATCTTCTCGCCGACGCGGCGCTTCGGCAACTGCATACGGCTGAACTACGGCTCGCCCTGGGACACTACCTGCGAACAGGCGATGCAGACCCTGGGGCGCATCGTCAGCTCGTTCTGAGTGCAGCGTCAAAGGCGGCGCCGATCAGCGTCTATAGTGAGGACTCGCCGCTTGGAGAACCGACGCCATGTCCACCTTGCCCGCACATCCACCTGATCCCTATACGCTGGCGTGGCACCGCCAGCAAGCGCGCGCGGCCATGCTCGAGGAAGGCATGAAGGAGCAGTGCTTCGAGCTGCTCTGTCAGCAGATGAACGAGGGATTCTGCATTGTCGAAATGATCGACACCCCACGCGGCCCACTCAGCGACTATCGGCACATCTACCTGAATGCCGCCAGCGTGCGCCACGCGGGTTATCACCGCCACCTGGGCGTCACCGTTCGCGAGCTCATCCCCGATGAGGCCGAGGTGTGGATCGAACGCTTCGCCGAGGTACAACGTACTGGAGTCAGCAGTACCTTCGTTCACGAACTCAAGGAAGCCCGTCGACTGCTGGCCGTTTCCGTCTATCGATTGGAGCCGACGAGCAAGCGTCGCCTGGGGGTGATCTTTCGCGATCAGTCGTCCAGTGAGTTGCTGCTCAGCCGTTACGAGCTGCTCGAACAACGCATCGATGCCGCCCAGGCCGAGCGCAAACTGTTCGGCGATGTGCTCGACAGCAGCCTGGCCAACGTGCTGGTGATGGACAACAACCTGATTCTGCGCGCCATCAACCGCACCGCGCGGGCCACGTTCCAGCGCGAGCATCACTACGTCCCGCAAATCGGCGAGACGCTGGAGCAGGCCCTCGCCCCTCTGCCAGAGGCCAGCAAGCTGATGCTGCCGCTGTGGCGCCGGGCCCTGAGCGGGGAATCCGTGGTTCACGTCATCAGCATTGGTGATGGGCCCCTCCTGCGCCACTATGAATTGCGCATGAGCTGCCTGCGCAACGATGAGCAGCAGATCATCGGCGCTTATCTGTTCGCCTATAACATCACCGAACGGGTCAACGAACAGGAGCGGCTGCGCGAGGCCGAGCAGGCCCTGCGTCAGTCGCAGAAGATGGAAGCGGTCGGCCAGCTCACCGGCGGTATCGCTCATGACTTCAACAACCTGTTGGGCAGCATCCAAGGTGCACTGGAGCTGGCCCGGCAACGCCTGCGCGAATCGCGCGCGGACGATGCCGCGCAGTTGCTCGACAGCGTGCAACAAGACACTGGCCGCGCGGCCTCGCTGGTGCAGCGCTTGCTGGCCTTTTCACGCCAGCAGACCTTGCAACCCCAAGCCATCCATATCCAACACCTGGTCAGCGGGTTGATGCCGCTGATCAAGAGCTCGGTCGGCAGCCGCGTGCAACTGATCGACCGCACCCAGCCTGACCTGTGGCTGACCTGTGTCGATCCTCCGCAACTGGAAAGCGCCCTGCTCAACCTGTGCCTGAATGCCCGCGATGCCATGCCCGAGGGCGGCGCCGTGTCCATTCAGTGCGAAAACATCGACATGGATCCGCTGCTCGCCGCAGGCCTGGACGCTGCACCTGGCGAGTACCTGCACCTGGCCGTGGCCGATCAGGGCGAGGGCATGACGCAGGAGGTGGCCGAGCGGGCCATCGATCCGTTCTTCACCACCAAGCCACTGGGACAGGGCACGGGCCTGGGGCTTTCGATGGTGTACGGCTTCGTGCGCCAGTCAGGCGGGCAGATGCAGATTCAAAGCACGCCGGGACAGGGCACAACCGTGCACCTGTATTTGCCACGTCATCACTCGATACCTCGACGCACCGTGTTGGTCATCGAAGAACAACCGGCAATGCGCCTGGTGATGCAGGAATACCTGGAGGACGCGGGCCACAGAGTTCACACCAGCCTCTCGGGCAACGAAGCGTTGTGCGCCGTGCAGCAAGGGCTGCGGCCAAACCTGCTGATTTGCGACGCACGCGTGCTGCGCCAGGAGACCGGTTTACGCCTGCTCCAGGCGGCGCAGCAGGTGAATCCGGCGCTGAGGGTGCTGGTTCTGGCCGAGCCGGGCGAAGCCGTCGACCTGCACGGCGATACGCACGTTGAGGTGCTCAACCGGCCGGTCAATGTCGAGGCGTTGGTAGGCCGGACGACGTCAATGCTCGAAGCACTGAAGGTGTCTTGAAACGCACAGGCCGCTGCGTCGGCAGTGAACGCCCGGCCTGCTGAAATCTCGCTTCAATGACCTGCCGAGGCTGGTCCCGCCTTGGCCGTGAACGGCGGCTTGGCTAGCCACACGAGCAGGATCAAGGCGCCGAAGACCCAGGTGAGCAAGGTGAAATAGTCCACCGTGGACATCATGTAGGCTTGACTGTTGAGGATCTGCTCGAGCTGCGCATAGCTCTGCGGGCTCGCCCCGCCCAACTGGGCCAACGTGTGCCGGGTCGCCGGGTCGTATTGGCTGATGTGCTCGCTCAGGTAGGCATGGTGCTGATCGGCCCGGCGAATCCAGATCCAGGTGGTCAGCGACGCGGCGAAGCTGCCCCCCAAGGTGCGCAGGAACGTCGCCAGGCCAGAACCGTCGGCGATCTGCTGGGGCGGCAGGTCCGAGAGCAGAATGCTCAAGGTGGGCATGAAGAACAGCGCCACGCCAATCCCCATGAACAACTGCACCAGGGCGATGTGCAGGAAATCCACTTCGCTGGTGAAACCGGCGCGCATGTAGCAACTGGCGCCGATCGCCAGGAACGCCAGACCGGCCAGTAGGCGCAGGTCGAAGCGATGGGCGTATTTGCCGACGAAGGGCGACATGATCACCGGCAGCAGGCCGATGGGCGCGACTGCCAGGCCGGCCCAGGTCGCGGTGTAGCCCATCTGCGTCTGCAGCCACTGGGGCAGGATCAGGTTGATACCGAAGAACCCCGAGTAGCCACCGACCAGCACCAAGGTGCCGATGCGGAAATTGCGGTGCACGAACAAGCGCAGATTGACCACCGGATGACGATCGGTCAGTTCCCAGATCACGAACACGGCCAGGAACACCACCGAGATGAGGCTCCCGGCAACGATGAACGAGGATTCGAACCAATCCAGGTCATTGCCCTTGTCGAGCACCACCTGCAAGGCGCCCACGCCAACGATCAGCGTCAGCAGACCGACGTAGTCCATGGGCTGACGACTGGTGGTTACCGGCCGCGCGCGCATCTGCTGGCGCACCACCGCAGCGGCGAACAGGCCGATGGGCACGTTGATGAAGAAGATCCAGGGCCAACTGTAGCTGTCGGTGATCCATCCGCCGAGAATCGGTCCGGCAATCGGCGCCACCACCGTGACCATCGCCAGCAGCGCCAAGGCCATGCCGCGCTTGGCAGGCGGATAGACCGCGATCAGCAACGTCTGGGTCATCGGGTACAGCGGCCCGGCGACCACCCCCTGCAGGACGCGAAAGCCCACCAGTTCCGGCATGGATTGCGCGATCCCGCACAGGAACGAGGCCAGCACGAACAGCAGCGTGGCCCAGATGAACAGCTTGACCTCACCGAAGCGTCGGCTCAGCCAGCCGGTCAGCGGCAAGGCGATGGCATTGCTCACCGCGAATGAAGTGATGACCCAGGTGCCCTGCTCGTAGCTCACCCCCAGGTTGCCGGAAATGGTCGGCAGCGCCACGTTGGCGATGGTGGTATCCAGCACCTGCATGAACGTCGCCAGCGACAACCCGATGGTCGTCAGCAGCAGACTCGGCGGGGTGAACTGAGCGGGGGCGCCGTTGCTCATTGCGACGCCGTCTTGCCGCTGGCGGCGCTGTTGTCATGAATCAGCTTGGCGATCAGGCGGTCGGCCTCGGCCAGTTGGCGGTCGTACACTTCGGTGGCATAGCTGGCCTGCTGCGGCGGTTGCTGGGCCAGGGTCGGACCGCTCTGGTCGTGCAGGTCGACCTCGACCACGGTCGACAAGCCGATACGCAGCGGGTGCGTCTTGAGCTGTTCTGGGTCCAGGTGCACGCGAACGGGCACCCGCTGGACGATCTTGATCCAGTTGCCGGTGGCGTTCTGTGCGGGCAGCAAAGCGAACGCGCTGCCGGTACCAGCGCCGAGGCTGTCGACGGTGCCGCGGTAGATGACGTCGCTGCCGTAGAGGTCGGCGGTGACCTCCACCGGCTGACCGATGCGCATATCCCGCAGTTGGGTTTCCTTGAAGTTGGCGTCGATCCACACCTGATTCAGCGGGATCACTGCCATGGTCGCGGTGCCCGGTTGCAGGCGCTGGCCAAGCTGCACGGTGCGCTTGGCGACGTAGCCGGTGACCGGCGCCACCAGCGTGGTACGGGCATTGTCCAGATACGCCTGACGCAAGTCCGAAGCGGCAGCAAGTACATCCGGGTGCGAAGCGACCACGGTGTCATCGACCAGCGCCGTACTGGTGTTGAGTTGCTGGCGCGCGCTGTCCAGGGCGCTTTGCGCACTGGACAGGTCATCGCGCGAGTGCGACAGCTCTTCGGCGGAAATCGCCCCGCTGTCGGCAAGCACCTTGCGGCGGTTGTAGTTCTCCCGCGCTTTCTTCAATTCGGCCTGGCGCGCCTGCATCTGCGCTTTGAGCGCATCGACGTTGCTGTACAGCCCGCGCACTTGGCGTACGGTGTGCGCCAGCTTGGCCTCGCTGGCCTGCAATGCCACCTCCCCATCGCTCGGATCGAAACGCAGCAGCACCTGCCCGGCCTGGACCAGGTCGCCATCATCGGCACCGATGCTGATGACGGTGCCGGTAATCAGTGGCGTGATCTCCACCACGTTGCCGTTGACGTAGGCGTCGTCGGTGCTCTCGTGCCAGCGCCCGACCAAGGCGTACCAAGCCCAGGCGGCAGCACCGGCGAGGACCACCAGCAGCAGCAGGGCCAGCAGCCAGGTCTTGCGCTTGCGATTGGCGCCCGGCTCTTGTGCGGGGGCGGGTGCATCGGAGGGAGTGGCCATGACGTTACCTTCGAATCAAGTCGGATCAGGGGTGCGATCGCCGAAGCGAGCGATCGTCAGGGGGTCGCCGGCAGCCAGAAGCAGCTTGGCCAGCAGGGTCTCGAGCGACTTCAGCTCGGTAGGTTCGAGCGCGCCGACCAGCTCGTTCATGGCCATGGCGCCGATCTCCGGCAAGCGATCGGCCAGACGCTGACCGTCTGCCGTCAAGGCCAGGCGCACCTGGCGCCGGTCTTGCGGGCAGCGCGTACGCAGCAGCAAGCCTTTGTGCTCCAGACGATCGAGCATGCGAGTCATCGAGCCGCTGTCCAGACCCAGATAGCGGCACAGGTCGGCCGGCGTATCCACGTGGTACTGGGTGATGATGATCAGCACTTTGAACTGGGCCGCGGTCACGCCGTCACCTTCCAGGTGCCAATCGAGAATACGGTCCTTCAACAGCGCGGCGCGGCCCAGCAGCATGCCGATGGCGCAGGTCTGGAAGTTCTCCGGGGTGAAATGGGCCATCGGAATCGCTCGACATCGCAATAATGTTAGAAAATATTACTGCCTAGGCAGTAAATGTCAAAAACTTTATTAGTTTCCTACCTAAAATCTTATTCATGTGTCCGCCGACACGATAACGCTGCAAAACCCATCAAAAAACGCGCAACTGATAGGTATTCGCCATTATCTCGGTTCTCGCCATGCAGCGCTGACGGTAGAATGCGCAAAACCGGGAGCCACGATGAACCAGGACCGCCTCACTTCAACCGACGCCGATGCCGTCACCGATGCCGCCGCGCAGTGGTGCATGCGCCTGCACGCCGAGGATTGCTCGGACGCCGAGCGTGAGGCGTTCGCGCAGTGGTTGGCCGCCAATGCACAGCACGCCGAGGAATACCAGGCGATGCTGGAAATCTGGCAAACCGCCGACTTGCTGCCCCGCTCGCCCGCCACCACCCGCCAAGCCCCCGCTGGCCGTGTGCGGCGCCGCGCATGGCGCCCTGCGGCTTCGGCAGCGATGATCAGCGTGCTCGCGCTGCCCTTGGCGGCCTGGATCGGCTGGGAACTAGGCTGGCTGCCCAACCGCTATCAGCATTTCGACAGCAGCGATCAGGTGCGCGCCGTGCAACTGGCCGATGGCAGCAACGTCGAGCTCAACCTGCACAGCGAGATGCGCTTTCTCAACTTCAAGGATCGGCGTCGGGTCGATCTGGTCAAGGGCGAAGCCTTTTTCGACGTCAGCCACGACAGCCAGCACCCCTTCATCGTGCATGCCGGACGCGGCCAGATCCGCGTGACAGGTACGCAATTCAACGTGTGGAAGTACCAGGACCAGGTCAAGGTGACACTGGTCGAAGGCTCGGTGCTGGTCTCCAGCGATGGCAGCGATGGCGGCTATCGCCTCGGCCCAGGCATGCAGGCCAGCTACCGCACCGGCGATTTCGAGCCGCAGTTGGCTCAGAGCGACGACTACGCCAACAGCCTGGCCTGGCGCAGCGGGCGCATGGTGCTGGACAACCTCAGCCTGTCCCAGGCGCTGCCGGTGATCAACCGCTACCTGGACAAGCCGCTGATGCTGGCCGACAACAACGTCGGCAGCATTCGTATCAGTGGCATCTACGACACCCGCGACGTCCGCCAACTGGTCGACAACCTGCCCAAGGTCCTGCCGATCTATCTCACCCGCAGCAACGACGGCAGTACCGTGCTCAACCGTATCCTGCCCTCCCCCCACAAACGCTGAAGCGCAAGCGCCCGGCATCCGAACGAACTCGGCGAGGGGCGCGTCGGTCACACCTTGGGCATGCACATGGAAATCATCCCAGAAGGAGACGGACATGCCCTACCCATTTGCTCCCCTGCCCAACGCACTGCGCCACATCGTGCTGGCCGGTGCCCTGCTGACCGGCAGCGCACTGGTGCACGCCGATGACGTGCTCCTGGTCGGCAACAAGGCCGACGCCAGCGTGTCGGCGCTCGACACGCGCACCGGCAAGGAGCTGGTGACGCTGAAAGTCGGCACCGGCCCGCACGAAGTCGTGGTCTCGGGCAACAACCTGTTGGCCGTTGCTGGCAACTATGGTGTTCAAGGCACCGCCAACAACACACTGAGCGTGATCGACTGGCCGACCCGCAGCGTGGTGCGCACCATCGACCTGGGCCAGGATTCGCGCCCGCACGGCATTCGCTTCCTGCCCGACAGCCAGCGGGTGGTGGTGACCACCGAGGACAGCGACCGCCTGCTGGTCGTCGACCTGGTCCAGGGCCAGGTCACCGACCGCATCGACGTCGGCGGCGGCAACCCGCACATGGTCGCCTTGGCGCCCGGTGCCGAGCGCGCCTACGTCACCCATGTCGACGGCGGTCAGTTGTCGGTGGTGGACCTGCTGCACAAGAAAAAACTCTATGACATTCCCACCGGCAACGGCAGCGAAGGCGTGGCGGTAACCCCGGATGGCAAGCAGGTGTGGGTCAGCAACCGCGGCGGCAACGAGGTGGTCATCGTCGATCCGCAGCGCCGGGAAGTCACCGATCGCATCCGTACCGGGCTGTTCCCCATCCGCGTGGCCATGACGCCCGACGGCAAGTACGCGCTGGTGACCTGCGCCAAGTCGGCGGAACTGGCGGTCATCGACGTGGCCGCCAAGAAAGAGATCAAGCGCATCGGTCTGGCGCGAGAAGGCGCTGAGTACCGACGCACGCTACTGGGCGAAGAAGCGCTGCCCATCGGCGCAGTAGTCTCCCCTGACGGCAAACAGGTGTACGTGGCCATCAGCGGCGGTGACGAGGTGGCGGTGATCGACACCGCCAACTGGACCGAGAAAGCCCGCTGGAAAACCCGCGCCGAACCGGACGCATTGGCCATCGTGGTGCAGCCCAAGCAGGACGAGTGACGCAGCGACGGTCCTATCCGACTGCGGCCGTGGCATCCACCATGCGCAGACAGTCGCGCCCACCGCGCTTGGACTGGTAGAGCACCGCGTCCCTCTGTTCGATCAACGCCGCCAGGCTCGCTGGCGGCTGATCGAACAGGTGAGCGCCAATGCTCAGGGTGACCGCCATCGGCGTGGCGAAAGACTGTGCCGTGATGTGCTGGAAGCGCTCGCGCAGCAGCGCCCCCAACACCTGGACTTCGTCGCGCCTGGCGTTGCCCAGCAGGATGATGAATTCGTCACCACCCAGACGTGCGGCCAGCGCATGGGGCGGCAACAGCCCCTGGATGGTTTCGCTCAAGGCCACCAGCAGGCGATCACCGGCGGTGTGTCCGTACAAGTCGTTGACCAGTTTGAAATGGTCGATGTCGATCAATAGCGCAGCACTCGGTCGCTCGCCACTGGTCGCCTGCAACAGCATCGGTGCGCGCATTTCCAGGGCGCGGCGATTGAACAGTGCCGTCAACGGATCACGCGCCGCCAGCAACGCAATGCGCTCCTCGCGACGGTAGCGCTCGGTGCCGGTCATCGACAGCGCAATCAGCATGATCGCCATGGCCCCTTCGATCAGCGAGATCTGGATGATTTCGCCACGAAACGCGGCCAGATCGATCAGCGTCCCGGGAACCACTGCAGTCGAAGCCTTGGCCACATAGAACAGGCCATGACCCAGTAGGATGTAGCGCAGTTGAACGGCACCCACGCTCAGCGACACGCCATGGGGGCGCAGCAGGAAACTGGCGCGCAGCGAAACCCCGGCCACCAGCAGCGATTGCACACCCAGCATGATCTTCGACCACGCCGGCCCTTCTGGCAGCAACAGCATGCTGGCCCACAGCAGGACGATCAGCAACCAGGCCCGTGACAGTCGCACCTCGGTAAAACGGGCGACGCCCAGCAGAAAGCAGAAATGCGCGAAGATCAACAGACCGTTGGCGAACCAGATGCCGACCAGCAAATAACCGTTCATGCGCAACAGCGCCAGCACGCAGCCGATCATGATGGTGGCGAAACCTGCACTCCAGTACAGCAACGACGACTCACGTACGCTGCGCCATTCGATTGCCAGGTAAAGCGCAGCCGCGGCCGCTAGGGCGACACTGAGCGCCAGGAGGGTGGGAGGGTCGAGCGTCATGAACCAGCAAGCCTGTGATGGGGAGCAAACGCGGCGATTGTAAGCGCTTCCACCGCGATTGCAGAGTGCCATCTCATCGGATTGCCGGGGCCGTTGCAGCGACCCCGGACAGTACCGCTATTTCAGGTCGAAACGGTCCAGTTCCATGACCTTGACCCAAGCCGCGACGAAGTCCTTGACGAACTTGTCCCTGCCATCATCGCTGCCGTAGACCTCGCTCAGCGCCCGCAGCTGGGCGTGGGAGCCGAACACCAGATCTACCCGCGTACCGGTCCATTTCACCTGCCCGGTCTTGCGATCACGGCCCTCGAAGGTCTCGTTGTCGCCTGAGGTCGGCTTCCACTGCGTGCCCATGTCCAGCAGGTTGCGGAAGAAGTCGTTGCTGAGAGTGCCCGGCTTGTCAGTGAACACGCCATGCTGACTGCCGCCGTGGTTGGCGCCAAGCACCCGCAGGCCGCCGACCAACACGGTCAGTTCCGGGGCGCTGAGGGTCAGCAGTTGCGCCTTGTCCAGCAACAGTCGCTCGGCCTTGACGCTGTAGCGGGCCTTGCTGAAGTTGCGCAGGCCATCGGCGAGCGGTTCGAGCACGGCGAAGGACTCGACATCGGTCTGTGCCTGAGCGGCATCGGTGCGACCGGGACGGAACGGTACATGGATGGGATGACCGCCGTCCTTGGCGGCTTTCTCAACCGCCGCGCAGCCGGCCAATACGATCAGATCCGCCAGGGAGACGCGTTTGCCAGTGGCGCTGAACTCGGCCTGGATCTTCTCAAGCGCCTTGAGCACTTTATCCAACTGCTCAGGCTGGTTAGCGGCCCATGAGCGTTGCGGCTCAAGGCGAAGTCGGCCGCCGTTGGCGCCGCCGCGCTTGTCCGAACCGCGGAAGGTCGAAGCCGATGCCCAAGCGGTGGCCACCAGTTCGCCCACACTCAAGCCTGAGGCCAGCACCTTGGCCTTCAGGTCGGCAATGTCCTGCTCGCCCACCAGCGGATGGTCGACTGCGGGGATCGGGTCTTGCCAGATCAATTCCTCCTGCGGGTTTTCCGGCCCCAGGTAACGTGCCAGCGGTCCCATGTCACGGTGGATCAGCTTGTACCAGGCACGGGCGAAGGCATCGGCCAACTGCTCCGGGTGGTCCTTGAAACGGCGGGCGATGGGGGCATAGATCGGGTCGAAGCGCAGCGCCAGGTCGGAGGTGAGCATCATCGGCGCATGGCGCTTGTTCGGATCGTGCGCATCGGGCACGGTGTTGGCGCCTTTGCCGTCCTTGGGTCGCCATTGGTGAGCGCCGGCCGGGCTCTTGGTCAGTTCCCACTCGAAGTCGAACAGGTTGTTCAGGTATTCGTTGCTCCAGCGGGTCGGGGTCGAAGTCCAGGTCACCTCCAGGCCGCTGGTGATGGCGTCGCCACCCTTGCCGCTGCCGAAGGTGCTGGCCCAGCCCAGGCCCTGCTGCTCCAGCCCGGCAGCTTCGGGTTCAGCGCCTACGTGGTCCGCCGGACCTGCGCCGTGGGTTTTGCCGAAGGCGTGGCCGCCGGCGATCAGGGCAACCGTCTCTTCATCGTTCATGGCCATGCGGCCGAAGGTTTCGCGGATGTCCTTGCCCGAGGCGACGGGGTCGGGATGACCTTCGGGGCCTTCAGGGTTGACGTAGATCAGGCCCATCTGCACGGCGGCCAGCGGGTTCTCCAGATCGCGTGCGCCCGGCTCGGTGCGGCTCTGCTCCTCACCGTGCTTGGCAGGCTCGGCCACCAGATCACCCTGCCCCGGCGCCTGGGCCTTGCCATAACGGGTGTCGCCACCAAGCCAGACCTTTTCCGAGCCCCAGTACACGTCTTCGTCCGGCTCCCAGACATCGGCGCGGCCACCGGAGAAGCCGAAAGTCTTGAAGCCCATGGACTCCAGCGCCACATTGCCAGTGAGCACGATCAGGTCGGCCCAGGAGATGTTGCTGCCGTACTTCTGCTTGATCGGCCAGAGCAGGCGCCGGGCCTTGTCCAGGCTGACGTTGTCTGGCCAGCTGTTGAGCGGGGCGAAGCGTTGCTGGCCGGAGCCGGCGCCGCCGCGCCCGTCGGCAATGCGGTAGGTGCCAGCGCTGTGCCAAGCCATGCGCACGAACAGCGGACCGTAGTGACCGAAGTCAGCAGGCCACCAATCCTGGGAGTCGGTCATCAGGTTCGCGATGTCCTGCTTCAGGGCTTGAAAGTCCAGGCGCTTGAAGGCCTTGGCGTAATCGAAGTCCGGGTCCATCGGGTCGGACTGGTCGCCGTGCTGGTGCAGGATCCTCAGGTTCAACTGATCGGGCCACCAGTCGCGGTTGCTGGTGCCCTCCCCGGCCGAGTGATGGAAGGGGCATTTCGATTCGTTCGACATGTGCGCTTACCTTGCAGGTTCGGTTATCCAGATTTCCGGTCTGTGCCGGGCGATCCGCGGGCCGAGCCAAGAACTCGACCCATCTGCTCATCAGGGATGGTCGGACAGGAGCCGACGCTGGTTCACCGCGCGTCAGACGCAGGAGGCGAAGCCAGGGGAAAGACTAGCCGAGCTTCGGCAGAGGTCTAATAGAGTGGCTGTTCAGGGGCGATAGCCAGGGTCTTTCAGCACCCTGAGCCCGCTAACGACGGCGTTGCATCCACGCCGCCCCCAGGCCGCTGAGGCAAATAATGGCGATACCGACCACGCTGAGGGTATCCGGCACCTGGCCGAATACCAGCAATCCGAGCAGCCCGGCGAACACGATCTGGCAATAGCTGAACGGCGCCAGCAGCGCAGGGGCGGCGTGGCGGAAGGCTTGGGTCAGCAACAGGTGCGCGGTCATGCCGCAGCCGCCGAGCGCCAGCATCAGCAACACATGGGAGGCTTGCGGGGTTTGCCAGAAGAACGGCACCAGTGCGCTCATGATCAGGGTGTTGCACAGGCCCGCATAGAAGTTGCTGGTGGTGGGGCTGTCGTGTGCGGCCAGAATACGGGTGAGCAACTGGTAGAAGCAGAAGCCCAACGCCGAGCCGAACGGGAACAGGATGGCCGGTGTGAACATCGCGCCGCCCGGGTGTACCACCACGAGCACACCGATAAACCCCATCACCACGGCCAGCCATTGACCAGGCGTGACCTGCTCCTTGAGCAGCGGCGCCGACAGCGCGGTGACCAGTACCGGAGCCAGAAAGTTGACCGAGGTCGCTTCGGCCAGTGGCAGGTACTGCAAGCCGGCGGTGAACAGCAGACTGGTACTGAGCAGGCTCAGGGCACGCAGGGTTTGCAGGAGCGGGCGGCGAGTGCGCAACACGCGCAGCCCCGCTTGAGGCAAGAAGATGCCCGCCATGAGCAAGGTGTGCACCGCGTAGCGCGCCCACACCACCATGATGATCGGGTAGATACCACCCAGGTACTTGGACAGTCCGTCGTGACTGGCAAACAAGAAGGTCGCCACGACCACCAGGGCGATGCCATGCAGCGGGTGATTGACGCCAGACAACGGGGTGCGGGTGGTCATGCGGATCTCGGGCCGTGGCAAACGCTGGCAGTTTAGAAGAGTTGGACGAACCGAGGGAAAGACAATGCCCGTCCAAGGGACGGGCAATGGCAACGAGCGTGCGGTTATCGGCCAGACAGGCCGCTCAAGCGTGTCCGTGCGACAGGCGCTCTTGCCGTCTCACTTCTCTTCGAGTACCGCCTTGCCCTTGACCGCCCGAGGGCCTCGCCACGCCCAGAACAACAGGCCGGGAAACGGCGCCCACACCACGAATACGACCCAGAGCATCTTGCGCTCGGCACGTCGGTCGCTGCCGATGATGTGCCAAATCGCCCAGACTTGCAGGAGGATCACCACCACCGCGACGACGATCCAGATCGTTCCGATTTCCATGAGCGTTCTCCCGTGTGCATGTACTGTATTGGTTCGCGCCAAGCGGCAAGGGTTCAGTCGGATACGCAGGCGATTGCGCGTGCACCGTGGCCTGTTCAACGATTGTCTTTCCGCGCGACGGGTAGCACACTCGCTGCGCCAGAGAAGCCCATGGAGTCCGCTGTGCCAACGCCCCGCCAGTTCAGCAAGAAGACCAGCACCAGCAACATGCTGCGGCTCAAATCCGGCGCCAGCGACGAGCAGAAGCCCTACCACGTGGGTTTCGTCCTGCTCGAGCACTTCTCCATGGCCAGCTTCACCGTGGCGATGGACGTGCTGGTCACCGCCAACTTGCTGCGCGCCGAGCGGTTCGCCTTCACCGCGCTGTCGTCCAGCGGCGACCGGGTACTCAGCGACCTGGGCCTGGAATTGATCGCCAGCGAGCTCGATCCGTCCGCCCTGAAGACACTCGACCTGCTGGTGATCTGCGGCGGTCTGCGCACCCTGCTCAAGTACCCTGAACTGGACCGTCTGCTGGCCGATTGCGCCGCCCACGGCATGGCCCTCGGCGGCTTGTGGAATGGCGCCTGGTTCCTCGGCCGGGCCGGGGTGCTCGGCGATTACGGCTGCAGCATCCATCCCGAGCAACGCGCCAGCCTGGCCGAGCGCAGCCCGCAGACGCGCATCACCCCGGCCAGCTTTACCCTCGACCGCGACCGCCTCACCGCCGCCAGCCCCAACGGCGCAATGGAGCTGATGCTTGGCCTGGTGCGCCGTTTGTACGGCGATGCGCTGGCCGAAGGCGTCGAGGAAATCCTGTCCTTCTCCGGAGCGCGCTATCGTCAGGTCGGGCCCGGCGCCAAGAAATCCATGAGCTTGCAACTGCGTACCATCGTCGAGCTGATGGAAAACAACCTGGAAGAAACCCTCAGCCTCGACCAACTGGCCGCCTACAGCGGTCGCTCGCGGCGCCAGATCGACCGGCTGTTCCAGGCCCAGCTCGGCACCTCGCCACGGCGCTACTACATGGAATTGCGCATTACCAAGAGCCGGCGCCTGCTGCAGTATTCGGACCTGTCGGTGATGGAAGTGGCGGTCGCTTGCGGTTTCGTCTCGGTATCGCACTTCAGTAAATGCTATGCCGCCTACTTTGGTTACCCGCCGTCGCGCGAGCAACGCCTGGGCGAGTGAGCCGACAACAGTGTTGAACTAATCCAGGCGCGCGGCTCCCTAACCTCTGACACATCCATGGCCACTCACAGGAAGGGTTGATCCATATGAAGCGTGAACAGATCGAAGGCGTCGCGGACAAGGTAATCGGCAAGGCGCAGAGCGCCGCTGGCGAGTTTCTCGAAGACCCGGACCTGGCCGCCGAGGGCGATGCGCGTCAGGCCGTCGGTCAAGTGACCAAAAGCTATGGCGACGCGGTGAACAACGTGTCGAACTTCGTCAAGGAAAAGCCGCTGACCGCCCTGGCAGTCGGCGCGGCGATCGTGCTGGTGGTCAACCGCCTGCTGCGACGCTGATCGCCAGTGGGTGTACTGGGGCCGCTTCTGCGGCCCTTGTGCTTTCTGGGCACCCTGGGGAGCGCGCGGTCATGCGCGGATGTAACTGAGCACGGCCTCGCAGAGCATCTGCTTGTGCCTCACCTTGATGGCTTCATCGCTTAGGTCGATCTGGAAGATTTCGCCGAAGGTGTGCCGGTTCGATACCCGGTAGAAACTGAACGAACTCATCAGCATGTGCAGGTCGATGACCTCGATACCGGGGCGAAACACGCCCTCCTCCACGCCCCGGCGCAACACCCGCCCCAACGCCTCGAGCACGAGGCTGCTCATTTCGCCGATCACCGGCGCCTGCTTGACGAACTCGCCGTAGTGGATGTTTTCGGTGCAGACGATGCGCACGAAGTCCACGTTCAGGTCGTGGTGATCGAAGGTGAACTCCACCAGACGGAGGATGGCCTGCTCCGCGGATAGCGACTCAAGGTCCAGGCTGTGTTCGGTCTTGCGAATGTCGCCGTAAAGCTTGATCAAGCACTCCAGGTACAACTGCTCCTTGCTGCCGAAGTAGTAGTAGATCATGCGCTTGGAGGTGGCCGTACGATCGGCGATCGCATCGACCCGCGCCCCGGCTAGCCCCTGCTCGACGAACTCTTGGATCGCCGCCTGGAGAATGTCCTCGCGGGTCTTTTCCGGGTTGTTCTTGCGCGCCTTGCGCACCCGGACCATTGGCTGGTCGGGGCTGACTTGCGGATCACTCATACCGACTCACAGGCTATCTGGTTGTAGTGGGCAGGGATTATCCGTGACCTGACCGGCACTGGGAAGCATGGACATCCGGCAGGGCCCGGTCACTGGCGCAGGTGCTTGAGCGCCGCCAGCACATGCCCGGTAGCCCGATCGCCGTCGCCCTCGCGACACGCGATGCCCAGCGACCGCCACAAGCCCGGCCGTAACGCGCGGCACACGATGCGCCGATCCAGCTCGGGGCCTTCGCCTTCCTGAGGCAGCAAGGTCGCGCCATAGCCCGCCGCCACCAGGCTCTTGATCGCATCGTTGTAGTTCAGCTCGATGCGCGCCTGCGGATAGAGCCCGGCCGCCGCGAACCACTCGGCGGTAACTCGCGACAACTGGGTGCCGCTGTCGTTGAGAATCAACGCGCGCGCGGCCAGCCACGTGGGCGTCAGCCGCGCCGGGGGCTGCCAGTCGGCCGGCACGTAGGCCAGGATCGGGTCGCGCCGCCAGGGCATCAACTTCACACCTTTGCTGGCGGTCTGCGGCAGGGCCACCAGGCCGATATCCAGGCGACCGTCGCGCAACGCGGCCAACGAGGCCTGGGAAGTCAGCACCTGCACCTGCACGTCGATGCCAGGGTGGTCGCGCTGCAGCGCTGCCAGCGCGCTGGGCAGCAGGTGAGCGATGGCGCCGGTGGACGCGCCCAGGCGCACACGCCCGGTCAGCCCGGCCACCTGCCCACGCACCTCTTCCAAGGCCTGCTCGGCGTCCGCCAGCAAACGCCGGGCGCGCTCCAGCAGGGTCTGCCCAACGGCGGTGGCGCGCACCTGGCCGCGGGTCCGAGTCAACAAGGGCGCACCAACCCGCGCCTCCAGTTCGGCCACATGCAGGCTGATGGTCGGCGGCGCCAGGTTGAGCTGACGCGCAGCCTGGGCAAAAGAGCCGAGGTCGGCTATCACCACCAGGGTACGCAGGCGATCGAGGCTGATTTCTCGCACAACAAAACTCCGGTTACACACGAGCTCAATTCAGAAAAACTGAACCTCATGCTCATAATATTCAAATTTTCTTTTATTCAAACCGGCGCGAGGATAGCACCACCTCTTGCGTGAACGGACCTTGCACCATGCACCAGCCCCTGATTTTCATCGACGGCGACCAAGGCACAACCGGCCTGCAGATCCATGCCCGACTGAAGGGACGCACCGACCTGCGCCTGCTGACCCTGCCTGACGCCGAGCGCAAAGACCCTCGGCGCCGGGCCGAGGCCCTCAACAGCGCCGACATCGCCATTTTGTGCCTGCCTGACGACGCGGCCCGCGATGCCGTGGCGACGCTACGCAATCGGCAGGTGCGGGTGATCGATGCCAGTTCCGCGCACCGTACCGCGCCGGGGTGGGTGTACGGGCTGCCCGAGCTGGACGCCCAGCAGCCCGAGCGCATCGCCTGCGCGATGCGGGTCAGCAATCCCGGCTGCTACCCGACCGGCGCCATTGCCCTGCTGCGGCCGCTGATCGAGGCCGGCTTGCTGCCGGCGGACTATCCGCTCGCCATCCACGCGATTTCCGGTTACTCAGGCGGCGGTCGCGGCGCGGTCGAGCGCCACGAACACGCCGGCGAGCAACGCCTGCCGGCGCTGCAACTCTACGGCCTCGAACTGGCCCACAAGCATGTGCCGGAGATCCAGGCGCATGCCGGTCTGAGCGCTCGCCCACTGTTCCTGCCGGGCTACGGCGACTACCGCCAGGGCATTGTGCTGACCACGGCCTTGCACCTGCGCCTGCTGCGCCCAGGCGTCACCGCAGAGCACCTGCAAGCCTGCCTGCAACAGCACTATCACGGCGCCCGTCACGTGCAGCTCATGCCCTTGCATCAGCAAGGACCGGCCACGGCACTGGACCCTGAGGCCCTCAACGGCAGCGACGACCTGCGCCTGGCCTTGTACGCCAACCCCGAGCACGGCCAGGTCTTGCTCAGCGCCGTGTTCGACAACCTCGGCAAGGGCGCTGCTGGCGCCGCGGTACAGAACCTGGACTTGCTGCTCAGCGCCCTGCGGCGCTGAGGCCCTACCGGCGAAAACGGTTAGACTGTGCATCCCGCGTCGCTCGACGCAGGATGCCTTCAACCGCTGGAGCTTGCCCCGATGTACATCCTGAGCCGCCTCGACGGCGTGCCGCCCGAATCCTTCCAGAACCAGATTCGCCAGTTGGTGATCGAGCAGGCCAGCGCGCTGAGCAGCGTTGCCATCGCCGCCGACAACCCGCTGTACCCGCTGTACCAATACAGCGTGGGCCTGGAGGTCCACCAGTACCTGCAAGCGCTGGATGGTCAGCGCGGTCTGGCCGTGGAGCTGATCCTGGCGTTGGACGCCGAGGCGCCCGACCGCCTGCTCGGTTTCGCCCTTGCCCTGCCCGCCCAGGATGACCCGCACACCTGTGCCCTGGCCTTCCTGGCGGTGGTGCCCAGCCATCGCCGCGAGGGCATCGCCCGCGGTTTGCTGGCGGACCTGCGCAGCCGCTACGCCTGCGTGGAAATGAGCGCCTTGCCCCATACGGTGCCCTGGTTCGAAGCCATGGGTTTGCAAGTGGTCGGTGCCCAGGCCGCACACGTGCTGATGAGCAGCAGCGGCAAAGCCAGTGACGCGCTGATCGGTCGCCTGGACACCGCCACGATCTACCAGACGCTTGAAGTGCGGCAAATTCACGCCTACCTGCTCAAGCAGCACGGTGACGCCGCGATGATCGAGGCCGAGCGGGCCCGTAACGAGCGGCTGGACGAGCTCGAACTGCAAGCACAGGCGTGCGCGGCCCTACGCAAACAGGTGCACTGAGGGGTGAGGCTTGCCATCGATTGCTCGCGCTCGCACCGCCCAGCACTGAACGACCGGCCCGGGCACGTCACGTCATTGCGGAACACGACATGGAACTGCACATTCACCTGATCGGCGGCAAAGGCCTGGCCGATCAGCTCTACCAGCAATTGCACGAGGCCATTGAGCGTGGACACCTGGCCGTCGGCACGCAGTTGCCGCCCACGCGCCTCCTGGCCGAGCAGTTGCAGGTCTCGCGCAAGACCGTCGCCGAGGCCTACGCGCGCCTGGGCGCTGATGGCCTGCTCAGCGCCGTGGTCGGACGCGGCACCTTCGTCTGCGCACACCCGCAGTCGCGTGAGCGTGAACTGCAACCGGTCACCCTGGCCGCCGCCGACACCCTCGAGCGCTGGTATCGACGCGCGCCCCTGCTCGGGCGCTCGGCGCTGCAAGCGCCGTCACGCTACGATTTCGTCGGCGGCCTGTCGGCCAAGGCGCAGTTCCCCTTCGATCAGTGGCGCGCCTGCCTGCACTACGCCCTGCGCCGCAGCCAACACCACAGCGAACGGCAGGTGCCGGCCCAGGGCCTGGGCGAGTTGCGCGCAGCAATCGCCCAGCACGTTGCCTTCGCGCGCGGGGTGCAGTGCACCGCCGCCGACGTCCTGGTGTGCAACGGCGCTCAGCAGGCGCTGGACCTGATTGCCCGGGTGTTGATCGAACCTGGCACCTGCGTGGCCATGGAAGATCCCGGCTATCCACCGGCCCGCCATCTGTTCCAAGCCCTGGGCGCGCGGGTGCAATCGGTGGCGGTGGACGCCGAGGGGCTGTGCGTGGAACAGATCGCCGAGGGCACGCGGCTGATCTATGCCACGCCCTCGCATCAGTTTCCGCTCGGCATGCCGATGAGTCAGACGCGTCGGCACGCCCTGCTCGCCCGCGCGGCCGAGCTCGGCGCCCTGGTGATCGAAGATGACTACGATTGCGAGTTTCGCTATCAAGGCCCGGACAGCGACGCTTTGCAGCGCCTGGATCGGCATGGACTGGTGGCGTACGTCGGCACTTTTTCCAAGACCCTGCTCCCCGAACTTCGCCTGGGCTACGCGGTGCTGCCACCGGCGGTGCTGCGCGCCGCCTGCGTGGCCAAGCACCTGAGCGACTGGCACAGCCCGAGCCTGACGCAGTGGGCACTGGCACGCTTCATCGACGAAGGCCACCTCAGCCGCCATATCCGCCGCTGCCACGCGTTGTACACGGCGCGCCGCGAGCGCCTTCTGGCGCGGCTGGAGGGCGACCTGGCACCGTGGCTGAGGGCGGTACCGGCCAGCGCCGGCTTCCATCTCAGTGCCCTGGCCGCGCCGGGGGTGGACATCGAGCTGCTGGTACGCCTGGCGCGTCAGGTCGAAGTGGGCCTCTACTCGCTGGCCCCGTTCTTCGTCGAAACGCCGGTGCGCCCTGGCCTGCTGATGGGATTCGGCGCGATCGAACGGCTGGACATCGACCCGGCGCTGGACCGGGTTCGCGACGCGTTGCACTCACTCAGTTGACCGTGGCAGTCTGCGCGCTTGAAACGCTACGCCGCATGGCGCTGGCGTAGCCCGCAGGCGCGAAGCGCGCGGTGACCAGCAACATCGCCAGCACCGTCACCGCGAGCAGGCTCCAGGACGCCTGGAAACTACCGGTGGCCTCGCGTAACCAACCGGTCAGGTAAGGCACGGTGCCCGTGACGATGAACCCGACACCTTGCACGAATGCCGCCAAACTCCCCGCTTCGGGCGCGCCCCGCAGATGCTCGAGGGTGAGCGTCAGACTCAGGCTGAAGCACGCGCCCAAGCCCAGGCCGATCATCGCCACCCAAGCCATCATGGCCTGACCCGGTGCCAGCAACAGGCCGACAAAGCCCAGCAGTTGAATACCCAGCGCCAGCCACAGGCCAGGTCTTCTGTCAGGCAGATGCCGCAGCAGCAGCGGCAGACCTAACGCGCCGAGCACCTGGAATACCGTCATCATCCCTACCAGCTCGCCACCGCCCTGGGCCGAGCCGCCCTGTTCCAGATGGAACGCCGGCAGCCAGGCCACCATGCTGGTATAGCCGCCATTGATCAGACCGAAGTACAGCGCCAGCAACCACGCCCGGCGATTGCCGAACCAGTGCCCTGCGCCGACTTCGTTCAGGGTCTGCGGCGCCTGGCGGGGGCGCAGCCAGCACCAGGCGAGCACTGCCAACAGTGCAGGCAGCGCCCAGATACCCAAACCGGTTTGCCAACGTCCGCTCAGCGCGCTGACATACGGCCCGAGCAGCGCCGCCAAGCCGCCGCCGCTCATCAACGCCGCCGAGTACAGGCCCATGCAGACGGCCAGTCGGCTGGCGAACCAGCGGCTGACCAGGCCAGGCATCATGCCCTGCACCAAGGCCACGCCCAGGCCCGCGATCAGCGCACTGCCCACCAGCGCCCACGCGCTGTGCAGGTACAGGCGCCACAGGCATGCGGCAGCGATGGCCAGCAGCCCCAGCAACATCGCACCGTGCTCACTGAGCCAACGCCGCAGCCAGGGTTGCAGCAGTGGGACCAAGCCCATGCACAACACCGGCAGCGCCGTGAGCAGGGCCGCTTGTTGGTAGCCCAGCCCGGTGCTGTGGCGCATGGGTTCGAGCAAAGGCCCGATACTGGTCAGGATCGGTCGCAGATTGAGGGCCAGGAGGATCACCAGCAGCAGGTTCGCGGCACCTCTCAGGTTGATGGGGTTGGACATGCCAGGGCTCCTGGGACGACGGCCGGCCATTATCCAAGCCGCCAGCCAGCGACAGAAATGAAGAGATTGCATGCAGGTCAGTGGCCGCTCGAATGCCACGCGAGATTGGCCTCCCGATAAAGGTGCGCATTGGCTATCGGTGAGCCTCAGGTGTATGGGTAGGCTGGCCACGTTCACCCCTGAATCACACTGACCGGAGCATCCTCATGCACGACCGAATCGAATGGGCCAAGCACGCGCCCGAGGCCTACAAGGCCATGGCTGGACTGGAAAAAGTACTGGCCAGTTGCGGCCTGGAGCATTCGCTGCTGGAGCTGGTACGCCTGCGCGCCTCGCAGATCAACGGCTGTGCTTACTGCGTGAACGTACATGCCAACGATGCGCGCAAGGCTGGCGAAAGCGAAGCGCGCTTGCAGACCCTCAGCGTGTGGCAGGACACACGCTTCTTCACCCCCCGTGAGCGGGCGGCGCTGGCCTGGCTGGAAAGCCTGACCCACCTGCCCGAACGTGGCGCGCCACAGGCCGAGTACGCGGCGTTGTTGGCGCATTTCACGCCCGCTGAAGTGGTCAACCTGACCTTGGCGATCGCCAGCATCAATGCCTGGAATCGCTTCGGTGTAGGGTTCGCCATGGTGCCGGCCTGAGCAGGATCGACCCGCCCGAAGTGCCCGCTGTGCAGTGGCCAAAAAGGCCAGAAGGACTGGCCGCTTTCGACATAGGCGCGGGGCCGAACGTTGCCTAGACTCGATCCCCTGGGCAGCGTCGCCCCTGCTCACCGAGCAGGGCGGCGACACGCCTTGGCAATCGGAGCCCGTCATGAGCCGCACAGCATTCGCCGCCATTCATCCGTCACACCCTGCACAGGTATGCCTGCTCGCCTACGGCAGAGGCGGCTGCCGCCCTGCTCGTGCACCGGGCAGTTGCCTGTGAGGGTCGCTGCATCGGCAGATGCCGACGGGCGTTGCGTGCACTTCGAGGAACGCCGCGAGCGGGCCATGGCGCTGTTCGCCGAAAAGGGTTTCGGTCAGGTCAGCATGCGCGAACTGGCCGCCCATGTAGGCCTGACGGCGGGCTCGCTGTATCACCATTTCCCGAGCAAGCAGGATCTGCTGTACGACTTGATCGAAGAGCTTTACGAGGAGCTATTGGCCACACTCGATCAGGGTCGTCGTGCCCAGGCCGGCGGCAAGCCGGCGCTGCCCCAGTTGATCGCCGCCCACTGGCAACTGCAGGCCGAACGGCCGTTGCAACTGCGCCTGGCCGAACGCGACTTCTGCTGCCTGAGCCCAGCGCAACAGATGCACCTGAAGGCACTGCGTCAGGAATACGAGCGCGGCCTGGTGCAACTGGTCGCACCCGGCGCGCGCCAGCGTAGCGAGGTACAAGCAGTGGCCGGACATATGCTCAGCAGCCTGCTGAACCAGTTGCCCGGCGTCCTTCAGGACCGCGGCGTGCCCGAGCCGCAGGGCGTCGTGCTGGTCGAGCGGCTGCTGGCCGGCGCCTTGGAGCGCGCATTGGTGTAACGCGTGCAAGCGTGTTCCATCCTGTCGCTCAGGAGGCCGCCGGCGCCTCTTGCACGACCTCTTCACGCGCGGCGTACCGTTGGGCCAGCACCGCACACACCATCAGTTGGATCTGGTGGAACAGCATCAGCGGCAGGATCATCGCGCCGATCCCACTGCCGACGAACAGCACCTGAGCCATGGGTACGCCAGTGGCCAGGCTCTTCTTGGAACCCGCAAACAGGATCGTGATACGGTCTTCGAGGTTGAAGCCAAGAATCCGCCCGAGCAGCCGAGTGGCAATGAGCACAACGGCCAGCAGTACACCGCAGGCGGCGAACAGGCCCGCCAGGTGCTGCGGCGATACGGTGTTCCACAACCCGGTGACCACGGCCTCGCTGAACGCGGTGTAGACCACCAGCAGGATCGAACCCTGGTCGACCAGCTTCAGCCAGCGTGCATTCTTCTTGACCCAGGCACCAATCCAGCGCCGGGCGATCTGCCCGGCCACGAACGGCACCAGCAATTGCAGGGTGATCTTCAGTACGGCATCCAGGCCCGAGCCGGTATCGCCATCGGCGCCGAGCAGCAGCATCACCAGCAGCGGGGTCAGGAAGATGCCCAGCAGGCTCGACGCTGCCGCACTGCAGATCGCCGCTGGCACGTTGCCGCGCGCCAGCGAGGTGAAGGCAATGGCCGATTGCACAGTCGCCGGCAGTGCGCACAGGTACAACAAGCCCAGGTACAACTCATTACCCACCAAGGGCACGAACAGGGGCTTGAGCGCCAGGCCCAGCAGCGGGAACATCACGAAGGTGCAAGAAAACACCAGCAAGTGCAGGCGCCAGTGGCCAGCCCCGGCGACGATCGCTTCGCGCGACAGCTTGGCGCCGTGCAGGAAAAACAGCAGGCCGATGGCCAGGTTGGTCAACCAACCGAAGATCACCGCCCCTTGGCCCGAGCACGGCAGGAAGGTGGCGATCAGGACCACCGTCAGCAACGTCAGGGTGAATTTGTCGAAAAGCATGCGCAGGTACTTCATGGGGCATCCGTCTTGTCATGGTGCAAGGCTCGACGATAAGGTCTGCGCTCGCTCGGCGCTAACGCCGGAACTCCCGCCGGTGTCGCTGAACGGACATCGGCCCGCTTCGATGCAAGGATCTTGACAATGCTAAGCTTGCGACCCTCTGTTCTGGCCCTGGCCATGACCGCTGCCTGCGCGCCCGTACTGGCCGACGATCTGCAACGCCAGGTGGACGCCGTCATCCAGCCGCTGATGCAGGCGCAGCACATACCCGGCATGGTGGTAGCGGTCTACGCCAACGGCCAGGAGCGGTATTTCAGTTATGGCCTGGCCGATCAGGCGCACAAGCGTGCGGTCACCCCAGACACCCTGTTCGAGGTCGGGTCGGTGAGCAAAACGTACACGGCCACCTTGGTTGCCCTGGCCAGTGCCGAAGGCCGGCTCGACCTGGACGCGCCCGCCAGCCGCTATCAGCCCGCACTGGCCGGGACCGCTCTGGGCAAGGCCAGCGTGCGAGCCCTGGGCGCCTACAGCGCCGACTGCCTGCCTCTGCAGTTTCCCGACGAGGTCACCACTGACGAGCAGGCCCTGAACTTCCTGCAACACTGGCAACAGAAAACCACGCCTGAAACCCGGCGCTGCTATTCGAATCCGAGCCTGGGCCTGTTCGGCGACTTGGCGGCGCGCGCGCAGCAGCGGCCCTTCGCTGACCTGATGACCCAGACCTTGCTGCCAGCCCTGGGCCTGAAGCACACCTACCTGCAGGTACCGACCAGCGCCCGCGAGCAGTACGCCCAAGGCTACGACGCGCAGATGCGGCCGGTGCGCGTCGGCCCCGGTCCGTTCGCCGACCAGGCCTACGGCATCAAGACCAGTGCCAGCGACATGCTGCGCTACCTGCGCGCCGAACTGGACCCAAAGGGCTTGCCCGCGGCGCTCAGCCAGGCGATCAGCATCACCCACGGCGGCTACTACCAGGTGGGCGAGATGACCCAGGGCCTGGGCTGGGAGCGCTACCCCTACCCGGTCAAGCTCGACACGCTGATCCAGGGCAATGCCGCGCAAATGATCCGGGAGCCTCAGGTCACTCGACGGCTGCAGCCTGCGCAACCGGACGGCGCAGCCTACTGGTACAACAAGACCGGGGCCACCAACGGCTTCGGTGCCTATGTGGCTTTCGTGCCGTCGAAGAACGTGGCGATTGCCCTGCTCGCCAACCGTAACTACCCCAACGACGACCGGGTTCGCGCGGCCCACGCGATCCTCGCCCTGGTCTCGCACTGAGGCCATTGCCGCCTTTTTAATAAGGATTGTCTGACAATATGTAGTGCCTGAAAATTTTCACTACAAAACCATTGACGACATTCTTCAGCCTTGGGCATGATGAGGCCGTCTCCCTGATCGGGAGCGGTGGCAAGGGTGTTCCAGACGGCCTGCGCGGTAACGCAGGCCGTTCGTGGAGAGGGAATCTGTCCAAAAGGCAGCGTGAGAAAGCCCCTGTTGCGATGCTGCTGTAGCAGCCTAGGTAGTGCGCTACATCGTGGTAGCGCCAACTGTGAAAATCACCAACGAATGGGAAATGGGGGCTTTATGATGAACCTGAACAACAATCCGACGATCGACCAATTGGCCCGGCTGTTCGCAGCGCGAAAGGACAGCCACGACGACCACCTGCTGTGGGTCAGCCAGACCGGCGAGGTTCGCCTCGATCGTCTGCCGGCCAACACTGTCGAGGCCGAATCCGACCGGCACATGCCTGACAGCATGTGCGCCCGCTTCAAGGTCTACCGCCGCGGCCAAGGCTACGTCGGCAAGAAGGCCGCAGCCGATACCGGTTTTGTCGAGCGTGTGCTGATGACCCTGCAACAGCAATGGCCTGCCGCCCGTGAGCAGCAGGCCGTCAAGGTGATCGACCCACTCGACTGAGTGGCTCGCCACTGCTTGAGCCCGGCCCACAAGGCCGGGCTTTTTCATGCCTGGCGTCGCGCCAAGGGCGGTGTCACCAGAGCGCCGGTGGCCAAGGCTCGGGCGCGGTCCACACCCCACACCAGCGCGCGGGTCATGGTCTGTCCGGGCAATGAGCGGTGATACTCCTCGCACAGCGCCTTGCCGCCTTGGGCATACACGCCCAAGAACAACTGAGTGGCGCCAAGCCGCGACAGACGAACCTGCACGTCGATGCTGGTGCCGTCGCTCAACTCTTCGTCATGGCAGCGACTGTGCAGTTGGCTATCCGCCCATTTCCAATAGGTCTCATCCCTGACTCTCATGGAAGTCCATCCTCCTTTTCCCAAATGCCGCGTCAGAAAACCACAGTGACGCCTCTACGGCGAGCGTTAGCCGCCGTTCCACTGCGCCGGATCAAGACATCAGGAGATACACGTACCGTTCGGCTAAAAGTTAAGCGGCGCCGGCCATTCACTGACCTGTAAGAGCGCAGCGCGCGAGTTGAGGCTAGCCGGTGGAACGCTAACCGCCGGGGCAAATGGGATTTGCCCGACAAGTGGCACATTGCCGCTACCTAGCGCGTCATCCATGACGCCTACAGGTTTACTGGGCATGCACCGCCCGCAGGCGCTGGACCACACGCGGTCCGAACACGTTGATCAGCAGCCCCGCCATCACCAACAACGCGCCCCAGCCTTGGACGCTGCTCAAGCGTTCGCCCAGCAGCCATGCCGATGAACTCAGGCCAATCACCGGCACCAGCAGCGAGAACGGTGCCACCTTGCCTGCCGGATGACGCGACAGCAATGTGCTCCACAGGCTGTAACCAAGCATGGTGGCCACCAACGCCAGGTACAGCAGCGCCAACACCGAACTCATGCCGATATTGGCCAGCGCATGCCCCATGCGCTCAGGACCTTCAAGCCACCAGGACAGGGCCAGGAACGGCAGTGGCGGAATCAGTCCGCCCCAGATCACCAGCGCCACCAGATCGACCGAGCCGAATCGCCGCGTGATGATGTTGCCCATGCCCCACATGGCGCCCGCGCACAGGGTCAGCAGCAGCGCCACCAACGGAACATGGCCGCTGTCCTCACTGCCGATCAGCGCCAGCCCGCCCGCCGCGACCAGTAGCCCGAGCACGCTGGCAGGTCGCAGCCGCTCACCGAGAAACAGCGCGGCGAAACCCAAGGTGAAGAAGGCCTGCGATTGCAGGACCAGTGACGCCAGACCTGGGGGCATGCCGCTGTACATGGCCTGGAACAGGAAGGCGAACTGCCCTAGGGAGATGGTGGCGCCATAGGCGATCAGCCAGCGCCACGGCAGCTGGGGTCGTTTGATGAACAATACGGCGGGAAAGGCCACGAGCAGGAAGCGCAAGGCCCCCAGCAACATGGGCGGCAAGCCGTCGAGTCCGACCTTGATCACCACGAAGTTGACGCCCCAGGCGATGATGACCACCAGAGCGATCAGCAGGTCCTTGACTGGCATTGCACGGTTCCTTGTTCAGGCTTTTTATAGACATATTTCGTTACAGCATAAGGCTATTCCCGTTGCAGCGACCAGCACAGTTAAAGCCAAGGGTTGCACAACAGTAGGCTGTGACGACACGCGCCGCGGGCCTGACCGATCCTGACTCGCCTCTTCTGCACGCCGAAAGTTGGGTCACGCGAACGGATTGACCATCTTGTATATACATGCTCATATGACATGCATTGCCTCACCCGCCCATAACAACAACCACGCGGAGTCCAGCATGTCCAGCACGCCTGTAATCGAGCGCCGCTCGATCGACTACATCCCTCCCGCCGAACGCCACGGACGCGTCTACAGCCAGTTCACCCTGTGGCTGGGCGCCAACCTGCAGATCACGGCCATCGTCACCGGCGCACTGGCCGTGGTGCTGGGTGGCGATGTGTTCTGGTCGCTGATCGGCCTGCTGCTGGGCCAGCTCATCGGCGGCACGGTGATGGCCCTGCACGCCGCCCAAGGCCCGCGCTTGGGACTGCCGCAGATGATCTCCAGCCGCGTGCAGTTCGGGGTCTATGGCGCGGCCATTCCCATGCTGCTGGTGTGCCTGATGTACCTGGGTTTCACCGCCACGGGCACCGTGCTATCGGGCCAGGCCATCGGCCAGTTGCTCGGCGTCAGCGACAGCCTCGGCATCCTGATCTTCGCCGGCGTCATCGTTCTGGCCACCCTCGCCGGCTATCGAGTGATTCACTGGATCGGCCGCGTGGCCAGCGTGCTGGGCATCATCGCGTTCGTTTATCTGTTCAGTCGCATCCTGATGCTCGCCGACATCGGCCAGTTGCTGGACAACCGCCACTTCAGGTGGGCCTCGTTTCTGCTGGCGGTGTCGCTGGCCGCCTCCTGGCAGATCGCCTTCGGTCCGTATGTCGCCGACTACTCCCGTTACCTGCCACGCAGTACCTCGGCGCTGAAGACCTTCTTCGCCGCCGGCCTGGGCTCGGTGATCGGCGCACAGGCGTCGATGGTGCTGGGGGTATTCGCCGCCGCCATCGCCGGCAGCCAGTTCTCCGGGCACGAGGTGGCGTACATCGTCGGCCTCGGCGGCGCCGGCGGTGCAGCGGCGTTGCTGTATTTCGCCATCGCCTTCGGCAAAGTGACCATTTCCACCCTCAACAGCTATGGCAGCTTCATGTGTATCGCCACCATCATCAGCGGCTTTCGCGGCAGCGTGCAGATCAGCCGGGGCCAGCGCCTGCTGTTCGTGCTCGGCATCGTCGGCGCGGCGACGCTGGTGGCGTTGCTGGGCCAACATGCGTTTCTCACCGCGTTCAAGTCGTTCATCCTGTTCCTGCTGACCTTCTTCGTGCCATGGAGCGCGGTGAATCTGGTGGACTACTACTTCATCACCCGCGAACGCTACGACATTCCGGCGCTGGCCGATCCGAACGGGCGCTACGGCCGCTGGAACTGGCCAGGCATCGGCGTGTACAGCCTCGGCGTGCTGATCCAGATGCCTTTCATCGACACCAAGCTCTACACAGGTCCCATGGTCGCGCACCTGGGCGGGGTCGACGTGTCCTGGCTGATCGGCCTGGTGGTGCCGAGTCTGCTGTATTACTGGATTGCACGGGGCAAGGCCAGGCAGGCACCGGCCGAACTGATCGAGCCGCCGGCGCACTAGCGCGCACGGGCGCCGTCACTTTTCAGTCACACGCCTGTCGTAATCTGCCGGACACTCCTATGCCCAAGGACTCCGGCATGCGTCGCCCACTCGCCCTGCTGCTCTGCCTGCTACCCCTGCTGGTCCGCGCAGAGCCGGCCTGGCTGAGTATTCAAGGTTCGAACACCATTGGCGCAGCGCTGGCACCGGCGCTGGTGCGCGGATTCCTGCAAGGCCAAGGCGCACAGGCTATCCGCAGCCAGTCTGGCGGGCAGGCCAACGAGGTCGAGGTCAGCGTCATTAATGCCCACGGCGCGCCCCTGCGGATCAGTATCGCTGCCCACGGCACCCGCACCGGTTTCAGCGCCCTGGCCCAGGGCGAGGCCGATCTAGCGGCCGCCTCGCGACCGATCAGCGACGAGGAGGCCCGCGAGCTGGCGCACCTGGGCGACCTGCGCAGCGCCTCCAGCGAGCAGGTGATCGGCCTCGATGGCGTGGCCGTGGTCGTGCATCCCGATAACCCTTTGCAGGCATTGACCATCGCCGAACTGGCCAAGGTCTTCTCCGGGCAGATCCAGCGCTGGGAGCAATTGGGCGGGCACGCTGGCCCAATCCACCTGTACGCGCGCGACGATCGCTCCGGCACCTTCGACACCTTTCGCACCCTGGTACTGCGCCCGCAGGGCCAGGAGCTGTCACCCCAGGCCGCCCGCTTCGAATCCGGCGAAACCTTGGCGGCACAGGTGAAGGCCGATCCGGCGGCCATCGGCTTCAGCAGCCTGACCACCGTGCACGAAGGCAAAGCGCTGGCAATCGCCGAGGGCGACGCGCCGGCCCTGCTGCCCACCTCGGCCAACGTGGCCAGCGAAGACTATCCACTGTCGCGAAGGCTGTTCTTCTATTTGCCCACAAACCCCAGCGCACCCGCCAAGGCCCTTGCCGAGTTCAGCCAGAGCCCAACCGGTCAGGCGATCGTCGCCGCCCAGGGTTTCGTCTCCCAAGGCATCACGCCACTGACCATCGCCGCGCAGCCACGGATGCCCGCGCCGTATCGCGCCCTGGCGAACGAAGCGCAGCGCCTGAGTGTCAATTTCCGCTTTCAGGAGGGCAGCGCCAGCCTGGATAACAAAGCGCTGCGCGATGTACAACGCCTGGGCGATTACCTGCGTCAAGTGGGCAAGCTGCAGGACCAGGCGGTACTGGTCGGCTTCAGCGACCCCAAGGAAACCCCTGGTCGCGCCGCACTGCTCTCACGCCTGCGGGCCATGGCGGTGCGCCGCGAGCTGGCACGCGACGGGGTGCAGGTGAAGGATGTGCTAGGCATGGGCGATGAGCTGCCCGTGGCCGGAAACGAGCAGGAACACGGACGCCTGCGCAATCGCCGGGTGGAGGTGTGGGTCTACTGAGCGCAAACACGCGTTTCCTCCGCCCGCGCGGCTGGGTACTCTGTGCCGGTACCCGAACTCGGATCCGTGCTCATGCTGCCCCTGCTACTCACCACGCTCGTGCCCATCATCCTGCTCATCGCCCTAGGCACCGTGCTGCGCGCACGCGGCTTTCTCGCCGACAGCTTCTGGCCAGGCGCCGAGCGATTGAGCTACTACGTGCTGCTGCCTTCGCTGTTCCTGCATGGCCTGGCCACCGCCAATCTGGATGGCGTACCCGTGCTGGGCATGGTCGCCGTGCTGATGCTCTCGACCCTCATCGGCGGCGTGCTGCTGGTGCTCTACCAAGGACTGGCGCAGCACGATGGCGCCGACTTCACCTCGGTATTCCAAGGCGGAGTCCGCTTCAACAATTACATCGGTGCCACGCTGGCGGCGGGTATCTATGGCAGCGCCGGCATCGCCCTGGCGGCCGTGGCCAATGCCTCGATCGTGCCGCTGGTCAACTTGCTCTGCGTGCTGGTGTTCGCCCGCTTCAGCGCCCGGCACAGCTCGCCGTTCACGGTGTTCAAGGCAATCTTCGCCAACCCGCTGATCATCGGCTGCGCCGGGGGTCTGTTGCTGCGCGTCACCGGCATCGGCTTGCCCGCCGGATTGGAACCAACGATCAAGGCCTTGGGCCAGGCGGCACTGCCCCTTGGGCTGCTGTGCGTGGGCGCGGCATTGGGCGGCGCGCGCATGGGCCAGCAGGTCAAGCCGCTGGCGGCCGCCTCGGTCTTCAAGTTCCTGGTCATGCCGCTGACCACTTTCGGCCTGTGTCGCCTGCTCGGGCTCGGTGGTCAGGCGGCCGTCGTGGCAGTGCTGTTCCAGGCGCTGCCGACGGCATCGTCTTCCTACGTAATGGCCCGGCAGATGGGCGGCAACGCGCCGCTGATGGCGACCATCATCGCCTTGCAGACCGTGGCGGCGGCCGTGACGTTGCCGTTGATGCTAAGCCTTACCCTGGGTTGAAGCCGCGTGGTTAGAATGCTCGGATCCCAGTCACACGGACATCCGATCATGCGCCACCGGTGGATTGCGTTCAGCCTGCTCATCGCTCTGCCCTTCACACAGGTGCACGCCGCCGACAGCAACACAGCGGCCATCGCCGAAGACAAGGCCCAGGCGCTCGAGCAGAAGGTGATCGACGACGCGCCACCGCCCAAGCCCCCGGAAAAGATCACCGCTGCCGAGGTCAAGGCCGTCGACCCGGCCGGCCAGGCGCCGCTGGACGACAGCATCACCTGTCTGGCACGCACCCTTTACTGGGAAGCCAAGGGCGCCGACGAAAAGGACATGCGCGGCGTCGCCAATGTGGTGCTCAATCGCCTGGGCAAACCGGGCTTCCCCGACTCCATCTGCGGCGTCGTCAAGCAGGGTGTGGAAAACCGCAGTTGCCAGTTTTCCTGGTGGTGCGACGGGCGTCCGGATCAAGTCGAGGAGCCGCTGCGCTATGACATCGCCAAGGAAATCGCGCGCAAGGCGCTCAACCAGCAACTGCCGGACAGCACCGCCGGCGCGCTGTTTTTCCACGACCGCCACGTACGACCGAGCTGGGCGAAGACGTATCGGCGCACCGCCCAGACCCGCCATTTCTTCTTTTACCGCCCCAGCACAGCGCTGGCACGCTGAGTCCGGCTCGCTGACACGTCAACGTCAGAAGTCGACCGTGCCGGAGAACTTGACCAGGCGTGGATCGCCCTGGGTCAGGTAGCCGCCGTTGGCCGACGCCCAGTATGACGTGTCGGCCACGTTCTCCACGTTCATGCGCAGGGTGATGTCTTTGTCCTGAACCTTGAAGCGGTAGCGTGCACCTAGGTCGAAGCGATTCCAGGTCGGCAGGCTGAGGGTATTGGCCGGGTTGGCGTACTGCCCACCCGTGCGCAGCATGCGCGCATTGAGCGCTACGCCGGGAAGACCGGGAACGTCCCAATCGACGCTGGCATTGAGCTGGAACGTCGGCACCCCCACGGCATGATTGCCATCGTTGCTGCCGTTCTGGGTGTTCTTGAGCTCGGTGTCCATGCGTGTGCCGCCCGCCATGAGACGCAGCCCCTGAAGCGGCTCACCGAACACGCTGAGTTCGACGCCTTTGTTGATCTGCTGGCCGTCCTGCACGAAGACGTTGCCTTCGCGGTAGCCGTCAGTGGGCCGCTCGATACGATAGACCGCCAGGTTGGCGCCATAGCGCTGCTGGTCGAGTTTGATGCCGGCCTCGACCTGCTTGGTCTTGGCCGGCGGGAATACCTGGCCGACGTTGACCACTTCGCCACTGGCCGTGGCGCCTTGGGCTAAGCCCTGGATACTGTTGGCGTACAGCGACAGTGCTGGCGTGAGCTTGTAGACGATGCCATATACCGGTGTGGTGACCGCCTCGTCATAGAACGCGGTGCGCCCCCCGTCGACGCCCGTGCCGCGATAGGCGTAGCCCTCTACCCGCAGTTGCTGACGACGAAGGCCAGCGGTGAGCAGCAAGGTGTCGTCGAACAGACCGAGCGTATCGGACAGGGCCACGCTGCGGTTGCGCGTCTTGCCCGTGACTCCCGGGTCGCTCAGGAGGCCCGCGCTCGCGCTCACGTTGGCAGGACGCGGAACCGGCAAGGTGTCGTAGATATTGGTCGGCTGAGACTTATAGAAAACGTAGGCATTTTCCTGTTCGGTCCAGATGCTCGCCGCGCCCAGGTTCAGTTGGTGACTGACCAGGCCAGTCTGGAAGCGGCCGTTGAGCCCGGTCATGAAACTCGCGTTGTCTTCATTGTGCGGAATTTGCGAACCGGCGATGGTCGCAGCGCCGGTGGCCGCGTTGGTCAGCACGGGCGTGCCGTAGAAGCCGGTTTCGCGGGTGTGCTTGATGCCGCCAGCCAGGTAACCGCTCCAATGCTCGTTGAAGTCGTAGTCGCCCCGCAGCATGCCGAAGGTATCTTCGGTCTCGGTCCAGGACCAGTCCTGGCCATAGTTGTGGTCAGCACTGGGCGCATGCGGGATATCCGTGACACCCGCGCCCAGGCGCACGGAGTTACGCAAGTGGTTGACGCGCTGCTTCTGGTAGCCGAAGTCGCTCGAGACACGCAGTTGATCGCCGCGGTAGTCCAGGCCTGCAACGAACAGCTTGCTGCGCTGATTCTGATCGTCGACCGCCGTGTCGCCCTCGCGCTGGGACAGGTTCAAGCGTGCACCGAAACGGTTGTCTTCGCCAAAGCGCTGGCCAATGTCCAGATGCTCGCCAATACGCCCGTCAGTGGTGATGTCCTGGGTGTAGCGGCGGGTCGGGATGTCGTCAGCGCGCTTGGGCTGCAGGTTGACGTTGCCACCCAGCCCCGTGCCGGTGGGGCTGGCGCCGTTGAGAAAAGCGTTGGGCCCTTTGAACAGTTCCACCCGCTCTACCGCATCGGTTGAAATCATTTGCCTGGGCAGTACGCCATACAAGCCATTGAAGGCCACATCGTCGCCGCTGAGCGGCAGCCCGCGGATCACGAAGACCTGCGACTGATTGCCGAAACCAAAGGACTGGCGCACCGAGGGGTCGTTGAGCAGCACATCGCCGATGTCTTCGGCCTGCTGATCCTCGATCAGTTGCGCGGTATAGCTGGTCAGGGTGAACGGCACGTCCATCATGTCCTGATTACCCAGCACGCCCATCTGCCCGCCCCGGGCCACTTGCCCACCGGCGAACGTTTCAGGCAAAGGGCTGGAGGCCGGTTTGAAGGCGTCGGCATTGACGGCAGTGGCGTCAAGTACAAGGGGGCCGTCCGCCGCTTGGGCGCTCAGACCGACGGAACAGCAAAGCGCGATCAAGGTCGGACGCATCGGACAGGTGTAGGCCATGAAAGGCTCCTGAGTAGGTGATTGAAGAGCCTTCCTGGCCAGCATTATTGCAAGTGAGTCGCGTTTATAATCGATGTTGCGAATTATTTCCAACAAATCGCACTTTTTCGCGCGCGGCCTGTCTACTGCCTCTTTTGCCGCCATCGGCTCACCGATGGCTCACCGCAACACACAAGCCAGGCCAAAAACCGGTGGCTTGTGTAGGATGGGCAGCGCCCCCACCAGGCCACTGCCAGTCATAGGGAGATTCTTGATGCGCGTCCTGTCATCCCTCGCCTGCCTTGGCGCCCTGTCGCTGGGTTTGCTGAACCCGATCAACGTCCAGGCGTCGAGCGGCGATGAAGCGCAACTGATCGAAGCGATCAACCTCTACCGCAGCCAGACCCAACGTTGCGGTGGCGAGGCGTCGCTCGAGCTGCCGCCGCTCAACAGTGACACCCGCCTGGCCCTGTCGCCGGAAGGCACCCGCGACCTGCAGCAGGCCATGACGCGCGCCGCCTACCCCATGGTCAACGTCCAGGCCATCAGCCTGTCTGGCCCACGGGACGCAAAAGCGGCCATGGGCGCCATCGAGGAGAGTTTCTGCCAGGTGGTGCTCGATCCGCAGTTCGTCGATATCGGCGTCAGCCAGGAAGGCCGCGACTGGCGCATCGTGCTGGCGCGCCCGCTGCTCAGCGGTCGCCTCGGTGACTGGCAGGCAGAGGGACAAAAATTGCTGCAGGAAGTCAATGCCGCGCGCAAGCTGCCGCGCCAGTGCGGCGGCCAGCCCTTCGCCGCAGCGCAGCCCTTGAACTGGAATGCCATCCTGGCCGATGTCGCGGCCAATCACACCCGCGCCATGGCCAACCAGAACTTCTTCGACCATATCGACCACGACGGGCGTACCCCTGGCGATCGCGCAGAACTTGCGGGTTATCTGTACCAGCAGATTGGCGAGAACATCGCCGCAGGGCGCGACACGCCGCGCAAGGTGGTCGATGGCTGGCTGGCCAGCCCTGGCCACTGCGCTACCCTGATGAACCCCGACTACCGTGACCTGGGCGCGGCCTATGCGGTGGATCCGAAGAGCGATGCCGGCATCTACTGGACCGGCGTGTTCGGCTCGCCGCAGTGAAGGCTGGTCAAATGCAGCGCAGCGTCTTTACTTAGGGCTATGCCCCTCAGCAGCGAAGCCGCCTATGAAGATCGTGGTCACCCGCATCCTTGTCGACGACCAGGCCAAGGCCCTGGCCTTCTACCACTACATACTGGGTTTCCAGCCCAAGGACGACATCCCCATGGGCCGGCATCGCCGGCTCACCTTGACGTCGCCGAACGATCCGAACGGAGTGGAACTGCTGCTCGAGCCGGATACCCACCCCGCCGCCCAGGCTTACAAGGCTGCGCTCAAGGCCGAGGGCATTCCCGCCACCTCGTTTGCGGTGCGGGACATCCAGGCCGAGTACACGCGCTTGTGCGCCAGTGGCGTGCAGTTCGCCCAGCCGCCCACTGTGACCGGGTCAACGACCGTGGCGCTGTTCGACGACACCTGCGGCAACCTGATCCAGCTCAGCCAGCGTCATTGACGCCGCGCCCAAGGAGCCGAACCGATGCGCCACGAATTCAGCGAAGTGCTCAACGATCTGATCGACTATTTCCTGCTCGCCGACATTCAGCGTCTGGCGCGTTTCAAGGAGGAGAACGACCTGCCGGACGATCTGGCGCGCGCGTTCACCTCCGGCGACAGTGGCGATCGTGCGGTGCTCGAAGGCGTGGTTGTGCCCTTGGCGGGGGTCGACAACCTGCCCTACCGCATCATCTTCAGCCTGGACGAACCCATCCCCGCCCTGCTGGAACCCGGCAACCGCGTCGCACACCGCCGCGCAGGGTACGTGCTGCAGGTCGAACATCGCGCCTTGATGCTGTTCACCTGGCGCATCCTGCAGCATTTCACCCACAAGACCCTGGGCGATCTATTGGCCCGCTATCAAGTGCCTGGCCGTCCGATCATCGAACTGGACAACGGCTGGTATCACGTGGAGGTGCTGGCCGGTGCAGTGTTGAGAGAGGACTTCTATGAGCCAGCATTCGAGTTCGTGCTCAGGCGCACGCACTGCCAGCGTCCCACGGACGACATCGATGTGAGCTACCGCTTCAGCCTGGAAGAAAACCTCCTGCCCTCCACACTCGCCCGCTGACACTTCTCTGCCGCGAACTCAGTAATCGAATCGCTCAACCGCCCGCCGCCGCTCGTTGTCGTCGCGGCGGTCGTAGCCTGCGGTGGTCTGAATGTTGGCGTGGTGCGCCAGCTTCTGGGCAATGGAAAGGTCATGCTCCTCGATCACCCGCGTAATGAATGCACGCCGAAAATCGTGTGGCATGATCTTCACGCCCACCTGCGCGCCGCGCTGCCGAGCGATGTAGTAGATGGCATGCTTGGTGATACGTGCCCGAGTAATGTGATTGCCACGACGGATGCGGTTGAACAGAAAGCTGTCGTCTGTCACGCCGGTCGGCAGGTGCTCACGACGCAACGCCAGCCAGGCGCCAAGCTTCTCGAACGCCCACGGCGGGGCATATTTGATCAACTGCCGATTGCCCTTGCCCACGACCCGCAGGCTGCGCTCCTGGAAGTCGACATCGGCCAGGTCGATATCGACCGACTCGGACTTGCGCATGCCGGTGCCGTACAGCAAGGCGATGATGGCCGCATCGCGCACGCCCTGCGGTCGCGGGTCGGCAGCACAGACGTCCATCAGTTCGCGAATCAAGCTGCGCTTCAGGTTGCGTCCTGGCGGCAGGCGCGTGCCACTGGCGGGCTTGACCTCGCGAATGCGCAGCAGGTGTTCGTGGTCGATCAGTCCCTGGCGCCAGGCCTCGTTCATCACCCCGCGCACAGCGTTGACGTACAGCGATGACGTATTAGGGGCATAGCCATCGGTACGCAGCGCCGCCACCAGCGCAATGATGTGGCCCGCCTCGAGCCCGTGCCAAGGCACCGTGGCGATATCGTGATCGGCAAAGCCCAGGCGGTCGGCGGCATCCTGAAGGATGTAACGCAGGGTCATCTGGCTGGACGGCGCCAGGCGCGCCAGGTACTGCAGCACCGGATTTTGCACGGGGTGGGTCAAAACATGGATCCTGTCGCCGGCGACGGCGGTCTCAGCGCCATCAAATTGAAATCAAAGCACTTTTTGAGTGCCTGCGACGTGATGGTAACTGATCGATGGCCAGGGATCGAACGCCGACGGCACTGTGATCCAGACGCTGAAATTGACTGAGGCCCTGAACAGGGCCTCGATTCGAGGGGTGGGCGCTGGCGAGACTGAGGCTTGCCGCGTTCAGTTGCGCGGCTTCATTCCGCCCCTGGCGGGATGGCGTCCTTATGCTTGTCCTTCAGTCGCGCCCTCTCCGCCTCAGTGGAGTGAGCGGGTACCTGGTCCTGCTTGGGGTCTTGCTGCTGATCGGTCATGTGCAGTGCTCCGTGGCTGTCAAAGGTTGGGCATCCTCGCGCAGATGCAGTTCAAGCTCATCCTCACACCCCGCCTGGAGAATCCAGCACCTGACGCACCTTGCGCGCCAGTTCCTGTGGCAGGTAAGGCTTGGAAATGACCTCGAACTCCGCGCCTCCGATATCGGTGCGCTCGATGGAGCTCTTGGCGTAACCGGTGGTCAACAGCACCTTGATGGCGGGTCGCTGCGACTGCACCCTGCGCGCCAGGGTCACGCCATTGATGCCGCCTGGCATGATCAGGTCGGTAAACAGCAGGTCGAATGCATCATCGCCCTCGAAGAGTTCCAGCGCTTGCTGGGCATCCTTGGCCACCAGGGTCTTGTAGCCATGCTCCTGCAGGATCACCTGGGCCAGCTCGGCGACGTCCAGACGGTCCTCGACGATGAGGATGCGCTCGTGCCCTGCTTTGGCGTAGCTGGCCGAGCGCTGCTCGATGGGCTGGAGCTCGCTGGCGTCGGCGGGGAAGTAGAAACGCAGTGTGGTACCCACGTGTTCTTCGGAGTAGATCTTCACCGCCCCGCCCGACTGCTTGGCGAACCCGTAGACCATGGACAGGCCGAGGCCAGTGCCCTTGCCTTCATCCTTGGTGGTGAAGAACGGGTCCATGGCGCGATCGCGTACCAGTTCCGACATTCCATCGCCGTTGTCGGTCACGGCCATGCAGACATAACTACCCGCCAGCAAGCCCTCGTAAGAGGCGCGCGCGTCCGGGGTGACGATCACATTGCGGGTCTCGATGTTCAAAGCGGGATCGTCATCCCCCGCCATCGCATCCCTGGCATTGATGACCACATTGAGCAAGGCGATCTGTGCCTGGGCGGGGTCGATACGGCAATTGTGCAGATTCGGATCCAGGTCCAACGTGACGTTGACCCCATCCCCCAATGTCTGGTTGATCAGCACCTTCGCGTCGGTGACGATCTGATTGATATTGATCACCCGTCCCTGAAGCGATTGCTTTCGAGAGAACGCCAGCAACTGCCGAGTCAAGGTATTGGCCTTGTCCACGGCGTTGCTGGCGTACGTGAGGTTTCTCACGATCTTGGCGAAATCGGGCTGGTCCTTCTCGGCCGCCGCCTTGGACAGCGAAACGTAGCCGCCAATCACTTGAAGCAAGTTGTTGAAGTCGTGGGCGATGCCACCGGTCAGTTGCCCCAGCGCCTCCATCTTCTGCGACTGCCGCAGCGCCTCCTCGACATCCCGGCGTCTGCTGACATCCAGTTGCGAGGCGAAGAAGTAGGTCAGTTTACCGGCGTCGTTGTAGATCGGAGAAATGAACAGTGCATTCCAGAACGAACTGCCATCCTTGCGGTAGTTGAGCACTTCGGTGGAAAAATCGTAACGCTGCTCGACGGCCTGGCGAATGGCAGCAACCACCTCCGGGTCGGTGTCCTTGCCTTGGAGAAACCGGCAGTTGCTGCCCAGCAGTTCCTCCAGCCCATAACCCGTCATTTCCTGAAAGGCGTGGTTGGCAAAGATGATCGGGTTATCGGGTTGATTGGGATCGGTGACGATCATCGGCATGCGGGTGCTTTCAACCGCCGCGAAGAAGATATCCTTGGGGTGACCCAGGACCTCGGCAGTGAATCGATTGTCAACTCTGAGATCGCTGTTGGGCACTGCGCTTTCCTCACACTAAAGGCGGCTTCGGCAACTTCCCACACGCACTATCACTGTGCAGGAAACTTCAGCGCCATCGGTAATCTTGGCCATGTTGGCTTGGATACCGGGGAAGCCGCTACGTTCGGATTTTTTCAGACCCACCGCACGTTCTCGATACTGACCAGGGAGCGGCCGGCAACAGCGCGGACACCGGCCGCGCAAACGGGGTCAGGACACGGCGAAGTGGCTCATGAATGTCAGGTCTTCGATGGCGTGCGCGTACTCAGCGAATCGTGCATCACCTTCACGGAACGCTTTTGCCACGTCTTGGGCATATTCAAGACTTTCCCATATCGCTAGATCCACGAACACGCGGTCATCGCCCAGCGGCGCATAGGCGCGGTAATCGATCAAGCCGGGAAAGCACTTCAAGGTTTCCCGAAGTCCGGAGCGCAAGGTCGGCATCTGCGCCACACATTCCTGCTTGACTTTGAAAATAGCCAACTCGAGTACCTGAGCGGTGTGTTGCATGGGGATGACCTCCAGTGTGTAGGGAAGGCCCCATTGTCAGAGACTCATACTGACACCGTATTGTCAGTGCCCGTGATGGCACGCCACTGACTCGCCTGATGATTCATGTACAGGCGAAGATCGACAGCAGGATTATCAGGAAACGTTTGAGTTGCCACCGCGACCGCGATAATACGATCGACACGAAAATCGCGGTACGCCGCTCGCGCCTCGCACCAACTTCCGACCGTCCATTTTCCTCCCCAATAAAACAGGCCAAGGGGACGAATCAGGCGCTGGGAAAGCTCGCCGTCCATACGGCGATAGCTGATCTTCAGCGCCGCCCGCTGTTCGATGGCTCTTCGCAGCACGCCCAGATGGCGACGTGATGAGTCCGTAAGGTTGCCAAGGGCTCTGAGCGTCGCCGCGCCCGCATCTTTCGGCGGCTGCTTGAGAGCGGCTGAAATCTTGCTCAACACGGTGCGCGCTGCACTGCCGAGGTCATCATCGGCAGCCGCCATGAGCATTTCCACTCCCAGCATCAGCGCGTCCAACTCGAGCGTGTTCAACGTCAGCGGCGGCAGTTCGAAGTCAGCAGCCAGGGCATACCCCACACCCACGGTGCCATAGATGGGAATGCCGCTGACTGAAAGATCATCGATATAGCGGTAGATCGACCGTACGGACACACCGATTCGCTGTGCAAGCTGTTCGGCAGTCACAGGCTGATGAACGCGGATCAAATTGACCAGTTGGAAAAGGCGATCAGCTTTGCGCACCGGGAATACTCGTCTGCAGTTTTTTTTGCATACCGTTGCATAGCTGACGGTAGTCTCAGCCGCTTCAGTACGCCGGAGTTTGCCGCACGGGCGGTGGCCTATCAACGCATGGTCACACAGGACCGGACTGCGCACGGCACTGTGAATGGCCGTCATTCGAGAACCACTTCGCTGATTGCGCATCAACTCATGCGTGTTGCTTCAAGCGATAGTATTCTCCGGCTGGCGCGGGCAAAGCGCATCGAAGTGCAAGCACGTGAAGTCTCAACGCCAGCTGCCGCCAAATCACCCAACGCCGCCTTGGCAGGCGTACAAGGATGGACATGTTCAACTTCTTGACTCGGTTATTCAAACGCAGACGGAACAGCCCAACCCGCAACGCGGGCCTGGAGGGTGTTCGACAGGGCCAGGGGGTCGATCCGATGATCACCCTGGGTACACTCGGCACGCTGCACAGCCTGCAATCATCGGATTGTTCGACCTCCGATCGCTCCAACAACCACTGCTACGGGTCGGACCACAGCACGCATTCGTCCGGCGACGGCGGCAGTTCCAGTGACAGCGGCGGTGACTCTGGCTCCAGTAGCTGCGACTGAGACCGCGCTGTATCAGGCACCGATTTCGCCATTACGTATGGCGACGCGTATCGCCTCGGCCGTGGTCTTGACTTCGAGCCGTTTGCGGATACGCCTAAGGTGGTTTTCCACCGTGCGCTCAGACAGCGCCAAGGTCGCCGCGATATCGCCCTGTCGCCGCCCTGCAGCAATCCAGGCCAACACCTCGCGCTCACGCGTGGATAACTGACCCGGCGCGACCTCTGGGGGTGGTGCCAGCAATCGACGCGCGGCCAGAAACGCGGCCTCGGCCACGACCTTCACGGCCCAGCGCGCTTGGACGCTGGCGTCGATGCTCGCGCCCCCCAAGCTCATCGCGCCTTCCAACCCCAAGGGCCCGAACAATGGCACTTGCAGCCCATGGATGCCGGGGCCGCGGGGCGTGGTCACGATTCGATACAGTTCACCGTCGGCCGCGTGCCGTGTCTTGGTCCAGAAAAACGGCTCGCGTGCAGTCACAACATGGCGCGTGACCGGGCAGCGCTGCATGTAGGTCTTGGCGTCAACCGCCTCACCCGTCCCGAACCAGTCCCCTTCCAGCCAATAGATACGCTCCACCGGCTCGCTCTGCCCAGCCGACGTCGAAAACAGCATGAAGCGGTCATAACCCAGGCCCGCACAGAAGCGTCGAACGTCGTCACGGACCTGATCGAGCGACTCGGCGACCTCGACGGTCGCCGCGCAGCGTAACACCGCCTCCAGGGCGCTAGCGCTGGACACTACGCCGTCATTTCCTTGAGCAGGACTTCAGCCGCCAGTTTGCCCAGATTGTTTCCCGCGAGCGGACTGTCGCCGGTAATCAGGGTGCGGTCGCGATGGACGGCTCCGCTGATATCGTCATTGACGATCTCGAAGCCTAGCGACTTGAGTCGTTCACCAAACTTCCAGGTCAAATGGCCAGGCATATAGCCGATTTCCGGCGTTTTCGCATCCAGTGCATCGGGAAACGCACAGATCTTGTAGCCGCGGTACAGGTCGCTGTCACCCACGGCGAGGAACCCTGCCGGCCCATGACACAGCGAGATGACGAAGCGCTCATGTGCGGCGGCCCACTTCAGCACCTCACCCACCTCGGCGCTATCGGGAATGCCGATCAGCGCACCGTGCCCCCCAGGAATGAAGATGGCCGCATACGTGTCCAGGCCCGCCGCCAGCACGTCAGCCAGACGCTGGGGTTGCTGGAATTGACCGTGGTACTTGTCGAAGAAGCCTGCCACTGCCTGATCTTCGCCTGGCATGGCCCAGAACTCGAATTTGACCGGATTGCCGGAAACGGTCGCGATATCGAACGCGAAACCGGCGGCATCAAGGTGATACATCGGTAACAGGGTTTCTACCGGATGATTGCCCGTGGAGAAGAAACTACCGTTATCGGTCAGCAAATAGCGCTCGTCGGCGCCAATCATGAGAATTCTCTTTGTCCCGCTATAGGGTGCTGGATAGTTGGCGCCGTTGAGGTCCGACGTGGGCGAGGTGAATTGCTGCAGGGAGTAGTCGGACGGGAAAAAGGCGTTTTTCTCCGCAGGATCAGGTCTGGGGGCCTTACTGACGTGTGCGTGATCGGACATGTTCCACCTCCATCGATTGATTGACCAACGAGCCCGAGCATGCGCAACACCGATGAATCGTGCAATGAGGGATTTCCGCTGAGAACTGTGTTGGCTCGTCGCAGCCCGTGGTATGCCCCGTGCGCTTGATCAATCGGCAAAAGCCACTTTTACTGATGCTATTGAGCTCAGAGGACTGCACCATGAGTATTCGCAGCCTGGCAAGAAACCTACCTGCCGATCCTGCCAGAAAGGGATGTGTGCTGGGGTGGGGGGTGCTGAAGGACCGACATCCCTGGCATTTCGTTGACGTGTACGCCGATCGGTCAACCGCCCAGGCAGAGGCGCAGCGGCGAGGCACTGGCTACGTGGTGGAATATGGTTCGCATCGGCTTGGAAGTGATACGTTCATTTGCGGTGTCGGGCTGCCGGAGGGATAGGCATGCACCACCAGATAAGCGGCGAGATGCGAAGCTCAACGGTTGATCATGGCGATCAGGAGCGGACTCTTCTCACCCACACTCATGATGACAAGGCTGCTAGATGAATGGATGCCACCGCAAGGCGACCGAAAGCTCCGGCTGAACTTCTGCTACTGCACATCGAACTGAACGACATCGAGCCTACGATCTGGCGTCGCTTTCTGGTTCCTGAAACCATCACGTTGGGCAAACTGCACCGGGTGATCCAAGCCGTGATGGGCTGGACTGACAGCCATCTGCACGAATTCGATATTGCCGGTGAGAAATATGGCACTCCCAGCTCCGATGATTGGGGGGCGCCGGTGAACTCAGAAACCCGCAAGACACTGGTCAATGCCCTACAGAACAAAAAGAGGTTTGGGTATCTTTAAGATTTCGGTGATAGCTGGGAACACCGAATCACGGTTGAAAAGCGCTTGCCGATGATCTCGGCACCTCAGGAGCATTATTGCATCGAGGGAGAGAATGCTTGCCCACCGGAAGATGTCGGTGGAGCGCCTGGCTATCAGGACTTCCTCGACGCCATGGCCAATCCTGCTCATCCTGACCATGACGATAGGGTGGAATGGTATGGGGGCGTCTTCGAGGCTTCGGTATACGACTGCAAGCCGATCAATCAGTGGCTTGCACGCAAGAAGATTTGAAAGACGCCAATGCTGCCCAGCCTTGATAGACAGCACCCCATTGCGCCAAAGCAATGCGATAGAGGGCAGGGTTACGGGGAGTCCTTCACACCCTTACACAAGCCTCATCAAGAGCCTGTACACTTCTCAATCGGTCCGCCGGCCTTTTGGAAGGCTAATTCGGACGGCGCGACGTTTATATAAAGGGTTGAACCGTCGTTGAATTGACGTTCGATCCTTAGCACGCGTTCGGGGAAGTAGCGGAAATGTTCGCCTACTGAAGTCAACTTCTGCCCGTCTGATGTCTGCACTACCAGGATACCATCAATCTTGGTAATCGTAGCTGCCGAGCCACAATGCAGTGGGCGCTCCTCGGCCTTGGCCATTGCACCCATCCCTGCCAAGCAGATTCCAAATCCATAAACACCGCATGCTTTCAACACTGCAACTCCATTTCTAGCCAATGCCTGCTATCCGTCTCACAGGCGCGCCTGCTGTTGAGTTGTTCGCGAGAATGGATCACCCACTGGCTCCACCGTCGAACCGACTCGATCTCCAATCACACAATACACTAAAGTTCGAGCTCTGGGGTTTTTCCGCAAATTTCCGGTCGACCATAGGATTAGCGTTGAGTAGAGCTACACGGACGCTTGACTAAAACTTGCGTCAAGAGTACGTGCTTACCACCTCGACACAATTCACAGCGGGATCAGAAACTAGGAGCAGCCCTATGACACCATCTAAAATCAGCAATATCGTGTTCAGTTGTGTTGCGCTTTACGGCTGTGTCGGTTCTGAACCTGCGAGCGAGGATCAGATACAGGTCGCTGCACAAAAACGGGTCAGCCAACCTGCCAGTAAAGCTTTTGAGATTTTTGGTCAGCCAGATCATGGAATAGGTCCATCTTCCTATGGAAGTGGTGGTTTCTATGCATGGAATCGAATTCAGACCCATACAACGCCCGAACAGGTTTTCATCAAGACAGGCAGTGAATATGTTGGTGAGCAACAGACGTGGGTGGGAAGTGAAAAAGCCCAGCGCGACGGCTGGGCTCTGTCACGCAAAGAGCTTGGAGATCACGGAGTCCAGTAAGCAATCTTGCCGCTTGCACCAACAGCTACAAAATTACCGTTGCCGTAGGCAACGCTCCGGATATCGGTTCCTGCGAAAGTGTTAGCTTGCTGAACCCAGCCGATCCCATCCTCGGAAACGGCTGTCTTGCCGCCGTCGCCGACAGCTACATACTTGCCATTACCGTAAGCGATGTCGCGGATGATGGTTCCGCCGAAACTGGTATCTTCAACAGCAGTCCAGTAATTTCCGTTAGATGAATATGCCATCTTGCCATCTGCGCCAACGATAAACATTTTTCCGTTGCAAAGCTTCATGGAAAGGATGGTACTAGTACCGAAAGTACTGGTTCTGCTCGAGAATGATTGCACATTACTCGTCGGCATCTTAGTAGCGCTAAGCAGCTTCCCACTCGATCCCGCAATCAACACAAAATCGCCAATGACATTGACGCAGTACACAGTCTCGCTAGACGTGAAAGTCGTAGTGCGCTCCACTTGGCCTGACCAATCGCCATAACGGGAAAAGACTTTACCGTTAGACCCGACCAATATCCAGGTCGCGTAGGTTCCCAAAATGGGCGGATAATACAGAATGCCATATAAGTCTCCGGACGCGCGTACAGTTGCCGTAAGGTCTGTCCAATCCCTTAAAGGGCGCGCTGTGCTGCCGTAGCTCACATTGCCGGATTGAGAAAGGGCTTGAAGCGTAGTCCCAATACCGTTCCAGTACAGCTCGTTGATAACTTTTCCGCTATCAGACGTGACGGCGCCCTTGAGCTTGGTCCATACCGTACCAGTCGCGTTTCCGCTGATAATCTGAGTGGTTGTGGGAAGACCGTTGCCACCCGCCGCATAAAACTTGCCATCCGCAAAAACCACGCGCCTAAGCATGCCAGTGTTAGCCACCGGTTCTACTTGAGTCCAAAGATCTTGCATGGTTTGAGACGCCGAGTTTGCCTTTTCCATTTTAAACTCCGTTACTGAGCTGATTTAAGTTCAGGCCTCTGTATTGGGCGTATGGCGCTCATGGGCGATGGCTCGGGACTCGAGGTCTTCACGCTAAGGTCAGGGATGACGAGGCTTCATAAACCTCAGACCTGTCGCTGATGGAAGGAACCATGCCACACCAATACTGTATGTTCAACCAGTATTTTGAAGATTGCATTCAGCGGACTTCGGCTCATTCACCGCCTTTGAGGCGATGGCAGATCGACATACTCCGGTGATGCCCGGCTTCAGAGATCTATTGAGGTCCTCGGCGGGCAACATTAAACAGCACTAGGTGGGGGTGGGTGCGAGCCTGTTCCAAAATCTGTCCCAAATGCAGCGGGAATGGACAATCGGCAGGCATGAAAAAAGCCCCGCAACCTCAACGGCTGCGGGGCTTTCGAATGGTGGAGGCCGAGGTCGGAATCGAACCGGCGTAGACGGATTTGCAATCCGGAGCATAACCACTTTGCTACTCGGCCTCAAAGTTGGAGTCAGCTTTCGCTATCCCCTTGAAACTGCTTAACTTTTTCAAGCAAGCTGCGTTTCGATGGACGCCATTATGTCGGCATTTCCTGCCCCTTGCAACCCCCTGAAAGAAAAAAATCTTCAAGGGGCTCAAGGTGTTAGCGCAGACGGCCGAGCTTGCTCAAAACACCGATCAGCGCCTTCTCAACAGCGCCGCTGGCCGCCACACCGATACGCTCCTGCAGCGACTTGCGCTCGGCGAAATGCACGTGGAACAGGTTGGCTTCCCGAGCACGCGTGCTCAGGTACTCATCGCTGGTGCTCAACTCATCCACCAGCTTGCGATTCAGTGCGGCAACGCCCAACCATACTTCGCCGGTGGCCACTTCATCGATGTGCAACTGCGGGCGGTAACGGGCGACGAAGTCCTTGAACAACTGATGGGTGACATCCAGGTCCTCCTGAAACTTTTCGCGTCCCTTCTCGGTGTTTTCACCGAAGACCGTCAGTGTACGTTTGTACTCGCCGGCGGTGAGGACTTCGAAGTCGATGTCATGCTTCTTGAGCAAGCGGTTGACGTTGGGGAGTTGGGCGACGACGCCGATGGAGCCGAGCACGGCGAAGGGCGCGCTGACGATCTTGTCGCCGATACAAGCCATCATGTAACCGCCGCTGGCAGCGACCTTGTCGATGCAGACGGTCAGTGGGATGCCCGCCTGGCGGATGCGGGCCAATTGAGAAGCGGCGAGACCGTAGCTGTGGACCAGACCACCGCCGCTTTCAAGACGCAACACGACCTCGTCCTGGGGTGTGGCGAGGGTGAGCAACGCAGTAATTTCATTGCGCAGGCTCTCGGTCGCCGAGGCCTTGATGTCGCCATCGAAATCCAGCACATAGACACGGCCTTTTTCCTGCGGTTTGGCCTTGCCCTTCTTGACCTGTTTTTCAGCTTTGGCCTGCTGCTTGCGCAACGCCTTGAGCTCAGCCTTTTCGAACAGACCCGCTTCCAAACGCTCGCGCAAGTCTTTGTAGAACGTGTTCAGGCGGGTGACCTGCAATTGCCCACCCGGTTTGCGCCGACCTTTACCGCGCAGATTGGCGATCCCCGAGAGAATGACCAGGATGGCAATGACCAGCGTGGCCGTTTTGGCGAGAAAGCTTGCGTATTCGGCAAGAAACTCCACAGTGACTCCTTAATGAACCTACGCCCCAGGGCGCGAAACTGTTGCAAGCATACCGGTGCGCTTGGGCGGCTACCAGCGTGGGAAAATGCTGGCAACACAGTTCAAACAACCTTTTCAAACGCTTGTATGTTTTTCCATTGACAGCCTCCACAGGCCGCCCTAACCTCGCAACAACTTCATCATCCAGCCGGACAATGCAGTGGGCGACATCTACCTGATCCGACATGGCCAAGCCTCCTTCGGTGCCGACGACTATGACGTCCTTTCGCCCGTGGGCATCCGCCAAAGCCAGGTGCTGGGCGATCACCTTGGCTTGCTCGGTGTGGATCTGGACCGCTGCCTATCAGGTAACTTGCGCCGCCAGCAAGACACCGCACGCCTGACGCTGGCGGCAATGACCGGCGCAGGACGCCAGGTCGCGGCTCTGGAGACCGACGCGGCATTCAACGAATTCGATGCCGAGGGTGTGATCCGCGCCCTGCTCCCGGCCTTGCTGCCAGACGAGCCTGAAGCGCTGCATGTCCTGCGCAATGCTGCGCAGCACCCATCCGAGTTTCAACGCCTGTTCGCACTGATGGTCCAGCGCTGGCACGACGACGAGCACGGCGCGCACGACGGCCTGGAAACCTGGGGCAACTTCCTCGATCGTGTCGCAGGCGGTCTAGATCGCGTACTGGCCACAGCCGGCAGTGGCGACTCCATCGCCATCTTCACCTCTGGCGGCACCATCGCCGCCCTGCTCCATCTGCTGACCGGCATCCCGCCAGCCCAGGCGTTCGCGCTGAACTGGCAGATCATCAACACCTCGCTGAGCCACCTGAAGTTCCGTGGCAGCGACGTGACCCTGGCCACCTTCAACAGTCAGGCACATATACGGCTGCTGAAGACACCCGAGCTCATCACCTATCGTTAGAGCCCGGCACATCCCGTCCCTATGCGGACCTGACTATCCCTCAATAAGGAATGCACAATGACCTCCGTAGCCGATGCCGTGAAGAAGATGCAAGAGAAGTTCAACCCAGCTGCGGCCGCCGGCCTGGACCTGGTGTTCGGCTTCAACATCACCGACGAAGACAAGCACTACGCGCTGATCGTCAAAGATGGCACCTGCGCGCTGCAGGAAGGTGAGAATCCGGACGCCAACTGCACCCTGGTAATGGACAGCGAAACTCTCAAAGGCATCGTCAGCGGCGAGACCGACGGCATGCAGGCCTTCATGGGTGGCAAGCTGCGTGTGGAAGGCGACATGATGCTGTCGATGAAGTTGAGCGAGCTGTTCCCCTCCTGAGTGGCGTGCCGCGCTGATCGAAAAGAACCGAAGCTGTAGCCGCTTCGGTTTTTTTTCGCCCGCGCCTTTGCAGGGTTCATCAGGGACAGTGATCGACCAGCAACACCCGCGTCGATGGGCCATCTGGCACGCTTGTCCCATACTGGCCAGGCCATTAGATTAGCCAATCATCCTTGCCAACCGGAATAAGGAAAAGGCATGACGCTCACCGATCAGCCCACCGAGGCACGCCGCGGCGAAGAACTCGACGCCGCTCGCATCGACCCGTATCTCAAAGCGCATGTGCCCGGCCTCGACGGCCATCCGATCATCAGCCAGTTTCCGGGTGGCGCGTCCAATCTGACTTACCTGATTGCCTATCCTCAGCGCGAGCTGGTACTGCGCCGGCCACCGTTCGGGCAAAAGGCCAAGTCGGCGCATGACATGGGCCGCGAGTTCCGCATTCTCAACCAGCTCCACGCCGGTTTCCCCTATTGCCCAAAAGCCTATGCGCACTGCACCGATGAATCGCTGATTGGCGGCGAGTTCTATGTGATGGAACGGGTCAAGGGCATCATCCTGCGTTCGGACCTGCCGCCCGAGTTGGGCCTCGATGCCAGTCGCACCGAAGCCCTGTGCAAGAGTTTCATCGATCGCCTGGTCGAACTGCACCAGGTGGACTACACCCACTGCGGGCTGGCAGACCTGGGCAAGCCCGACGGCTATGTACAACGCCAGGTCGAAGGCTGGGCGAGCCGCTACGAAAAAGCCCTGACCCCCGATGCCCCGCGTTGGGAAACGGTAGTCGCCTGGCTACGCGAGAAGATGCCTGAAGACCACCCACGGCCAGGCATCATCCACAACGACTACCGCTTCGACAACGTGATCCTCGACGCAGAGAATCCCATGCATATCATCGGCGTACTGGACTGGGAGATGGCCACCCTCGGTGATCCGCTGATGGATCTGGGCAACAGCCTGGCCTACTGGATCGAAGCGGACGATCCCGCCGCCGTGCAACTGATGCGCCGCCAGCCCAGCAATGCACCCGGCATGCTCACGCGCAGACAATTCGTCGACTATTACGCCGAGCGCGCCGGCATTCGCATCGACAATTTCGACTTTTACTACTGCTATGGCCTGTTCCGCCTCGCCGGCATCGTCCAGCAGATCTACTACCGTTTCCACCACGGCCAAACCCAGGACAAGCGCTTCGCCCAGTTCATCCACATGAACCGTCTGCTGGAGCACATGGCGCTGCAGGTGATCGACGCGTCTTCTCTCTGAACTGCGCAGGCCCTGAACTTCACCACAAGGAACCCCGGCATGTCCAAGACCTCCCTGTTCGACCTCGATGGCAAGATCGCCTTCGTGTCCGGCGCCAGCCGCGGCATCGGCGAGGCCATCGCCCACTTGCTGGCCCAGCAAGGCGCCCATGTGATCGTTTCCAGCCGCAAACTGGACGGCTGCCAACAGGTCGCCGACGCGATTATCGCGGCCGGCGGCAAGGCCACGCCCGTGGCCTGCCATATCGGCGAGCTGGAGCAGATCCAGCAGGTCTTTGCCGGTATCCGCGAGCAGTTCGGACGCCTGGACATCCTGGTCAACAACGCCGCCACCAACCCGCAGTTCTGCAATGTGCTGGACACCGATGCCGGCGCCTTCCAGAAGACCGTGGACGTCAATATCCGCGGCTACTTTTTCATGTCGGTGGAAGCGGGCAAGCTGATGCGCGAACACGGCGGCGGCAGCATCATCAACGTGGCCTCGATCAATGGCGTCACACCCGGGCTGTTCCAGGGCATCTACTCGGTGACCAAGGCGGCGGTGATCAACATGACCAAGGTGTTCGCCAAGGAATGCGCGCAGTTCGGCATCCGCTGCAACGCCCTGCTGCCCGGCCTGACCGACACCAAGTTCGCCTCGGCGCTGGTGAAGAACGACGCCATCCTCAAGGCCGCCTTGCAGCAGATTCCACTCAAGCGTGTTGCCGACCCCAGCGAAATGGCCGGCGCAGTGCTGTACCTGGCCAGCGACGCCTCCAGCTACACCACGGGCACCGCCCTCAACGTCGACGGCGGTTTCCTGTCCTGATCGACACCAGCAGCGGCAAGCTGCCGTTGGTCAGTATCGCGCTGCCATCCTCGGATATACTCCGCCAGCCGCAACCGCCGGGCCACTGACGCCCGGCCAGACTGGAGGAACCCCGCGATGCTGCCCCGCAGTCCGTCACCCAACAGCCACCGCCAACGTCATCTGCAGCGCCGTGGCACGGTAGGGCTGTACTTCGTCGCCGCCTTGTCGGTACTGGCCGGCATGACCGACGCCATCGGCTTTTTGGCCACCGGCGACTTCGTCTCGTTCATGAGCGGCAATACCACGCGCCTGGCGGTATCCCTGGGCAATGCCGAGTGGGGGCCCATCGTGCGCCTGGCGCTGGTGATTGGCGCATTCATCCTGGGCAACGCGCTCGGCGTGATCGTCGCGGCCCGCAGTGGCCGGCGCCACTGGCCCTTGCTGGGATTGATCGGCTTGTTGCTTGCATTGGCCGGGCTGCTGCCCGAAGCGCTGCAACTGGCCGCACTGCTGGCGGCGGTCACAGCGATGGGCATGATCAACGCAGTAGTTGAAGAAGTGAACGGCTTGCCGATCGGACTCACCTATGTGACGGGCGCTCTTTCGCGCTTTGGCCGAGGCCTGGGACGTACGTTGCTGGGTCAACAGCGCCTGGGCTGGCGTGTGCAACTGGTGCCGTGGAGCGGCATGTTCATCGGTGCCGTGCTTGGCGTACTGCTCGAGCAACGCTTCGAACGCGCCGCACTACTGGCCAGCGCGCTAGTGGCCGTGATGCTGGCGCTGGCCTCGTGGAAAATTCCGCGGCGCTGGCAACTGCGCTACATGCCGCGATGACTTACAGACAGGTCGCAGCCGCGGCCTTGCGCTGCAGCGCGACCATGTCGCTCTTTTGCGCGTAGTAGTCGACCCGCGTCCCGCCGGCCTGCGGGTAGACGTCGACGAACGATTCCGCCTCGCGCGTGTAGACGGTGAAGCCTCCGGCCTTGCGCGACTCCAGATAGCCGCTGGCGTCGACGCCGAAGCGCGTCTCCTCCTGCCAACTGAACTGTATGCATTGGGCGACTATCTCCGGCGCCTTCTGCGAATCCAGGCGCGCGCCGGGCTGACCGGTGCGTGCAGCCTCCATGGTCGACGACGCACAACCGATCATCAGCAGCGCCGCGCCCATCGGCAGTAGTGCTCGCATGTTGCATCCTCGGTAGAAAAAAGAAGCGACTGTAGCACTGCGCTTCGCATGGAGTGAATTGTCACGCACAGGTCGCTGTCGTATTTACAGAATGTCCATGAGGAAAGCCTGCATGAAAACCCGTTCCCTGATGTGCGCCCTGCTCTTCACGTTGCCCCTGACCCAACTGCCACTGAGCGCGCAGGCGGCCGAGTCCAACGTCGAGAGCGTCAAGGCGCCCGAGTCGCATAACCGTGAACTCAAAGTCGGCGACAAGGCGCCCGACCAGTACAAGCGTGACGACGAAGCCGTGCGCGACTGGAAGGCCAAAGGCCTGCCAGCACCCGAGAAAGAAAGTCACTGGGTGAAGATGGCCAACAACTATGTCCTGGTGCAGACCACCAATGGTGTCGTGCTGGCGATCCAGGCGGCCAAACACTGAGGTGTGTTCTACTTCAGCCTTGCCAATTGAAACGGGCCGCATCTGCGGCCCGTTTCGTTTGCGACTCACCCCACCAAATGCAGGTAATGCAGGTGACGTTCGTAGTGATCGAGAATGTCGCCGATCACCTCGTCTTTCGACCAGCCCATCACATCGTGATCCTGCCCCCCCTCGCGCAAATGCACTTCGGCGCGGAAATACTTGCGCTCCTCCCCGGCCATGTCGCTGAGCACGAAGCTGGGCATGGCATAGGCGCGCGGACGAATCTCGTAGATGAAGAGGTCGTCGCTGGGGCCGAGCTTGAGCGTTACGCGCCCGCCTTCACCCTCTTCGACACTGCAGTCATAGCCCTGTCGGCGCCATTCTTCGACCAACGACTGGCAAGCCGGCAACGCCACTTCCGAGATGAAACGCTGCACGTGCGAACGGCGCGGGAACATCGCCAAGGTGCGCAGGCGCCGCTGCCAATTCCCAGCCGCGCGCGATGCCGTCGGCGAAATCGCCAGCGCCTGGTAGCGCAAGTCGCGCTTGGTGGCATCGAGCTTGAGCGCCTTGAGCAGCCCGCGCATGCTCAGCAGCAGTGCCACGGTGAACGGCAGCGCACTGGCGATGGTCGCGGTCTGCAGCGCCTTGAGACCGTCAGCGAGCAACAGGGCAATGGCCACGATGCCCATGGTCGAGGCCCAGAAAATTCGCTGGCGCATCGGCGTGCCTTCCTGGCCGCCGGAGGCCAGCATGTCCACCACCATCGCGCCGGTGTCGGCCGAGGTGACGAAGAACACCACCACCATCACCACTGCCAAGGTGCTGATCACGCTGGCGAACGGGAAGTGCTCGAGGAAGGCGAACAGCGCCAGCGAGGTGTCCTTCTCCACGGCGGCCGCCAGATCGGTGAGGCCTTGGTCGAGGATCATGTGGATGGCCGTGTTACCGAACACCGTCATCCACAGCAGGGTGAACGCGGTCGGTACCAGCAACACGCCGGTGACGAATTCGCGGATGGTCCGACCGCGCGAGATGCGTGCGATGAACAGCCCGACGAAGGGCGACCAGGCCAGCCACCACCCCCAGTAGAACAGCGTCCAGCCACCGATCCAGTCGGTCGGTTGATAGGCGTACAGGTTCAGGGTACGGCTGACGATTTCACTGAGGTAACCGCCGGTGTTCTGCACGAAGGTCTGCAGAATGAGCACGGTCGGCCCCAGCAGCATCACGCCCAGCAGCAGCAACACGGCCAGGCCCAGGTTGAGCTCCGACAGACGACGGATGCCCTTGTCCAGACCCGACATGACCGACAGCGTGGCCAGGAACGTAGTACCGATGATCAAGGCGATCTGCACCGGTATCGATACCGGCACACCGAACAGCGCATTGAGCCCAGTGTTGATTTGCGACACGCCAAAGCCCAGCGAGGTCGCCACACCGAACACCGTGCCGATGATGGCGAAAATGTCCACCGCATGGCCCAGCGGGCCATGGATACGCTCGCCGATCAAGGGATACAGCGCAGATCGCAGGGTCAACGGCAAGCCGTGGCGATAACTGAAGTAGGCCAGGATCAACGCCACCACCGCGTAGATGGCCCAGGCGTGCAGACCCCAGTGGAAGAAGGTGATGCGCATCGCTTCGCCCGCAGCCATCACCGTTCCACCCTCACCCAGCGGCGGCTTGAGGAAGTGCATCACCGGCTCGGCGACGCCGAAGAACATCAGGCCGATGCCCATCCCGGCGGAGAACAGCATGGCGAACCAGGTGGCATTGTTGTAGTCGGGGGTGCTGTGGTCCGGCCCCAGCTTGATGTCGCCGTAGCGGCTGATCCCCAGGAACACCACCGTGCCCAGGATCAGCGCCACCGCGAGAATATAGAACCAGCTGACATTGCCGATGATCCAGCCCTGAATGTGGGCGAACAATTCTTGGGCGTGATCGCGGAATACGCTGGCGTAGAGCACCAGCAGCAACAATATGACGGCAGAGATCCAGAAGACCGGTGGATTGATGGTGGGACTGCGCGGGGGTTCGGGGGATCTTGCCATGTACGATTACTCTCCAGCTTGGCGCTTCATGCGCACGGTTACCTACGACAAACGGTAGACGCTGAAGGTTTTATCGGACAAGAAATATCAGACATTCTTTATTCTTACCCAGGGCTTTTTCCTACAGCGCTCGGTGGTATCGCCATGCCTTCGCTGCACTGCCGTGCCCCGCTGCAAACGGGTTTTTCCCCTGCGCAAACCTGCGTCTGCGCAGGGCTTCTTGTACACTCGCCGGCATGAAATCCACCTGTACAGTTTGGTGACAGCATGATCGAGGTAACCGAGGTTTCCATTGCCGAGCTGCGCGATGCGCTCGAATCGGGTCGCACCACAGCGGTCGAGCTGGTCCAGGCCTACCTGGCCCGGATCGATGCCTATGACGGCGCCGATACGCCGACCGCGCTCAATGCCGTGGTGGTGCGCAATCCCCAGGCCTTCGAGGAAGCGGCGGCCTCCGATGCACGACGCGCTGCGGGGAAAACCCTCGGCCCGCTGGACGGCATTCCCTACACCGCCAAGGACAGCTACCTGGTCAAGGGCCTGACCGCCGCCTCCGGCAGCCCGGCATTCAAACACCTGGTCGCCCAACGCGACGCCTTCACCGTCGAGCGCCTGCGCGCAGCCGGCGCCATTTGCCTGGGCAAGACCAACATGCCGCCCATGGCCAACGGCGGCATGCAGCGAGGCGTGTACGGCCGCGCCGAGAGTCCGTACAACGCGGCCTTCCTCACCGCACCGTTCGCCTCTGGCTCCTCCAATGGCGCCGGCACCGCCACGGCGGCCAGCTACAGCGCGTTCGGCCTGGCCGAGGAGACGTGGTCGAGCGGACGCGGCCCGGCCTCGAACAACGGGCTGTGCGCCTACACCCCCTCGCGCGGGGTGATCTCGGTGCGCGGCAACTGGCCGCTGACGCCGACCATGGACGTGGTAGTGCCATATGCACGGACCATGGCTGACTTGCTGGAGATCCTCGATGTGGTGGTGGCCGACGACGCCGAAACCCGTGGCGACCTGTGGCGCATGCAGCCCTGGGTGCCGATTCCCCCTGCCTCCAGCGTTCGCCCGCAGAGCTATCTGGCACTGGCCACCGGCAGCGCCGCGCTCAAGGGCAAGCGCTTCGCAGTGCCGCGCATGTACATCAATGCCGATGCCGACGCCGGCACCTCGGAGAAGCCCGGGATCGGCGGGCCGACCGGCCAGCGCATCCATACCCGCGCCAGCGTGATCGACCTGTGGCAACAGGCTCGGCAGGCCCTCGAAGCCGCAGGCGCCGAAGTGGTGGAAACCGATTTTCCACTGGTTTCCAATTGCGAAGGCGACCGCCCGGGTGCCCTGACCGTGTACAACCGCGGCATCGTCACACGGGAATTCCTGCATGACGAACTCTGGGAGCTTTCAGGCTGGGCGTTCGACGATTTCCTGCGCGCTAACGGCGACCCTCAGCTCAACCGTCTGGCCGACGTCGACGGACCGCAAATCTTCCCCCACGACCCTGGCACCCTGCCCAACCGCGAAGACGATCTCGCGGCCGGCATGGACGAGTACGTGAACATGGCCAAACGTGGCCTCAAGGCCTGGGATCAGATCGCCAGCGTCCCGGAGGGTCTGCGCGGCCTGGAACAGACCCGCAAGATGGATCTGGAAGCGTGGATGGACCAGCAGGGTGTCGACGCTGTGATCTTTCCCACCGTCGCCGATGTCGGCCCCGCCGACGCCGACGTCAACCCTGCATCGGCGGACATCGCCTGGAGCAATGGTGTGTGGGTCGCCAATGGCAACCTGGCGATCCGTCACCTGGGTGTACCCACTGTCACCGTGCCGATGGGTGTAATGGCCGACATCGGCATGCCAGTGGGCCTGACCTTCGCCGGACGTGCCTATGACGACAACGCGCTGCTGCGCTTCGCTGCGGGGTTCGAAGCGACTGGATCGCGGCGCATGATTCCACCGCGCACACCCGCGCTGAAACGTTAACCCTGGAAACTCACGCACGACTCGCCAAATTCAACCAATTGTGTAAAATTCAACATAATTGTGAATTTGGCGAGCCCCCATGCCACCCCTATCTCTCCAACAAGAGCGCCAGCTCACACTCACCGTGCTCAAAGCTGCCCTGCAAGCCTTGGGCAGCGTCGCGCCGGGCAACTTGGAAATCCTCCTGCACGACCTTGATCGACCGGAGCACTCGGTGATCGCCATCGTCAACGGTCATCTCTCGGGCCGACGTGTAGGCAGTCCGATTCTGGCCGCTCCTGAACAGGACCAAGGCTTCAAGGCACTGATGCAAGCCAGCCGCGATCAACAGGGTTGCGACCCGGTGGTGTTGAACGATTACCCCACCTCACTCAAAGGCCGCAGCCTGCGCAGCGCCACCGCAATCTTTCGCGACAGCGGCGGGCATCCTTTCGCCAGCCTCTGCGTTAACACTGACCTGACCGGCCTCGACGCTGCGATGACTTTCCTTCGCCACTTCCAGCCATTAGGCGCTGGAGGTGTTGAGCAAACGCCTGGGGATGCCGCCGACCTGCCGCAACTGATGGCCGAGATCATCGAAGACGCCCTGCAGCGTAGTGGCCAAGGTCGTCTGAACAAGCAGGCCAAGGTCGAGGCAGTGCGCCTGATGCAGGAACGTGGATTGTTCATCGTCAAAGGCGGCGTGGAAAAAGCCGCCGACGCCTTGGGCGTGACCCGCTACACCATCTACAACTACCTTGAGCAGTTGCGAGGCGATGCCACGCCCACTGCCCGCCAACGCTGAACGCGGAGCGCCCATGACCTTGCACATCGCTACCCCCCTGATCGAATCCCGTCCGCTCTCACTGGCAGCGGGACGCGCCGTGTGGCTCAAGCTCGAAGCCCTGCAGCCGCCCGGCTCGTTCAAGTTGCGCGGCGTGGGACATGCCTGCGAGGTGCACCATGCCCGAGGCGCCCGTCATTTCATTTCGTCGTCGGGCGGCAATGCCGGCCTGGCCGTGGCCTATGCCGGACGCGCGCTCGGTGTGCCGGTGACGGTGGTGGTGCCTGAAACCACCAGCGCCCGAGCCATCGAACTGCTCAAGCTCGAACAGGCCGAAGTGGTGATCACCGGCAGCTCCTGGCAGGAAGCCAACCAGCATGCCCAAGGCTTGCTGCAGCCAAGCGATGCGTTCATCCACCCGTTCGATGACCCACTGCTGTGGACGGGTCATGCCAGCATGATCGACGAAGTCGCCCAGAGCGGCGTGAAGCCCGACGCGGTGGTGCTGTCGGTAGGCGGTGGCGGGCTGCTCAGCGGCGTGGTCGAGGGCTTGCAGCGCAACGGTTGGCACGATGTGCCGGTACTGGCAGTGGAAACCGAGGGGGCCGCGTCGCTGCAGGCGGCTATGGTCGCCGGCGGCCCCGTCGAGCTGACAGCGCTCAGTTCGGTAGCGACCTCTCTGGGGGCCAAACGGGTGGCCGATCAGGCGTTCGCGTGTACACAGCAGCATCCCGTGTTCAGTGAACAGGTCACCGACCGTGCCGCGCTGCAAGCCTGCGAGGATTTCCTGCGCGATCACCGACTGCTGGTCGAGCCAGCCTGCGGTGCAGCGTTGGCGCTGGCCTACGAGCCTGGCAGACTTGACGGCTATGAGCGTGTCTTGATGATCGTCTGCGGCGGGGCCACCGCGACGCTCGAGCAGATTCGGGACTGGCTGAACAAACAACCGTACTGAGCAAGCACCGCCTCCCGGAAACTTGAAAGGGCCGGCATTCACCGAGGCGTGTGTGATAGGCAAAAAAAACCGCGCCGAGGCGCGGTTCAAGGGAGGGATAAGGTAGGCGGGACGGTCACAATGGTCCATTTCGTCCTCGGTGATCTTGCCGCTGTGCGGCTTGGCCCGTTTCAGTTCCTATGCAAGGCCGACTCCTTGTGCATCGCCAGATGCCCGGTCTTGTCGCTCTTGACTTCGTACTGCGGCTCCTCTTTCGAACAATGCCGCTGGCGCCCCATGAACGCCACATCGCGGGTATGCACTTTGACCACCGAGCCGTGGATGATCCCGGCCTCGGAATTCCAATGCACCTTGTCGCCCGCCTTGTATTTGGAACTCATGGGTTTCTCCTTCGCCAACCTGTTCGGTTGATTCAGATGGTCACAATCCTCTGTTCAACTGAGTGGACGTCGACAGAAAAGATTCAATCCAGATGAACGCGCACCCGCACAGGGCATGCACCACGCGAAATCCGTCTCGTGCCCTTTCGATCTACGGCGAGGGCAGGCACAATGCGTGTCCTTTTTTTGGCCGGCCTGGCCGGGGGCCTTTGAAATGATCAAGACGCCGTATTACCTCATCGACAAAACCAAGCTGCTGGGCAACCTGGAGAAGATCGCCTATGTGCGCGAGCACTCCGGCGCCAAGGCCCTGCTCGCCCTCAAGTGCTTCGCCACCTGGTCGGTGTTCGACCTGATGGAACAGTACATGGACGGCACCACCTCCTCTTCGCTCTACGAGCTCAAGCTCGGCCGTCAGAAGTTCGCCGGCGAGACCCACGCCTACAGCGTGGCCTGGGCGGATGATGAAGTGCCGGAGATGCTGGAAAACTGCGACAAGATCATCTTCAACTCCATCGGCCAGCTCGAGCGATTCGCCGAGCAATCCGAAGGCACGACCCGCGGCCTGCGCGTCAATCCGCAGGTGAGCAGTTCCGACTACCTGCTGGCCGACCCGGCACGTCCTTTCAGCCGTCTCGGCGAATGGGACCCGGAAAAGATCGAGAAGGTGATCGGGCAGATCTCCGGTTTCATGTTCCACAACAACTGCGAGAACGGCGATTTCGCCCTGTTCGACAAGATGCTGTCGCACATCGAAGAGCGCTTCGGTCACCTACTGCACAAGGTGCAGTGGGTGAGCCTCGGCGGTGGCATCCACTTTACTGGCGAAGGTTATGCGCTCGAGGCGTTCTGCGCCCGCCTCAAAAGCTTCTCCGAGCAGTACGGTGTGCAGGTGTATCTGGAGCCAGGCGAAGCGGCCATCACCAACAGCGCTTCGCTGGAAGTCACCGTGCTCGACACGCTCTACAACGGCAAGCACTTGGCCGTGGTCGACAGCTCGATCGAAGCGCACATGCTCGACCTGCTGATCTACCGTCTCAATGCCAAGATGGCACCCAATGACGGTGAGCACACCTACATGGTCTGTGGCAAATCGTGCCTGGCCGGCGATATCTTCGGCGAATATCAGTTCGAACGGCCGCTGGCCATCGGTGACCGTCTGTCCTTCGTCGATGCGGCGGGTTACACCATGGTCAAGAAGAATTGGTTCAATGGCCTGAAGATGCCGGCGATCGTCGTCAAGCAGCTCGACGGCAGCATCGAGGTCAAACGCGAGTTCGGGTTCGACGACTACGTTTCCAGCCTGTCGTGACGACAGGCCTTTTCAACAAGGAGCATCGAGTAAATTGAAGAAGAACGTTCTTATCATTGGTGCAGGAGGTGTCGCCAAGGTGGTGGCCCACAAGTGCGCACAGCATAACGACGAACTCGGTCGTATTGCCATTGCGTCACGGAACATCTCCAAATGCCAGGCCATCATCGACAGCGTCAAGGCCAAGGGTAGCCTCAAGGTACCCGCCGACATCCAGGCCTTCTCGCTCAACGCCCTCGATGTCGAGGCGACCAAGGCTTTGATCCGCGAGACCGAATCGCAGATCGTGATCAACGTCGGTTCCGCCTTCCTCAACATGTCGGTGCTGCGTGCCTGCATCGATACGGGTGTCGCTTATCTGGACACCGCGATTCACGAAGAACCGGGCAAGATCTGCGAAACCCCGCCCTGGTATGGCAACTACGAGTGGAAGCACCTCGAGGAATGCCAGCAGAAGAACATTACCGCCATTCTCGGCGTCGGCTTCGACCCGGGTGTGGTGAACAGCTACGCCAAACTGGCCCAGCAGCAATACTTCGACCACATCGAGTCGATCGACATCCTCGACGTCAATGCCGGCTCACACGGCAAGTACTTCGCCACCAACTTCGATCCGGAAATCAACTTCCGCGAGTTCACCGGGCAGGTGTGGAGCTGGCAGAACAGCCAGTGGACCCGCAATACCATGTTCGAGGTCAAGCGCACCGACGACCTGCCAGTGGTCGGTTCGCAGAACCTGTACCTGACCGGGCACGACGAAGTGCATTCGATCTCGAAGAACCTGGACGTGCCGAACGTGCGCTTCTGGATGAGCTTCGGCGAGCACTACATCAATGTGTTTACCGTTTTGAAGAACCTCGGCCTGCTCTCCGAGCAGCCGGTCAAGACCGCCGAGGGTCTCGAAGTGGTACCGCTGAAAGTGGTGAAGGCGGTTCTGCCCGATCCGGCCTCCCTGGCCCCGGGCTATACCGGCAAGACCTGCATTGGCGACCTGGTCAAGGGCACCAAAGATGGCCAGCCGCGCGAAGTGTTCATCTACAACGTCGCCGACCATGAAGAAGCCTATGCCGAAACCGACAGCCAAGGCATTTCCTACACCGCCGGTGTGCCGCCTGTAGCCGCTGCATTGCTGGTGGCGCGTGGCGAATGGGATGCCAAGCGCATGGTCAACGTCGAAGAGTTGCCGGCAGAGCCGTTCCTCAAGGCGCTGGACGTGATGGGTCTGCCGACCCGGGTCAAGGACGAACACGGCGACCGCGCGTGGGACGCTGAAGTCTAAGCAATAGGCGCTCCAACACCACGCCAGCAGACGGCCCGTTCCGAACGAGGACTTTGCTCCTCGTCCTCGGGCGGGCCGTCTTGCTACAGGGCATCCATTCGCCCGCTGATCGGAAAGGCTCTTGCAAGCCAGCCATTCTCTCAATACTGTATGAAAAACCAGTATATCGAGAAGCCTGCATGCAACTCATTGCCAAGCTCGGCATTCTTGCCGACGCCGCCAAGTACGATGCGTCCTGCGCCAGCAGCGGCGCGCCCAAGCGCAGTTCTCGCGGGCAAGAGGGCCTGGGCGCAACCAATGGCATGGGCATCTGCCACAGCTACACGCCTGACGGTCGATGCGTGTCGTTACTCAAGATACTGCTCACCAACTTTTGCTTGTACGACTGCCAGTACTGCGTGAACCGCCGCTCCAGCAATGTACCCAGGGCGCGTTTCAGCCCCGAGGAGGTGGTGCTTCTAACGCTGGATTTCTACCGCCGCAATTGCATCAGTGGGCTGTTCCTGAGCTCGGGCATCATCCGCTCGGCCGATTACACCATGGAGCAGTTGAACCGCGTCGCACGCCTGCTGCGCGAAGAACATGGTTTCCGCGGCTACATCCACCTCAAGACCATTCCCGATGCCGATCCGATGTTGATCGAGGAAGCCGGACGTCTGGCCGATCGCTTGAGCGTGAACGTCGAATTGCCCACCGACGCCAGCCTCAAACGCCTGGCGCCGGAGAAGCAGGCACACACGATTCGCCAGGCCATGGGCATCATTCATCAGGGCCAGCAGGCGGTGGCCGGCGAGCCGCGAGCACCGCGCTTCACCCCGGCCGGTCAAAGTACTCAGGTGATCGTGGGTGCCGATGCCACCGACGACAGTACGCTGCTGCGCAATGCCGAATCGCTCTACCAGGGCTATGGCCTCAAGCGCGTCTACTATTCCGCCTTCAGCCCCATTCCTGACAGCCCCAACAGCGTGCCATTGGCCGCCCCACCGCTGCTGCGTGAGCACCGCTTGTACCAGGCCGATTTCCTCATGCGCGGCTATGGCTACACAGCCGGCGAACTCCTCGGCCAGACCGGCAACCTGGCGCTGGACGTCGACCCCAAGCTGGCCTGGGCCCTGGCCAATCGCGACGTCTTCCCGCTGGATCTGAACCGTGCCGAACCCGCCCTGCTCGCCCGCATTCCCGGCATTGGCCTGCGCAGCGTTCAGCGCTTGGTGGCGCTGCGACGCGAGCGGCGCATTCGCTACGATGACCTGATTCAATTGCGCTGTGTGCTGGACAAGGCGCGCCCGTTCATCGTCACCACCGATTACCGACCTGCCCAAAGCGAATTGCGCAGCGGTTTGCTGCGAGAGCGCTTGCGCGAACCGCAAGCGCCCGTGCAGATGGGCTTGTGGGCATGATCGCGCTGGACTGCGACGACCTGTTCAGCACCTGGCGCTCACAGGCGCGTACGCTACTGGGGCACGGCATCGACCCGAGCGAGGTCACCTGGGGTCAAGGCCCAATCGACGATCTGCTCGCACTGCCGACTCCGCTACCCGAAGGACCAGGCCCGTTCAGAGCGCGCATACCGGCTACGCTGTTGGAGCAGCTTGAACAGGCCGCACGTTACCGGGGTGATCAGCGCTGGAACATGCTGTACGAGGTGCTGTGGCGCGTCGCCCATGGCGACCGCACGGCCATGCTGGCCGGCGACCGGCTTGGCAGCGAGTTGCACAGGCGAATCAAACAGGTCAGTCGTGAAGCGCACCATCTGCACGCGTTTCTTCGCTTCGTCCCATTGCCAGAGCCGATTGCCAGCCATTTGCAATTGGATCTGGTGGCCTTTCACGAGCCCGCACACGACATTCTCGAAAGCGCCAGCAGTCACTTCGTCGACCGCCTCGGACGCCAGCGCTGGCTAATCGCGACGCCAGAAGATGGCATCCGTTTCGACGGGGCGCAATTGGACTACCGCCGACGCTGTCCGCCCGAATGGATCGAGTGGGCCAGGCACGCCGAAGACCCCGGCGCGGAACTCTGGCGCACTTACTACCGCTCCACATTCAATCCTGCTCGGCTCAATCCCGACGCGTTACGCCTGCACATGCCTGGCAGGTTCTGGCGGCACTTGCCTGAGGGCATGCTCATTCCGCAACTTGAAGGGCTCGCTCGCCAAGGGAAGCAACGCGACGGGCAGGCACTGGAAGTCGGCCAGCAACGGGGTAAACGGGTGGGGCGCTAAGCCCGGCGTGAACCGGCAGCTTTGCTTCAGGGATGTCCGAGCCAGTAGACAGCGGTCACCACCACCAGCACGATCAGACACAGGATCGCCCAGGTGTCGACGCTGACGGCGGGTTTGCGCAGCTTGGTAGGATTAGCCATTGCATTGCCTCTTGGAGTGATTATCGGAATGCACGTCACCCAGCAGTAAAGCCCAGCAATGCCCTTTGCTCAAGCAAGGTCTTTCAGTAATCGACGGGCGACGTCAAAAATGGGTAGCGGTAATCACTGGCCTTGCCCTGCGCGCTGTAGCGACGGAAATCGATGCCGTAGTCTGCCCGCTCTTGCAATGCCAACCAGCGCCGCGCCTTTGCCGGGTCGATCGGCTGCAATACCGGCAGGGTGCGCACCGTGTGACCGTCACGATCAAGCGGCAGGCCCAAGGCATCATCGTGCAGCATCACCATCGCCCAGCCGCCCAGGCTGAAATGCCCTCCGACCAGTGCGCTGAGTCGCCCATCGATTCGCGCCCGCAGCGCTTCGGGGGAACTGTTGATCGCGCTGAACAGCACATCGCGGCCCGGCACCCTGCCCGCCGCTTCGAACGCCTGCATGGCCCCAAAGGCCATCTCGTCGTTTGCCGACCACACCAGACGCACCTTCGGATAGCGTTGCACCAGAATCTGCGCCTGCTCGAAAGCCCGCTGGCGGCTCCAGCCTCCGGAAACCACCTGACGCAAACGGACTTGGGGAAAATCAGCGAGCGCCCGGCGCATGCCCTGCTCACGCAATTGCGAGGCGGGCGTGGTGCTGATGCCCGAGAAAGCCAACAGCTCAATGGGGCCGCTCGACGCCGGAAGACTGGCGACCAGATCGCGCAGCATCTGGTAACCGGCCTGCTCGTCGTTGGTGATCAGCGCGCCCAGCAAAGGTGCATAGCTACCAGGCTGCGCCTTCACCGCATCGGCCTGGCTGCGCGTCAGGCCGTTGTTGACCAGCACCAACTTGATCCCGCTACCACGGGCCAGGCGCATCACCTCCGGCGCTGCATATTGTTCGTTGACCAGCATCAGATAGTCGGGTTTGTGTGGGCTGCGCAGCAACGCACGGACCTGAGCCAGTTGCCGTTCGGCCTGGCGCTCACCGTATTGCACCTGCAACTGCATGCCCAGATTGTCCGCAGCCGCCTGCATGAATCGCGTATAGCTGACCCAGAATGTTTCATCTGAAAGGCCCGGGTTGAGAAACACTACCGAGGCCGCCTGCGCGTTGGCCATCAACGCCAACCCGAGACAAAGGCCGTGACACAGTGCTCTGAAGAGCATTAGGAAAATCCCTACAGCACAAAGGGAAACAGTATACGGGCCTAGCGAGAGCGTTAGAGCAAATAGCAGACAATCTCACTTAGTCCAAATGGTTCTTTTCATATGCAAAAACATCACTTTTGCGCATAAATGCACTCTGCTATCGTTCCCCCGCTCCGATCCGGAGTGCGCGGCCGTGCGCGCGATTAGCTGCATGCAGCCTGAGACAGGACTTTTATGTACGTATACGACGAGTACGATCAGCGGATCATCGAGGACCGCGTCAAGCAGTTCCGTGATCAGACCCGCCGCTATCTGGCCGGTGAGCTGAGCGAAGAAGAATTCCGCCCTCTGCGCCTGCAGAACGGCCTCTACATCCAGCGTTTCGCCCCGATGCTGCGCGTCGCCGTGCCCTACGGTCAGTTGAATGCGCGCCAGGTCCGCATGCTGGCCAAGATCGCCCGCGACTACGACAAGGGCTACGCACACATCAGCACCCGGCAGAACGTGCAGTACAACTGGCCGGCGCTCGAAGACGTTCCCGAGATCCTGGCCGAGCTGGCCACGGTGCAGATGCACGCGATCCAGACCAGCGGCAACTGCCTGCGCAACGTCACCACCGACCAGTTCGCCGGCGTCGCGGCGGATGAACTGATCGACCCGCGCCCATGGTGCGAAATCGTACGTCAGTGGACCACCTTCCACCCCGAATTCGCCTACTTGCCGCGAAAGTTCAAGATCGCCGTCAACGGCTCGAAGGACGACCGCGCCGCCATCGAAGTGCACGATATCGGCCTGGAGCCGGTGTATAACGCGGCCGGAGAGCTGGGCTTCCGAGTCTTGGTCGGCGGTGGCCTGGGCCGTACCCCGGTGATCGGTGCGTTCATCAACGAGTTCCTGCCCTGGCAGGACCTGCTCAGCTACCTCGATGCGATCCTGCGCGTATACAACCGTTACGGCCGACGTGACAACAAATACAAGGCGCGCATCAAGATCCTGGTCAAGGCGCTCACCCCTGAGGTCTTCGCCGAAAAGGTCGAGGCCGAGATGGCCCATCTGCGCGGCGGCAGCACCACGCTGACCGAGGCGGAGCTGCAGCGCGTGGCCAAGCATTTCGTCGACCCGCAGTATCTGGCGCTCGACAACGTCGACTTCACTGCCCTGGAGCAGGAAAACCCAGGTTTCGCCCGCTGGCGCTCGCGCAACACCCGTGCCCACAAGAAGCCCGGCTATGTCGCCGTTACCCTGTCGCTCAAGCCCACCGGCGTGGCGCCGGGCGACCTGACCGACAAGCAGCTCGATGCCGTCGCCGATTTGGCTGATCGCTACAGCTTTGGCCACCTGCGCACCTCGCACGAACAGAACATCATTCTTGCCGACGTCGAGCAGCGCCAGTTGCACGCGCTGTGGCTGGAACTGCGCGAAAGCGGTTTCGCCACGCCGAACATCGGCCTGCTGACCGACATCATCTGCTGCCCGGGCGGTGACTTCTGCTCCCTGGCCAATGCCAAGTCGATCCCGATCGCCGAATCCATCCAGCGCCGTTTCGACGACCTGGACTATCTGTTCGACATCGGCGAGCTCGACCTCAACATTTCCGGCTGCATGAACGCCTGCGGCCACCACCATGTGGGCCACATTGGCATCCTCGGCGTGGACAAGAAAGGCGAAGAGTTCTACCAGGTCTCGCTCGGCGGCAACGCTGCGCGCGATGCGAGCCTGGGCAAGATCCTCGGCCCGTCCTTCGCCCAGGACGACATGGCCGATGTGATCGAGAAACTGATCAACGTCTACGTCGAACGACGCAACGAAGACGAACGCTTCATCGACACCTATCAGCGTATCGGCATCGACCCATTCAAGGAACGCGTCTATGCAGCGAATCATTAAGCACAACGAAATCGTCGACGAGACCTGGCACCTGCTGCCCAAGGACGCCTCTTTCGATGAGCTGAGCAACTGCGACGACTACATCGTACCGCTGCAGATGTGGCGCGATCATGGCCACGCGCTGCTCGCGCGTGACGGCGGACTGGGCGTATGGCTGGACAGCGACGAGGAAGCCGAGGAAATCGGCGAGCAGGTGCAGCACTTCCAGGTCATCGCGCTGAATTTCCCGGCCTTCACCGACGGACGCAGCTATTCCAACGCCCGTCTGCTGCGTGATCGCTATCAGTACAAGGGCGAATTGCGTGCCATCGGCGATGTACTGCGCGACCAGCTGTTCTACATGGCGCGCTGCGGCTTCGATGCCTTCGCTATCCGTGCCGACAAGGATCCGCAGGATGCACTGCAAAGCCTGAAAGACTTCTCGGTGACCTACCAAGGCGCCACCGACGAGCCACTGCCCCTGTTCCGCCGCCGCTGATCGTCGCCGCTGATCCGTTACACCAAGGTAGAGCCGCTCCCTCTCGGAGCGGCTTTCACCGCCCCAACGCTCCGCCATTTTCCTCATGCATTTCATTGCCCGGCCGATACCCCGATATCCACTCGAATCGGCAGGACGCTCATGACTTCGATCACCGCCGTGCAAACCCTCGCCGCGAGGGTCGCCCTCGCGCAACCGCCCACAGCACTGACCAGCGCCGCAGATACCCTGACCGCCGCCGCCAATGTGCCGAGCAGCTCCGTCTCCCTGGGGCAGCCCACCATCGCCAGCGAGCCGCAAACCTACACTCGCCAAGGGCTGCTGCCCGGGCAGACGCGCTATGTCTGGGAGAACGACAGCCAGGACAAGCTGGCTACCTCGCTGCTCACAGCGTTCAAGACGTCCAGTACCGCCGGACGTTTCAACGGCATCGGCGCGGCGTTGATCGAGCAGTTGGTACGCAACGGCGGCAGCGGCATTTCGCAATCGGTTTTCGCCGTTAGCGACGACTCGCCCATCAACCCTGCAGTGCTGAAGTTGCAGCAGACACGCTTGCGCGAGAACCCCGACAATGGCGTCAGCTTCAGCCTGACCACGGCCTCTGGCGCGACCATCAGGCTGTCGCTGGCCAGCGGCGAGAAAGGCCTGGCGGTCAGCGCCGAGGTGGATGGCGGCGAGTTGAGCGACGACGAACTGCGCGGTTTGGGCAAACTCGCCGACAGCTTCCAGTCGACCATCGATGGCTTGAACGCACAGCCCCCGCAGTTGAAATTGGGCGCACTGGCCAAGCTCGACACCACCCTGTTCTCGTCGCTGCAGATGAACGCCAAACTGCAGACGCCCACCGGCGAACAGCGTTTCACCCTCGACCTCAACGAGCGCACGCGCAAGCTCAGCCTGGAAGGCCCCACGGGGGAAGTTCGCCTGAGCCTCGACACCCATGACGGCGAGCTGCTGGGCAGCGCAGATCAACGCAAGGCCGCGATCGCCAACTACCTGACCCAGTTCGATGCCGCCCAGCATCGCGGCCGTGCCGACGAGAATCTGATGGGCCTATTCAAGGACGCCTTCAGCCAGCTCAACAGCCTGGACGACACCCGCCCGACCGCTGTGCAGAAACCGTTCTCCATGACCGACAAGGACCGCGCCCTGCTCAGTGGCCTGGCCGATTTCAGCGCCTCGATCAGCGAAACTGCACAACGTAGCAACCCGATGCGCCAGGACGAAACGGACAGTTTCACCTTCAGTGCGTCGCAGCAGACCGATATTCAACGCCAGGGCCTGCAGGACTATTCGGTGCAGCAGCGCCAGCAAAGCAAGCTCGATGCCTCGTTCCACCAGGGTGCCAATCCGCTCATGGCGCTGTCGCTGGGCAGCGACCGCGAATCGCAGAACTACAGCTACCATGTGATCGACGACCAGGCCAGCAGCACCACGCGCCTGGGCTTCGACAAGGGCAAGCTGGTCGAAGCCAGTGCTACCCAGCAGGCCAGCCAGAAGGAGCGCATCCTCACCTACGTCAACGGCGACCTGAAGAGCGACGTGACCACACCCAAGGCCGTGACCCAGTCGCGCAACCTGCAAAGCCTGCTCAAGGACGCGTTCGAGCAAGAGCGCATCGCTCAGCGCGACCGCGGCGACTCGGTGCTCGAAGGGCTGTTGCAGGGCCAGCGCAGCCAGTGGTGGCTGCAGACGGATCCGGCGAAGATCGCGGCGGGATGAGCGACACCGTGCGGCGCCTGCCCTGCGGCCACAGCCGCGATGCAGGCGCCGCGATTGCACGCACCGCCTACGCCCAGACGACCCACACTACCCCCTGACCCCGAGCATGCCGCGATCAACGATGAAATCGATGATCGCCTGCAAGCCTTCGCCTTTCTTCAGGTTGCTGAACGTCCACGGCCGCGCTGGGCGCATGCGGTTGGTATCGCGCTCCATCACCTCCAGCGACGCACCCACGTAAGGCGCCAAGTCCGTCTTGTTGATGACCAGGAAGTCCGACTTGGTGATCCCCGGTCCACCCTTGCGTGGAATCTTCTCGCCTTCGGCCACATCGATCACATAGATCGTCAGGTCGGCCAACTCGGGGCTGAAGGTGGCGCTGAGGTTGTCGCCACCGCTCTCGACGAAGATCACTTCCAGGTTGCCGAACTTGCGCGCCAGCGCTTCTACCGCCGCCAGGTTCATCGAGGCGTCCTCACGGATTGCGGTATGCGGGCAGCCGCCGGTTTCCACACCGACGATACGCTCGGGCTCCAGCGCGCCGGCTTCGGTCAGGATGCGCTGGTCTTCCTTGGTGTAGATATCGTTGGTGACCACGGCGATGTGGTAGTGATCGCGCATGGCTTTGCACAGCGCTTCGAGCAGCGCGGTCTTGCCTGAGCCTACCGGGCCGCCGACACCGACGCGCAGGGGTTGCTGATAGCTTTGCATGCAGGTAGTCCTCAAGAACGGAACAATCGGGTGTATTGGGTTTCGTGACGCGAAGAAGCAATGGCCAGCAACGGCAGTCCGCCGCCGAGCTGGTGGTCTTCGAGTATCAGCGCCTGATCGAGCACAGTGGGCAACTCGGCGCTCAGATCGCGTAGCAGGGTCTGGGCCGCCTGCTGGCCGAACGGCACCAGCTTGACTCCGGCCATCACCGCACCTTCCAGCCAGGCGAAGCCGTGGCCCAGGGCCAAGTCGCGCAAGGGAATGGCCCAGTGCGCGCCCAGCCAGGCCATGCCGCCGAGCTGCGACAGCTCGAGACTGTCGCGCCAGGCCGGGGCCTGAGCGAGTTGCCAGCCGTCGAGCAGACGCGCAAACGCGCTGCCGCGCTGGCGCTCCTCCAGGCGCAGCTCGGCCGTCTCGCGGTTGGCCAGGAGGAAGCGGGTCCAATGGCCGAAGGCGTCGGCATCATCGTCTTGGCAGGCCTGATACAAGCGCGCCAACAGCGGCCAGTCCAGCCCGCCGAGGGTGTCGTGCAGTTGCTCGCGCTGCCAGGTGCAGAAGCCCGCGGTATCACGCACCCAGCCTGCTTCCACGGCCCACTCGAGGCCCTGCGAATAGGTGAAGCCACCCACTGGCAGGCCGGGGCTGGCCAGTTGCAGCAGGCGCAGCAGCGCCAGGTCGGCGCTCATCAGCCGACCAGCACGAAGGCAGCGCCCGCCAGCAGGCCGCCGCCGAACAACTGCTGCAACTTACTATGGCGACGCAGCAGGCAACCGACGCCGAAGCCGGCCACCAACAGCAACGCGCTGACGCTGACGAAACCTGCGCTGAACACCCAGAATGCGCTCGGGGTGGCCTCGACACCGTGGGCCCAGCCGTGGAACAGGGCGAACACCGGCATGACCAAGGCCAGCAGCATTTGCCGGCTGGGCAGCAGCAGTGCGCCGGCAGCCACGACCAGCGACAGGGTGATCAGGGTTTCGACACCGACCAGGTCACCGAACAGATGACCCAGCACAGCGCCGCCGAACATCGCCGACAGCGTGGCCAGAGGCAGCGACAGGGTACGGCCCGTCAGCGCGGCCAGTACGCCGGTCCCCAGCAACATCAGCAGATGGTCCAGGCCGGTCAAGGGGTGCAGCAGGCCATCCTGCAACGGGTTGCTGTCGTGACCGGGATGAGCGAAGGCTGGCAGGGCAATCATCAGCAACGCGAGGGCTAGGGCTTTTTTCATCGTGTGCTCCAAGGCAGTTCTTCAATAGATTTACAGGCGGACGAAGGGGTGATTGTGGTTGTGTCCGTGCGCAGCGCTCTGATAGGCGCCCGCCTCCGGCTCGAACGGCGCCTGCTCCTGCAGCACATCGAGGCCCAGGCCGCTGACCATTTCGTCCAGCACATGGTCGTGCTGGTAGCGCAGCAGGCCAGGCTCGATCTGCAGCGGTACGTGACGGTTGCCCAGGTGATAGGCGGCACGGGCCAGCAGCAGCGGATCGGCGCAGCGCACCGTCGACACCTGCTCGGGCGCCGCCAGCACGCGCACTGCGTGCAGGCCATCGGCATCGGCGAGCAGTTCACCGCCGCGCAGCAAATGCCCGCGCGCCAGCATCAGGCCGGCCTCACGGCCATCATCGAGGGTCACGCGCAGGCGGCTCTTGATCCGGCTGTCCACGTCCAAGGTAACGGTGCCGGTCACCGAGGCGGCCTCGGCGATGCGGCGAGTCAGGACAATCATGCTTGCTCCTTCAAAACAGAAAATAGCGCTGGGCCAGCGGCAGTTCGCTGGCCGGCTCACAGACCAGCAGTTCGCCATCGGCACGCACCTGGTAGGTCTGGGCATCGACTTCGATCACCGGTTGCAGGCCGTTATGCACCATGTCCGCCTTGCGCACCCGACGACAGCCTCGGGTCACGCCGATGAGGCTGCGCAGCCCCAGCTCGTCGGGCAGCCCGCGATCCAGGGCGGCCTGGGGCAGAAAGGTCATGCGCGTGGCGTGGCGCGCATCGCCGAAACTGCCGAACATCGGCCGGTAATGCACCGGTTGCGGCGTGGGGATCGAGCCGTTAACGTCGCCCATGGGGGCGGTGACGATCATCCCACCCTTGATCACCAGCGCCGGCTTGACGGCGAAGAAGGCGGGCGACCAGAGCACCAGGTCGGCCAGCTTGCCCACTTCCACCGAGCCCACTTCGTGGGCGATGCCATGGCTGAGCGCCGGATTGAGGGTGTACTTGGCGATGTAGCGCTTCACCCGGAAGTTGTCGCTGTAGTCGCCATCGGGTGCCAGCGGGCCGCGACGCAGCTTCATCTGGTGCGCCACCTGCCAGGTACGCAGCACCACCTCGCCCACCCGGCCCATGGCCTGGGAGTCGGAGGAGGTCATGGAAAACGCCCCCATGTCGTGAAGGATGTCTTCGGCGGCGATGGTTTCGCGGCGGATGCGCGACTCGGCGAAGGCCACGTCTTCGGCGATGCTCGGGTCCAGGTGATGGCAGACCATGAGCATGTCCAGGTGCTCATCGACGGTGTTGCGGGTGTAGGGCAGTGTCGGATTGGTCGAGGATGGCAGCACGTTGGCCTGGCCGGCTGCGCGGATGATGTCCGGTGCATGCCCGCCACCAGCACCCTCGGTGTGGAAGGTGTGGATGGTGCGGTCGCCGATGGCCGCCAGGGTGTCCTCGATACAGCCGGACTCGTTGAGGGTATCACTGTGAATGGCCACCTGAATGTCCATTTCCTCGGCCACGCCCATGCAGCAATCGATGGCCGCCGGCGTAGAACCCCAGTCCTCGTGCAGCTTCATGCCCATGGCTCCGGCGGCAACCTGCTCGCGCAGGGGCTCGGGTCTGGAGACATTGCCCTTGCCCAGCAAGCCGATGTTGATCGGCAGACAGTCCGCGGCCTGGAGCATGCGTGCCAAGTACCAGGGGCCCGGGGTGCAGGTGGTGGCGTTGGTGCCGGTAGCAGGTCCGGTTCCGCCGCCAATGAAGGTGGTGACGCCGCTGGCCAGCGCTTCATCAACCTGCTGCGGACAGATGAAGTGAATGTGGCTGTCGATGCCGCCGGCGGTGACGATCTTGCCTTCGGCGGCGATCACCTCGGTGCAGGCGCCGATCGGGATGGTGACCCCAGGTTGCACATCGGGGTTGCCAGCCTTGCCGATGGCCACGATGCGCCCGCCACGTACGCCGATGTCGGCTTTGACGATCCCCCAGTGGTCGATGATCAGCGCGTTGGTCAGCACCAGATCGACCGCGTCGGCAGCGACCATCTGCCCTTGACCCATGCCGTCGCGAATCACCTTGCCACCGCCGAACTTGACCTCTTCGCCATACAGCGTGAAGTCCTTTTCCACCTCGACCCACAGCGCCGTATCGGCCAGGCGTACGCGGTCGCCCACGGTGGGGCCGAACATGTCGGCGTAAGCCCGCCGAGAAATGCGGCTCATGGCCTGCCCTCCAGCGTGCCCATCACCTGGCCTTGGAAACCATAGACTTCGCGCTTGCCGGCGTAGCTCACCAGCTGCACGGTGCGCGATTGACCAGGCTCGAAGCGCACGGCTGTGCCGGCGGGAATGTCCAGGCGAAACCCGCGCGTCGGTGCGCGTTCGAAGACCAGCGCCTGGTTGACCTCGAAGAAGTGATAGTGCGAGCCGACCTGGACAGGGCGGTCGCCGTGGTTGGCCACACTGACGCTGACCCGCTCGCGGCCGACGTTGAGTTCGATGTCGCCCGCGGCGACCTGGATTTCTCCGGGAATCATGCTTGCCTCCTGGGCAGGTTCAGACGATCGGCTCGTGCACGGTCACCAGCTTGGTGCCGTCAGGAAAGGTCGCTTCGACCTGGATGTCATGGATCATCTCCGGCACGCCGTCCATGACCTGATCGCGCCTCAACACCTCGCGTCCCAGACTCATCAGTTCCGCGACAGTACGGCCATCGCGGGCGCCTTCCATCACCGCAGCACTTATCAGCGCCACCGCTTCGGGGTAGTTGAGCTGCAGTCCACGGGCCAGGCGACGCTCGGCCACCAGCGCGGCGGTGAACAGCAGCAGTTTGTCTTTCTCTCGGGGGGTCAGCTCCATGGCGGGCTCTCTCAGGTGGCCCAGATGCGCGGCGGGCACGGTGCCAGGCCGAGAACGGCCGGGCGCAGCACATGCCAGAGGCGCTGCAGGGTACGTTGCAAGTGTTGGTTGTCGTGGTCGAGCAGGCGGATGACCAGTAAAGGCCCAAGCAGCGTGGCGCCAGCCGGGATGTTCAGTTCCTCGAGCAACTGACGCACCTGGTCGAGCAGGTGCGTATTGGCCGGCGCGGCGCAGAACGTCGCCACGAGGGGGTGACCGCCGAGCTTTTCCAGCCGCCCGCCTTCGATGCGCAAGCGCTCGTGCAGGCCTGGATCGTCCGGCAGGTCGATGCGCAAGCAACTGTCCAGGGCGCCGTGATCGAAACGTTCGTTCATGGCTGGTCGGCCCAGGCACAGCGTTTCCCAGGCCAGTAACCGAGCGCCAGGCTCAAGCGTGAAACGACTCTCCAGGCGCACTCGGGCCCCGTCGAACAGGATGCTGTCCTGGGGCAGCCACTCCAGTGTGCTGCCGGCCTGCAGATGGAAATGTTGGGCGACCTGGGCGGTCGGCCCGATACTGCGGTAGAACTTGCTCGCGCCGGGCATGGTGAGCAAGGCATGGCTGCCCGACTCCAACTGTATGTCGAGCTCCAGACGGTCACCGGCCACGATGCCGCCGGGTGGATGGAGAATATAGACGTGACAGGGCGCGCCCTCCGGATAGAACGGGCGCTGCACCAGAAGAGGGCCAAAATGCTTGCGCGCACCAAGACGAGTCACAGTTTCGCGTTGAACAAAGCGCAACTGCAGGAACGCACTCCAGCCTTGGTCATGGTGCAAATTATCGAGTTGTAGCGCGAACGCCATCCTGCCGCCCCTGAAATCCGTGGTCCGGGCCACCTTCGAGTCACCGACGCGCCTAAGTGCGAGGCTGGGTGTGGGTGGCCTGTGCGAGATCGCCATCGAGATATTGCAGGTTGCGGGCCAACCGCGCGCATGAACAATGATGAAGAGTACGCGCCGGCATGGGGCGCACAGGGCCAGCGTGCTCGATCTCGGCGCTGGCGTGAGCGCGTTTTCGGTGCCAGACCGGCAATCGGGATCGAGCGCCGGATTAGCGCAACACGTTATGCATCGGTTTGCATCCCGTTCCGAAGGCTGAATCCCGACCACGGATGAATGCGATAAACACCCCAAAGATGCAGCACGGGCTAACGGGAAAGTTCAAACATTCAGATATAAAAGTTGAGGTTTACCGAACTCCAGCACCCGACTACACTCCCAACACATAAGCAGTTTCTCTATCCAAGCGGCCAGCCTTAATTGTTCGAGCATGCTTTTTACAGCCTGCCGCGCCCACTGACGGGAGTAATCATAGTGTCCAGACTTGCAGAGTTTCGCGCAGCGGAAAAAGCACTCCAGGAGCAAATCGCCCAACTGGAAGCCATGAAAAAGGATTCCAGTCTCAAACGTGAAATGGAATTCGAACAGAAACTTCTCGGGCTGATGAAGACCTATGACAAGGGCCTGCGTGAAATCGTCGCGATCCTTGATCCAAAGGCCTCCAAAGCGCCCGCAAAGACGACAGGGAGTGCGCCGAAACAGCATCGCAGGCCTCGTGTGGTCAAGGTCTACGAAAACCCGAATACCGGCGAGCTGATCGAAACTAAAGGGGGCAACCATCGCGGCCTCAAGGCCTGGAAAGAACAGTACGGTGCAGCCACCGTGGATTCTTGGGTTCGCTGATGAAACGTCAACGCCCGCTTCACAGTTTTTTCACAAGCCGTGGGCGAATATTGAACCAGCTAAAGGATTAGCGACCCCATCAAGCGCCCGCACATGCGGGCCTCTAATTCCAGCGCCCTGCTCATGCAGGGCGCTTTCGTTTGCGCAATCGGTTCAGTGCCGTATCATGGGCGTTCTGTTTTTCCGTCGACACTCAGCTGTCGACCCCGTCTGTGGAGTTCCCATGAGCCTGAATGATCTGCAAACACTGCCTGGCGTTACTGCCCAGCCCGACAGCGCAACCGCCCAGTTCGTGTTCAACCACACCATGCTGCGGGTCAAGGACATCGAGAAGTCGTTGGACTTCTACACCCGCGTTCTGGGTTTTCGCGTTGTCGACAAACGTGACTTCCCCGCTGCCGAGTTCAGCCTGTACTTCCTGGCCTTGGTGGATCCGGCACAGATTCCCGTCGATGACGCCGCACGTCACCAGTGGATGAAATCAATTCCCGGTGTTCTGGAACTGACCCACAACTACGGCACCGAGAAAGATCCCGAGTTTGCCTACCATGATGGCAATACCGATCCACGCGGCTTTGGTCACATCTGTGTCTCGGTACCCGATGTACGCATCGCCTGCGAGCGCTTTGAAGCGCTCCGCGTGCCCTTCCAGAAACGCCTGCAGGACGGGCGGATGAACCACTTGGCTTTCATCAAGGATCCGGACGGCTACTGGGTCGAGGTGATCCAACCTACCGAGCTCAAAGGCTGACTCCAGCCCACACGCTCGTCGGGGCCGGGAACTTCCGGCCCTTCGTTGTGGTACATAGCAAGAGGCCCTTGCACACCACCACAGCGAGGTAATCACGATGCAATCCCTTCATTGCGAGTACCGCGATCACACCATCACCGCCAGCGTGATGCCGCACCCTGACTCTCCCCTGCCCTACGCCGCTGGCTGCCTGATCACTGATCCAGAGGGTCATACCAGCCGACGCTTCTCGATACCCATGAAGTTCTTCTCGGATCTGGAGAACGCCCAGCATGTGTCACTGGCGCACGGACGGGCGCTCGTGGATGAGCGCTTGGACCGGGGACAACAGGTTGTCTGAACCTGTAGCGGCCATCACGGGCTGATCCGTGATGGCCGCTTAACCTTCCCGTGCGTAGGCCACGGCGGATTCGACTTGCTCGGGCGTCGGCCTGATCCCGGTGTACAACACGAACTGCTCGAGCGCCTGCAACGCGATCACCTCCAACCCTGTGATCACAGGTTTACACAGCTTCTCGGCCAGTTGCACCAAGGGCGTACGGACCGGCAATGCCACCACATCGAATACCCGCTCGGCAGCGGCGACCGCCGCATGCGGGAAGGCAAGCGCCTGCGCGTCCGCGCCACCGGCCATCCCGATGGGCGTGACGTTGATCAGCATCGGCGGACACAGGTCGCCCAGCTCGGGCTGCCAGGCGTAACCGCAGACATCTGCCAACTGGCGCCCTGCCTGCTCGTTGCGGGCGACGATCAGCCCCTGATTGAATCCGGCATCGCGCAAGGCACTGGCTACCGCCTTGGCCATGCCGCCGCTGCCGCGTAGGGCGAAGGCCGTTTGCGGGTCGAGCCCGTGCTGCTCCAACAACTGGCGCACCGCCAGGTAGTCAGTGTTGTAGGCTTTCAGACGGCCCTGCGTGTTGACCAGCGTATTGACCGATTCGATCGCCGCAGCGGAGGGATCGATTTCGTCCACCAGCGCCATGCACGCCTCTTTGTAGGGCATGGATACGCCACAGCCGCGAATGCCCAGGGCGCGGATGCCGGCCACTGCGGCCGGCAGGTCCTCGGTGGTCATGGCCTTGTAGTAATAGTCCAGACCTAACTGCTGGTAGAGATGATTGTGAAAGCGCACGCCAAAGGTGCCCGGCCGACCGGCCAATGAAATGCACAGTGTGGTGTCCCTGCTGGGTGCGATGGTCATCTTAGCGGAAGTCCTTGCGAGCTGAATCGATTCGCGCAGCGTAGCAGAGACGACCGCCTGTCGTCCTTACATAACCTTTACCTTGTCTTCGCACTGGCTTGACGGTTTTCCCGGTCTTATGAGCAAGCCCCATAGGTGGGGTCATCGCGAGGATCCATTCATGAATCGTCTCATCCCCGGAATCGCCCTGCTGGTCGGCGCCCTGGCCGTCAGCGGCCCTGCGGCGGCCCATGGTCACGGCTGGGGTCCAGGTCCGGTGCTTGGCGCCGCAGTGGTCGGTGCAGTCGTTGGCGCTACGGTCTACGGAGGGCATGACCGCACGGTGTATGTCGAGCGCGCGCCGACCTACTACGCGCCTCCACCGGTGTATGTACAGGCGCCGCCACCCCCGCCGCCACCTCCGGGTTATTACCAACCTTACGTGGTCGAACGTTACGTACCGGCGCCACCCCCGGTGTATCGCCGCTACTACGGACCACCGCCGGTGTATTACGGCCCGCCGCGGTGGTGAGCCACGGCGACCGTTGATAAAACTAATGACCACTATCGATGAAGTTGATTTTCACCCACCCCAGGGACTCGGTAAGTTAGCAACATGTTCTGCAGGAGGTTCATCATGCCCACTATCCAAATCGTCTCAGTCGTAGGCAGTGCAGTCCCGGCCACGCTACGTGCGCAAGGACTGCTGGCTTGCTGGTATCTGGTGCGCAATGGCGAACCGGTCGGCGGCCCGGTGACATCGCGGCACATGGCGCAAGCCATGGCAGACCGACTGGAAGCGGACGTGCTGACCGCCTGAAACACCTGTTCTTGCGTTGCTCCTTAAGCTCTCTTGACCCGCCTTTGGCGGGTTTTTTTTGCGCTACGCTGAGCCGATCGGTTTACCTAGCACCTCCAGCGCTCTCTGGTACAGCGCCATCCGTTGCGCAGCGCCATGCGCAACACGTCCGGGCTGGCCGGTGTTGATGATGCTGCCTATATCGGCGATTCGCTGCACATCGGCCAGTTCATTCAGACCATGACTGGCCCACCACCAAGCTGCGGACTGCGCAGCGGCTTCGGCCCCCTCCAGCAGTTCCGGTTGCTCCTCCAGGGGCAGCCCAAGTGCCTTACCGGCCGCACGGTAGTTGTCCCGTCCGGTCAATTGGATCAGACCGCGCCCGCGATAGCGCCAGCCATCGCCTGAGTCTGCCGGACCATTGCCCATACGGGCGCTGTAGACATGATTGGCAACTTTCTCCGGCTGACGCGCGCAGGCTTTAGCGGTCTGCGCGTCAAACCGCTTGGGCCAGGTCCGCAACAAGGCTTCGGCGCTGTAGTTGAGGTTTTCTACAAGGCAGCACAAGTGTGCCGACTCGTGTCCCACCTGGGCGATAAAGGCGGCGAGTCGCAGAGGGCAGTCGATTTCCCACTGCGATACAGCACCATTGAGGGCGGGCAGGAACGATTCGGCGACGGGGCGCGAGTTGGGAAGTATGTGCAGCAATTGCTGCTCGGTAATCCGCATTGGGTAGTCTCCAGCCAAGGAACGCATGATGAACGTGTCTCGATCTGGCCGCATATGGCGGGATGACCGAGGCCGCCGTCCAGGTTGCGCACCCCAGTTGTGCGGTACAACGCGGCAACGTTTCCTGTCCTCGCTCCAGCGCAGCGAGAAACTGCAGGTGGTGTCACCTCAGCGCTGAATCCACCCGTAGACCTGTCCAGGTCACCGGCGCGAAATCGAAACAAGAATTAAATTTCCTTCACCTTGCGCCCATTCGGAATAAGGCATTCGACAGGGATCGGGCCATACTCCAGAATGCGCCGATCAGCCAAGGGGAAACCCTTGCCCAGCAACGACATACCCAAGAGTAGTGAGCCTCAACGTGAAAACTTCCCTGTCCATCTTCAGCCTCCTGCTGGCGCTCACAGGAACAATGACATTCCCGACGACTGCGGCTGCGCAGTCTTCGATTCAGGAGCAGCGCGACCCTTCCAAGCTGCACCTGGCGTCCGGCAGCGCGCTGCTGATCGACCTGAACACCAACAAGGAGCTGTACGCCAGCCACGCCGATCGTGTTGTTCCTATCGCTTCGGTCACCAAGCTGATGACCGCGATGGTGGTGCTCGACGCCAAACTGCCGATGGACGAAATGCTCACCATGACCATCGCCAACAACCCAGACCTCAAGGGCGTGTTTTCCAGGGTCAGGCCCGGCAGCGAACTGAACCGCCGCGAGACCTTGCTGATCACCCTGATGTCGTCGGAAAACCGCGCGGCCAACAGCCTCGCCAACCACTATCCTGGCGGCTATCCGGCGTTCATCAAAGCGATGAACGCCAAGGCGCGCAGCCTGGGGATGAGCAAGACGCGCTATGTCGAGCCGACGGGCCTGTCGACTCAGAACGTCTCCACCGCCCACGACTTGGCCAAGCTGCTGATCGCCTCGCGCAAGTACCCCATGCTCAGTGAACTGTCGACCACCCGCGAGAAGACCGTGGCGTTCAGAAAGCCCAACTACACCCTGGGCTTTCGCAACACCGACCATCTGGTCAACAAGAGCAATTGGGACATCAAGCTGACCAAGACCGGCTTCACCAATGAAGCAGGGCATTGCCTGGTGCTGCTGACGCGCATGGACAACCGTCCGGTGGCGATGGTGATCCTCGACGCCTACGGCAAATTCACCCACTTCGCCGATGCCGGGCGCCTGCGTCAGTGGCTGGAAACCGGGTCGGCCAAGGCCGCACCGGCGGTGGCGATGCAGTACAAGTCCGATCGCCAGGGTCGAGCGCGGGTGGAGTGACACACGCGGGCGGCCACCCAGAGCCGCCCGTTTCAGGCCTGGGTGCTGACCATACCGCCCGAGCTGCTGCCACCCGATTTGGTCAGGGCCTTCAGCAACTCAGCGGTGGCCTTGAGAATCTGGCCATTGATAGCCGCGATCTGCCCCTGAGCGCCTGCAACTGCAGCCATCTTGGCCTTTTCCTCCATCGGCTGCGCCTGAATCTCAGCCAAGCGTTTCTGTGCCTCGGCCAACTGCTTCTGCAATTCTTTGATCAGGTCACGCATCTGCTTGATATGCGCTGGCTCATCGCTCTGCTCGCTGGCCTTGGCCTGTTCGGCCTTGCTCGCCTGCGTGGGCATCTGCACCTCGACGGTATTCGCCTTTGCAGTCGTCTGCTCACTGTCTCCACTGGCCTGAGCAGAGGATTGCGTCCCTTGAATCGTGAAGTTGACGCCGGTGATTCCGACCATTTCCTGTCTCCGCAAAGCGTTTGATCAAGCCTGTTTATCGACCGCAAACCGCCGATCTTGAGCCCTCAGCCCTCCGGCAACAGACTGCGCTCGAACAGAAACGGCCCGTTGGCATGCGGCAGATGCTCGTAGACCTGCTGCGGTCGACCCAACCGTGGCTGAATGCGCTCGCCCGTATCACCCACCCAGCCCGCGTCCTTCAGGCGCTCCAGGCGTTTGCGCAATGAGGTGTTGTTGACCGTTCGCCCCAGACACGCCTGGGTCGCAGTCAGCGCCTCGAGCACGGTGAAACGTGCGGGTAACAGGTACAGGGGCAAGCTGCTGTAGAGGCTCTTGGCGGCCAGACGCTCACAGGCTCGCTGGATCAGCAGGGCGTGGTCGAATGGCAGCACCACTTTGCGCGCCGACAAGTCGTCCAGGTCGAAGAACGCCTGCTGTTCACCGTCGAGCACCTGTGCCGGATCGAGCAGGGCCAGATAGTAGGTGCTCAGCGACCAACCCCGTGGATCGCGAAACGCATTGCCCTCGGTACCGACCTGCTCCAGGTGCCGTGGCAGCACCTGAGCTTTTTCCTGCAACGCTCGCGCGGCGGCGGCATCCAAGCTGTTGTCTGGTGTACGGCCATTGACGATCACCCCCGGCAACGCCCATTGGCCCAGATGCGGTTCGCGTTCGCGGCGATGCAACAGAACCTGAAGGCGCTGCGCCTGCAAATCCAGGCGCAAGGCAACGATGTCCACGCTGGCCATGACGGCTATCGAACTCATCCCGACTCCTTTTTTTCAGCCTATATTCCACCAGGTATTTTTTATGATGCAAGCCAAATCCCATAAATAAAAGCGCTTGACATACTTAAACCACCAGATGGATTATGTAGCCATTCCAGCCGAGGAGCCTTCCGATGAAAATCGCCAGTTTCGACGTAGACGCCCAGAACGGCTTCACTGCCAACGCCCCGCTCGAGCTGCCTGTGCCTGGCGGCCATCTGATCGTCCCGGCACTCAATGCCATGGCCCGCCGCGCCGATCTGCGACTGGGCAGCAAGGACGCTCACCCGGCAAAGGCGGCCTGGACAGTCGATGAGGCCAGTCAAATGCTGCAACCCTTGCCGCTGGCCAACGCCGACCTGACCTGGGTCAGCCACTGCGTGCCGGGCACGCCAGGCTTCGAACTGCTGCCTGGCCTGCCGGCCCCGATCGACTACGACTACTTCGTCTGGAAAGGCGTGGAACCCGATCTGCATCCTTACGGCGCCTGCTACCACGACCTGGCCGAGCGTCGCTCCACCGGGGCGATCGAATTTCTCAAGGTGCAAGGCGTGGAAACGGTGATCGTCGGCGGCCTGGCGCTGGATTACTGCGTGCGAACCACCGCCTTGCAACTCAGGCGCGCGGGTTTCCAGGTGTTGCTGTACCTCCCAGCCTGCCGCGCCCTGAGCACCCAGGGCGGCGAAGACGCCTGCTCCGAATTGACCCGTGCCGGCGTGCTGACATGCCCTGACGAAGCCGCACTCGACCGCCAACTGGCCCTGCTCAAGGAGACCCGCCCATGAGCGACGACGTATTCGCCCCACGCATCATCCAGAACTTGCTGGACACCGATTTCTACAAGATCACCATGATGCAGGCGGTGCTGCACAACTACCCTAACGCCGAGGTGGAGTGGGAATTCCGCTGCCGCAACGCCGAAGACCTGTCGCCCTACCTTGCAGAGATCCGCTATCAGATCGAACAGTTGGCCGATGTCTCGGTCACTCACGACCAGCTCGCCTATCTGGAGAAGATCCCCTTCATCAAGCCGGACTTCATCCGCTTTCTCAGCCTGTTCCGCTTCAACCTGCGGTATGTCCAAGTTGGGCTGGACGATGCCGGGCAACTGGCGATCCGCGTGCGCGGGCCCTGGTTGCACGTGATCCTTTACGAAATCCCTCTGCTGGCGATCGTCTCCGAGGTGCGCAACCGCTACCGCTATCGGGAAGTGACCATGGAGCAGGTCGGCGAACGCCTGTATCAAAAGCTCGACTGGCTCAAGCGCGAAGCCAGCGCCGATGAACTGGCGGGCTTGCAACTGGCCGACTTCGGTACCCGCCGTCGATTCTCCTATCCGGTCCAGGAGCAGGTGGTACGCATCCTCAAGCACGATTTTCCGGGCCGTTTCGTCGGCACCAGCAACGTGCACCTGGCCCGTGAATATGAACTTCGGCCGATCGGCACCATGGCCCACGAGTGGTTCATGGCCCACCAGCAACTCGGTCCGCGCCTGGTCGACAGCCAAGTGGCCGCACTGGAATGTTGGGTGCGCGAATATCGCGGCTTGCTGGGCATTGCCCTGACCGACTGTATCGGCATGGATGCGTTCGTCAGGGACTTCGATCTGTATTTCGGCAAGCTCTTCGATGGCCTGCGTCACGACTCGGGCGATCCGCTGGCCTGGGCGGAAAAAGCCATCGCCCACTATCAGCGCCTGGGCATCGATCCGTCGAGCAAGACCCTGATCTTCTCCGACGGCCTGGACTTCGCCAAGATGCTGCAGCTCTACCGCGCCTTGCATGAGCGCATCAACGTCAGCTTCGGCATCGGCACCCATCTCACCTGCGACATTCCCGATGTGACACCGATGAACATCGTGATCAAGATGACCGCCTGCAACGGCGCGCCGGTGGCGAAAATTTCCGACAGCCCGGGCAAGACTCAATGCCGTGACGAAAACTTCGTCGCCTACCTGCGTCATGTGTTCAACGTGGTCTGATGCAGACCACTGCTGTCGCCGGCACCGGCACCGGCAAGGCCGGTCGGCGACAGCGGTATGCCGGTCGGGCGGGGCTCTGGACTGAAGCGTTCTGACAAAACTGAAAATGTTATATTATAACAATAATCAGCTTTCCAATCGTCTTCTCCCCTCCCACCCTCACTCCAGAGCCCACCATGACCCAGCACCCAGCAGTCGCCTCCCATCCAACCGACCTTTACGCCGACACCGAGATGGCCTGCCTCGCCGGCGCCAAAGCCGCGCTCTATCGCTGGGCCGCGACCGTGGCCACGCGGGATGTCGACCAGGTGCTGGCCCTCTACGCCGAAGACGCGATCCTGGTGCCGACCTTGTCCAATCAGGTACGCGATTGCCAGGACAGTCGCCGCAACTACTTCGAGAACTTCCTGGCCAACGACGGCCTGGTCTGCGATATCCAGGTGTTCAAGAAGCGCGTCAGCCGCAAGCTCGGCACCGTGGTGGTCGGCGGCCTGTACACCTTCGTTTACCGCCAGGCCGGCGAGCAGCGGGTGGTGCCTGCCCGCTTCCTGTTCACCTTCGAACGCATCGAAGCGCAGTGGCTGATCACCGGCCATCACTCCTCCATCGAGGCCTGAGCAGCCCCGCGCACGTCGAGCGCGCAGCCGCAGATTCTTTGCCGGCCCTCTCGTTGCCAGGTGCAATTGTCGGTATGGTGGTGTCAAAGAAGGATGTTTTACCCGCACAGGAAAGACTTTGATGCCCCACCGCAATGTCATCAACGCCTCCGTCAGCCCCAAGGGCAGCCTGGAGACACTGTCGCAACGTGAAGTCCAGCAACTGAGTCAGGCCGGTACCGGCAGCCTCTATACCCTCTTCCGCCAATGCGCCCTGGCCATCCTCAACACCGGCGCGCATGTCGACAACGCCAAGACCATCCTTGAAGCCTACAAGGACTTCGAGGTGCGCATTCACCAGCAGGACCGAGGCGTGCGCCTGGAGCTGCTCAATGCACCGGCCGACGCGTTCGTCGACGGTGAAATGATCGCCAGCACCCGCGAAATGCTGTTCAGCGCGCTGCGCGACATCGTCTACACCGAAAGCGAGTTGGCCAGCCAGCGCATCGACCTGGAGAGCTCACAGGGCATCACCGACTATGTCTTCCACCTGCTGCGCAACGCGCGCACCTTGCGCCCGGGCGTGGAGCCGAAGATGGTGGTGTGCTGGGGCGGTCACTCAATCAGCACCGAGGAATACCAGTACACCAAGAAAGTCGGCCACGAATTGGGCCTGCGCAAGCTCGACATCTGCACCGGCTGCGGCCCCGGCGTGATGAAAGGTCCGATGAAGGGCGCCACCATCGCACATGCCAAGCAGCGCATGGCCGGCAGCCGCTACCTGGGCCTGACCGAGCCGGGCATCATCGCCGCCGAGGCGCCCAACCCCATCGTCAACGAACTGGTGATCCTGCCGGACATTGAAAAACGCCTGGAGGCGTTCGTACGTGTCGGCCACGGCATCATCATTTTCCCCGGTGGCGCGGGCACGGCCGAAGAGTTCCTGTACCTGCTCGGCATTCTCATGCACCCGGACAACCACGACCTGCCCTTCCCGGTGATTCTTACCGGACCGCGCAGCGCCGAGCCGTTCCTGCAGCAACTGCATGCGTTCTTCGGCGCCACCCTCGGCGAGGCCGCGCAGCGTCATTACCAGATCATCATCGACGACCCGGCCGAAGTGGCTCGACACATGGTTGAAGGCCTCAAGGCGGTCAAGCAGTTCCGCCGCGAGCGCAACGACGCCTTCCACTTCAACTGGCTGCTGAAGATCGACGGCGGCTTCCAGCATCCGTTCGACCCCACCCACCAGAACATGGCCGACCTGGCCCTGCGCCGCGACCTGCCGCCCCACGAACTGGCCGCCAACCTGCGTCGGGCGTTCTCCGGCATCGTCGCGGGCAACGTCAAGGACAAGGGCATCCGCCTGATCGAGGAGCATGGTCCTTACCAGATCCGCGGTGATCAGGCGATTCTCGACCCGCTCGGCAAGCTGCTGCAGGCGTTCGTCGACCAGCACCGGATGAAGCTTCCTGGCGGTGCGGCCTATGTGCCGTGCTATCAGGTCGTGACCTGAGTTCCTGGCATTTTGCCTCTGCCGCAGCGGCGCTTCGTCGCTGCGGCTTCCTTCACCGAAGGATGTCGTGGGCAATACATTTCTCGCAACACCTCGCAGACTTTTCCTCCGCTGAGCAGTGAACCAGCCCACAAAAAAAAGGTCTTTGGCTGACGGTCAATCCACCGATCGGCTCACGGCCCATTCACCGGGCTTTTCATCCGTTACTGCTTCTGCGAAGACCACCATGCCCGAATTCCGCCGCGCCACCCTCGCCCTCCCCGTGCTGTTCGCCTCGCTGCTCGTTGCGGCCCCCTTGGCCGATGCCGAAGAGGCCAGCACCGATGCGCGCTGGGTCAGTGACAGCCTCAGCACCTACGTGCGCAGCGGTCCGACCGACGGCCACCGCATCGTCGGCACGTTGAAATCCGGACAGAAGGTGACGTTGGTCAGCAGCCAGGGCAACTACAGCCAGGTGCGCGGCCAAAGCGGCGACCTGGTGTGGATCCTCACCAGCGACCTGCAAGCGGTGCCCGGCCAGAATGAGCGCCTACCCCAGCTCGATGCTCAGGTGGCGGAGCTCTCTGGTCAGCTCAAGACCATCGACGACAGTTGGAAGACCCGCGTGCAAGGCATGCAGGAGACCCTCGACTCACGCAAGGCGTTGATCGACGAGCTGCAAGCGCGCAACAAAACCTTGGATGAGCAGCTCGAGCAGTCCCAGTCGACGCTGCGCGATACCCAGGCGCGCCTGGGCGACGAGAACAAGCAGGTGATGATGCGCTACATGGTGTACGGCGGCAGCATTGCCGGCGCCGGCCTGTTGGTGGGCCTGATCTTGCCGGCGCTGACCCGCGGCCGTAAACGCAACGACCGCTGGTTCTGACCTGGCGCTCAAAGGGCTTCGCCGCGACGCCTGAAGGCTGCAGCGAAGCCCCACATCTGGCTACTTCGTCGCACTACCGCGCAGCTTGGCCAGCGCCGCCAGACGCACCGCCACGTTCGCCGCGCCATACCCTGCATAGCCGCCCTTGCGCTGGATGATCTCGAAAAAGAAACGTCCCTCGAAGGGCTCGGTGTACACATGGAACAACTCACCGCCTTGGGCATCGCGGTCGTACAACACGTTGTAGTAGGCCAGCTCACTGAGAAATTCGTCGTCGAAGTCGAAGCGCGCCGCCAAGTCATCGTAGTAGTTCAGGGGGATTTCCAGCAACGGCACCCCGGCGTCCTTGGCACGCGTGACCTCGGCGAAGATGTCTGCACAATCGAAGGCAATATGGTGTACGCCCGAGCCGCGATAGCTCGATAGCGCATGGGCGATGGCAGTATTGCGGTTCTCCGAGATGTTCAGCGGCAGACGCAACGTCCCGCAGGGACTGCGCAGCGCCCGACTCTTCACCAGGCCATAGGGGTCGGGTAACACCACTTCGTCATCGGCCGTAAAATCGAACAGGCTTTTGTAGAACAGCACCCAGCTGTCCAAGGCATCGGCCGGCAGCGCCAGGGCCATGTGATCGATGCGTTGCAGCCCACCCGTAGCGCTGGCCTGTGGGTCCACACGGAAGTCGCTGTCATAGATGCTCTGCCCGGCCGTGGCAGACTCGACCAGGTAGATCAGGCTGCCATCGGGCGCGCGCACGGCAGCGAGCTCACGCTCGTTGGGCCCGACCAGCCCGCGAAACGGCTGACCACCGTAGGCCACCGCGCGCTGCAGCGCGGCCTGCGCATCGTCCACCCGCAGCGCCGCCGCGCACAGCGACGGGCCATGCGCCTCGAAAAAATTGTGGCCGAACGAATAGGGTTCGGCGTTGAGCACGAGATTGATGTCACCCTGGCGCAGCAGCCTGACCGCCTTGCTGCGGTGCTGGCCCGCCTCGGCAAAACCAAGCCGTTTCAACCAACCGCCCAGACGCGCACCGACCGCCTCGTCCACCGCGAATTCGAGAAACTCGACGCCGTCGTAGCGACTGGCCGCGGGCGGCGCGAACAAGATACCGGGCTCCACCGCCTGGGCCTGCTCGGCCAGGCGCAGACGTGCCTTTTCCTCCAGATACAACAGCGAACGCAGTCCGTCAGCGGCATTCTGGCGAGTCGGCGCCGCACGGAAGCCATCGTTGAAGATTTCCAGCGACAGCGGGCCGCGATAGCCACTGGCAATGATCGGCGCGAGAAAACCCGCCAGGTCCAGTTCACCCTGGCCGGGGAAGCAGCGGAAATGTCGGCTCCACTCCAGCACATCCATGGCCAGGATCGGCGCATCGGCCATCTGCACGAAGAAGATCTTGTCGCCGGGCAGGTCGCGGATGCCGCGCGGATCGCCCTTGAGCGAGAGGGTATGGAAGCTGTCGAGAATCACGCCCAACGCGGGGTGATCGGCCTGGCGCACCAGGTTCCACACCTGTTGCCAGGTATTGACGTGTCGGCCCCAGGCCAGACCTTCGTAGCCGATGCGCAAGCCGCGTGCACCCGCGTGCTCGGCCAGTAGCCTCAGGTCATCGACCAGCACCTGTTCCTCGCCCAGGGCATCGGCCTGCACATTGCTGCACACCAGCACCAGATCGGTGCCCAGTTCCTGCATCAGGTCGAACTTGCGCTCGGCGCGGTCGAGGTTTTTCTGCAGGCGCTCGCGCTTGCATCCCTCGAAGTCGCGGAACGGTTGAAACAAGGTGATGGCAATGCCCAGGTCCGCGCACAGCTGGCGGATTTCCCGTGGGGACCCGGCATAGTGCAGCAGGTCGTTCTCGAAGATCTCGACGCCGTCGAAGCCAGCGGCAGCAATGGCTTCGAGCTTCTCAGGCAGGGTGCCGCTCAAGGATACGGTGGCGATGGAGCGCTGCATGGTAAGTCCCTTGTTGTTCGCGCAGGCACCGGTTCGTCTACCGAAGAGCCCGCTTGTTCTCGACGATGGCAGGATCGATTATTCGCAGGTAAAGTCGCATCGGCAACGCTCTTTGTACGAAATGGTTAGTTTGCGTTCGGTAATCGAACAGATCCCATCAACGCCAATTGATTCACTCTGAATCTCTGGACAACCATGCGTTCGTCGCTGCCATCCGGGCCCATGCCTGCCCGAGGGCGACTGCCTTCCGACAACAGACAAGAACAACGGAGACACCATGGCCCATTCTTCCCAGGCCAAGAAAGCCACCGCCAGTGGCTGGATCGGCTCGGCCCTCGAGTACTACGACTTTTTCATCTATGCCCAGGCGGCAGCACTGATCTTCCCGCAGATCTTCTTCCCATCCACCGACCCGAAAATGGCCATCATTGCCTCCCTGGCCACCTATGGCGTCGGCTACCTGGCCCGCCCCGTCGGCGCCTTCGTGCTCGGGCACTGGGGCGATACCCGCGGGCGCAAGAACGTGCTGCTGCTGTGCATGTTCCTGATGGGGCTGTCGACCATGGCCGTGGGCCTGCTGCCCACCTACCATGACATCGGCCTGCTCGCCCCCGCGCTGCTGGTGGTGCTGCGCCTGATCCAAGGCTTCGCCGTGGCCGGAGAAATTTCCGGCGCCAGCTCGATGATCATGGAGCATGCGCCGTTCGGTCGCCGCGGCTACTACGCCAGCTATACCTTGCAAGGCGTGCAGGCCGGCCAGGTGATGGCGGCGGCCGTGTTCCTGCCGCTGGCCTACTTCATGCCCAGCGAGGCCTTCAACGATTGGGGCTGGCGCATCCCGTTCCTGATGAGCGCCGTGGTGCTCATTGCCGGCTTCATCATTCGCAAAGAGGTGCATGAAACCCCGGCGTTCGTTCAGGAAGAACGCCAGGACAAGGTGGCCAAGTCGCCCATCGGCGAGGCCTTCCGCCACAGCTGGAAGCACATGGTGCTGGTGATGTTCATGGCACTGATGAACGTGATCCCGGTGGTGGCGACCATCTTCGGCGCGGCCTATGCGGTGCAGCCGGCCTACGGCATCGGCTTCGACAAGAGCGTGTACCTGTGGATTCCGGTGGTGGGCAATGTCGTCGCGGTGCTGGTGATTCCCTTCGTCGGCAACCTGTCCGACCGTATCGGGCGCCGCCCGACCATGATCGCCGGATGTCTGGGCTCGGGGCTGCTGGCGTTCGTCTACCTGTACGCCATCAGCATCCAGAACGTGCCGTTGGCCATCGCCGGCTCGATCCTGATGTGGGGCCTGGTCTACCAGGGTTACAACGCGGTGTTCCCCAGCTTCTACCCCGAGCTGTTCCAAACCCGCTACCGGGTTTCGGCCATGGCCATCGCGCAGAACATCGGCACCATGCTCACCGCCATGCTCCCGGCGCTGTTCGCAGCCGTCGCACCGCCGGGCTCGACGCACATCTGGCTAGTGGTCGGCGGGCTGGCGTTCGTCATCACCTGCGTCTGTGCGCTGGCCGCTTACTTGGCCCCGGAAACCTACCGCCTGGCTATGGACGACCTGGGTAATCCGCAGGCCAAGCCCTTGGAGAAAGCCGCGTACGATGCCAGTCGCAAGAGCAGCTTCGAGGTGGTCAGCCCCTGACAGGGGCCTTCACCACCGCCTGCAGATTCGCCCAAAGACGCTCGACATCCGCCCGTTCGGTCGGCAACGCGCCGACCGACACCCGTACCATCCAGCGGCCGTCCAGGGTCGCGGGGGTGACATAGGCCTTGCCCGAGGCATTGAGCCGGTCCGCCCAGCCGCGCGTATGCGCGTCCAGGGCGTCGCCGTCCAGCGGTGCCGGACGGTGGCGCAGGCATAGGGTCTGCAACCGCACCGGCGCCAGCAGTTCCCAGTCTGGCGCGGCGCCGACCTGCTCGGCCAGCCAGCGGGCGTTGTCCAGGTCGCGGCGCAAGCGCTGCTGCAACGCCTCGACCCCTTCGCTGCGCAACATGAACCACAGCTTCAGGGCACGGAAACGCCGGCCCAGCGGTATGCCCCAGTCGCGCAGGTTCTTCACCTCACCGTCCACCGACGACTGCAAGTAGCTGGGGTTGGTACTCATCACCCGGATCAGGTGCTGTGGATCGCGCACGTAATACAGCGAGCAGTCGAAAGCCACCCCCAGCCATTTGTGCGCATTGACCACCAGCGAATCAGCCAGCTCGATGCCGTCCCACATCCAGCGGCACTCCGGCAGGATCATCGCCGAGCCGGCCATCGCCGCATCGACATGCAGCCATACGCCCCTCGCCTGGGCGATGTCACCGATGCCCCGCAGCGGGTCCAGTGCGGTGGTCGCGGTAGTGCCGAGAGTCGCGACCACCGCGCAGGGCTGATTGCCGTCAGCCAGGTCCTGATCGATGGCCGCTTGCAGCGCCTCGGGACGCAGCGCGAAGTGCTCGTCGGTCGGGATCTGGCGGATGTTGTCGCGGCCGAAGCCGGCCAGCAGCGCCGCTTTGTCCACCGAGCTGTGGGCCTGGGCACTGACGTACACGATCAACGGTTTGTCCTGGCTTTGCAGACCGCCCCGGGCCAAGGCATAGCCGCTACTGCGTTCACGGGCACTGATGAGCGCGACCAAGGTGCTGGTCGAGGCGGTGTCCTGGATCACCCCACTCCACTGGGGCGACAGGCCCAACAACTGGCGCAGCCAGTCGAGCGTGACTTCCTCCAGCTCGCTCAAGGCCGGGCTGGATTGCCAGGACAAGCCCAAGACGCCTAGACCGGTGCTGAGAAAATCGCCGAGTACCGACGACAACGTGCCATTGGACGGGAAGTAGCCGTAGAAATCAGGATGCTGCCAATGGGAGAGGCCAGGCATCACCTGCTGGAGCACATCGTCGAGAATCGCGGCGAAAGGCTCGCCTTGTTGTGGCGCTTGCTCGGGCAGCGCCGCCTTCAAGTAGCCCGGCTCGACCTGAGCCATCACCGGATGCTCGCCAACGCGCTGGCGGTAATCGGCGATCAGGTCGATGAGCTGGTGGCCGTGCTGACGGAATTGTTCGGGGGTCACAAGAGGGCTCCTGGGCGGATGAAGTGTCGGGGCAGCCCCTGACACGCAGCAATCGGTCCAGTCTAGGCCAGCCGCCTCCCAGCAATAACCCCGCTTCGCGCATAGCTGCTATGGCACGTGCGCATGCCCACCCTCGACTCCGAAGGACGACTGACGCCACAGCTCGAACACCCGATTGCGCAACCAGCGGTGCTCGGCAGACGCCTGCAAGCGCTGGTGCCAGACCACCCAGTAGCGCTGGCTGTGGGCGACGAAACCCAGCGGTCGCCAGGCCAGGCCGTGCAGACGGCACAGTTGTCGGGCGATGTGTTCCGGCACGGTAGCCAGCGCCTGACCCTGTCCGATCACTTTGACCATGGCGCCAAAGAACGGCACCTGCAATTGCAGGCGTCGCTGCAGGCCTTGAGTGCGCAAGTGGCGATCGATGAAGCTGTCCTTGTCACCGCCGCCAGACACCCGCACATGCCGATAGGCCAGATAGTCCGCTTGACTGACGGCGACACCTGCGGTCAGTGGGTGATCGGCGGCCATCAGGCACACCGCCTGATCCTCGCCGAGCAGGCGGCCATGCAGGTTCGCCGGAGACTCGTCGAACAGGGTGGTGGCGAGGTCAACCTCACCGCTGGCCAATAGCCCGTATTCCCCGGCCTGCCAAGTGCGGTACTCCAGCGACACGCCTGGTGCTTCACGCTCCAGCGCTTCCACCAACACGGGCAGCATAAACTCGGCCACGTAGTCGGATGCAGCCAGACAGAACCGACGCTCGCACCGGGCGGGATCGAACACCGGCGGCTGGCGCAGCGCACTGAGTTCTTCGAGTACCTGACGCAGCGGCTCGACCAAGGTTTCGGCATGCTCACTGAGTACGTAGCCACGGCCCTGACGCACCAGCAGCGGATCGTCGAAGGCGTCGCGTAGATGGGCCAGTTGACGGCTCAGTGCCGGCTGACTGCAGCCCAGGCGTTCGGCGGCATGGCTGAGATTCTTCAACCGCAGCAGACAGTCGAGGGTACGCAGGTGGGCAAGGCTCAGGGAGGCGAAAGTGGGGGTCATGGCGGGCCTTCCTGAAACGCTGGCCGCCCCGTGGCGAGCGAATTGGCCAAGGGGCGGCAGCGGCGTTTGGTGCTGATCAGTCGGTCAGGCCGACATACACGTTCTGAACGTCGTCATTCTCGTCGATCGCTTCCAGGAACGCCTCGACCTCGGCCAGGGCCTCGGCGCTCAGGCTGGCCGCGCTCACCGGGTTCTTGGGCGTGTAGCCGATCTTCGCCGACGTCACGGTGAAGCCGTGATCAGGCAGGGCTTTCTGCACCGCGTCCAGGTCGGTGGTGTCGGTGATGAACAAGGTCGAACCTTCTTCGTCTCCTTCCTCGAAGTCCTGGGCACCGGCTTCGATGGCAGCCATTTCCGGGTCGGCGTCGCCCACCGGGGTGGCTTCGATCAGACCGACGTGGTTGAAGTCCCACGCCACCGAGCCGCTGGCGCCCAGTTGACCCTTGCGGAACAGCACGCGGACCTGCGCGACAGTGCGGTTGACGTTGTCGGTCAGGCACTCGACGATCAGCGGCACCTGATGCGGTGCGAAGCCCTCGTAGCTCACGGCCGAGTACTGCACCGTATCGCCATCCAGGCCGGCGCCCTTGCGGATCGCGCGCTCCAGGGTCTCGCGGGTCATCGACGCCTTTTTCGCCTGCTCCACGGCCAGGCGCAGGCGCGGGTTCATGTCCGGGTCGGCGCCAGACTTGGCCGCGATCTGAATTTCCTTGGCCAGCTTGCCCATGATCTTGCCCTTGGCATTGGCGGCGGCTTCTCTATGTTTGGCTTTCCACTGTGCGCCCATCTCGACTCTCTTGTTTGCGCGGCCGGTTCAGGAAGCGACCGGCCAAAAAGTGGGGAGAGTTTATACGCCCTCGCCGACCGGTTCGACAAGAAATCCTCACCCCTTGTCGGCCTTCCCCGCCGCGGCCGCGAACTTGGCCAGGCGGACATCGAGCCGCCGAGGCCGTTGCCCTCGGTCTTCGGCGCGCTCCTTGCGGCGGATGGCCTCGCGCACCAGCAACGAACCGAGGTAGCGGATGGGCTCTGGCGGAAACAGTCCCAGCGGCCCACGCACCAGCGGTGAGCGGGTCCAGGCATTGTCCAGGCCCAAGGCCAGCGACGAAAGGATCTGACCGCCCATGTGGCAGGGTCCGACACCGCTGCCGGAGTAACCCAAGCCGTAGAACACGTTGGCCTGCCCGTCCAGCCGCCCGAAGAACGGCAGGCCGCTGACCGAGCGATCCGATGGACCGTTCCAGCTCGCCGCCAGCGGCACCTCGGCCAGACTCGGAAAGAACTCGCCCAGGGTGCGCTGGAGCAGCGCACGATACGGCGAAGGCTGGTCGAACACCTTGGACAGGCGCCCACCGTAGGCGAACGTATTACCGCCCTTGCCCAGCATCAGCCGACCATCGACGGTAGTGCGGTAGTAATGTACGAAAATCCGTGAGTCGAGCACGCTGATGCCGCTGTCCAGTCCGGTCTGGTGCAGCAGCTCAGCGCACGGCTCGGTGATGACCATGTCGCTGGAAACGATCGCCACGCTGCGCTCGAACGCCCGGAACTGACGCGCCATCGCGGCATTGAGCCCCAACACCACGCGATCGGCGCGGACAGTGCCGTGAGGCGTGTGCACCGCCACCACTGAGCCATGCTGCAACTGCGTCATCGCCGTGCCTTCATGAATTCGCACGCCGTGCTGCAGCGCCACCCGGCGCAGCCCGCGCACCAGCTTCGCCGGTTGCACGGTGGCCGCCGCTGGCGAGAACCAGCCCTCCAGGTGCCGGCGCGAGCCGGCGCGGCGCTGCACCTGCGGCAACGGCAGACGCTGGAAGCTGCTGATGCCCTGGCGCTCGAGCGCCGCGATCACCGCATCGGTGCTGCCCACCTGTGCGGCATTAGTGGCCGTATACAGCGTGCCGTCACGGCGGTAATCGCAGTCGATGCCGTGCGCCTGGCAGAACGCGCCGATGGCGGCGATGCTGCGCTCGGACTCGCTCACCAGACGCACCGCCTCGGCCACACCGAACAGCCGTTCCAAGGTGAAATACTTGGCTGACCACGACAGCGCACAGCCGCCATTGCGACCACTCGCGCCGGCCCCGCAGATATCCGCCTCGATCAGCAGCACATCCAGCGTCGGCTGGGCCTGCTTGAGCATCAGCGCGGTCCACAGGCCAGTGTAGCCGCCGCCGACGATGCAGACATTGCAGCGGACATCGCCCTGCAATGGGGGACACGGCGACCCAGACTGTGACGCCAGCGCCTGCTGCAGCCAGAACGGTCTCATTGCGCGAGTTCCTTGTAGACGAAAGCAAAAGACAGGGCGGTATCAAAACAAGCGCTGAATAATAAGAAAAATCGATTTATCGTATGTCAGTCATAAGCCAAGCTTTCACTACTGTCGTTGGAGACGTCCATGTCGGTCTCGCATGCTCAGCTCAAAGCCTTCCACGCCGTCGCCCTGCATCACAACTTCACCCGTGCCGCCGAGTATCTGTGCCTGACCCAGCCTGCCGTCTCCGATCAAGTACGCAAGCTGGAAGAACGCTTCGGCATCCTGCTGTTCCAGCGCAACAAGCGCACCGTGGGGCTGACCGACCTGGGTGAGCGCCTGTTCGGCATCACTCGACGGCTATTTGCCTGCGAAGCCGAGGCCGTCGAGCTGTTGCAGGACTCACGCGCCCTGGACACCGGCAGCCTGGTGCTGGCGGTGGACGCGCCGGTGCATGTACTGCCGCAGATCGCACGCTTCTGTCAGCGTTATCCGGGCATCCAGGTCAAGGTCGAAACGGGCAACAGCGACCAGGCGCTGGCCCGGCTCTTTCGCTACCAGGCCGACTTGGCGCTGCTCGCCTGCGAGGTGACGGATGAACGGCTGTTCTGCCTGCCGATCCGCAGCGACCCGCTGGTGGCATTCGTTTCCGCCCAGCACCCCTGGACGACACGCGGCGCCCTCCGTCTTGCCGACCTGGACGACACGCCACTGGTGCTGCGCGAACCCGGCTCGGTGACCCGGCAGGTACTGGAAGAGGAAATGCAGCGCGCCGGCCTGCGCGTGCGCACGGCCATCGAGGTGCAAGGCCGCGAAGCCGCGCGCGAAGCGGTCGTGGCGGGAATTGGCGTGGGCGTGGTGTCGGCGGCCGAATTCGGCGCCGATGCCCGCTTGTGCGCACTGCCGATCGAGGACTGCCATCGGCGCTTGAGCGAAACCCTGGTGTGCCTCGATGAGCAGCGCTCGCGCCGGGTGGTGGCGACGTTCCTGCAGATGGTCCAGGAAAATGCCGAGGATTGATGCTCGCCGGCGCCGCACTTAGCGCGTGGCCACCACGAACAATCGTGGAAAGGGTAGCAGCACCTTGCCGTCGGTCGCGGCTGGGTAATCCTGCTGCATCGCTTGCAGGTACAACTGCAGGAACGCCGCGCGTTCGTCCTCATCCAGGCGCGCCAGGTAAGGCCGCAGACCCGAGCCCTTGAACCACTCCACCACCGCTTCGGCGCCACCGATCAGTGGGTGGTGATAGGTGGTGCGCCAGACGTCTACCCGTGCGCACAGCGGGCTGAGCAGGTCGTAGTAGAACGTGGCGCTGTGCCGTGGCGGCAGGGCGAAGTCGCTGAATTTTTCTTTCCACGGTCCTTGGCCGGCAATCTCGCGCATGCGCCGATGTGCAGGCTCGTCCAGGTTGTCAGGGGTCTGCACCGCCAGGCTGCCACCTTCGGAAAGCTGTTGCACCAGGTGTGGGTACAGCGCGCCATGCTCGGGCAGCCACTGCAAGGAGGCGTTGGCGAGAATCAGGTCCTGAGGTTCGGCGGCGTTCCAAAGCGCGATGTCCGCGACCTCGCAGCGTACCCGGGGCACCTTCAGACGGGCACGTTCACGGGCCTTGTCGATCATGTCCTGATCACTGTCCAACGCCAACACCAACGCATCACCGTACTGTTGCAGCAGCACTTCGGTGGAGTTGCCGGGGCCACAGCCCAGGTCGGTAGCGTGACGGACCGGGCGCGGCGGCACCGCCGCAAGCAAGTCGCGCACGGCGCGGGTGCGCTCGTTTTCGAACAACGAATACTGAGTGGCAGACCAGGCCATGGGCAGCTCCTTGGGCAGGGGGAAGTATCAGCATATGCCTTTCGGTGCTCGTCTGGGGTAAGTGCCGCACCGATTCGTTTCGTCAGAAACAGATCATGCCTGCGAAGGCTGGAACTGACAGGCGAAGGCGAAGGTCATCCGCTTAGTCCATACATGCTGCCAACCATGAAATCCTTGCGCTCCTCACCCCTTGCCTTGCCCATCGCTCTCCTCGCTCTGGTCGGCGCATCGCTGCTGCTCGCCTCGCCCTGGATGGGCCAAGGCTTCGACGTGTCGGATCTGTCCACCGATAGCCAGAACCGCCTGACCCGGCAACTGGAAGACGGCAGCCTGCTGACCCTGGATAACGGCTCGGCCGTGGATCTGGAGTTCGACAGGACGCAACGCCGCATCCACCTACTCAAGGGGCAACTGCTGCTGGAAGCGGCCAGGGGCGACACCCGACCGCTGTACATCGTCACCCCGTACGCCACCCTACGGCCACTGGACGCCACGCTGATCGTCGAACGGCTGCAGGACAGCAGCGAGGTGACCGTGCTCGACGGTCGGGTCGAATTCCAGGGCAATGATGGGCGCCTGTCACTGAACCGCAGTCATTACCTGCGCTTCGATGCCCAAGGCCACAGCACACCGATCAAGGCCGATGGTGGCGATGCCCAAGCGGCCTGGTATCTGGAACGCCTGCCGGGCACTGGCCAAGCGTTGAACGAAGTGCTCGAACGCCTGGCTCGACATCACCGTGGCGTGCTGCTGTTCAGCGCCGCCTCGCTGGCCGACCTGCGAGTGGCCGACGATCTGGCGCTGGACGACAGCGACGAGGCCTTGCAGTCGCTGGAAGCCGCGCTGCCCATCACGGTCAGCCACTACACCGACTGGATCACCGTGGTCAGGCGCCGCTAGCGGCCACATACAAAAACGCGGCCGACCCTGGGAGAGTCGACCGCGCGTGACGAGCGGCGAAACGTCAGTGACGCTTGGCGCTGCGGATCTGGTGCACGACGCCCATGGCCACCACGACGGCCGCGGCAATACCGGTGGACAGCACGATTTCCTGGTAGTCAGCCATGAACGCCATGGTCACCAGTGCGGCCACGATGAAGGCGATCACCAGGTAGGTCAGCCAAGGGAACAGCCACATCTTCAGGCGTACCTCGCGGCCTTCGGCAATCAGCTTGCGACGCATGCGCAACTGCGAGAAGGCGATCACCAGGTACACCAGCAAGGCGATCATGCCCGTGGTGTTCATCAGCGTGTCCAGGACATCCTTCGGACGCAGGGTGTCGCTGAAGTTGATGAGTGCGCAGAAAATCGCCACCACGCACGACCCCATGATCGCGTACACCGGCACGCCAGTACCGGCGCGGGTGATCTTGAAGAACGACGGTGCGTCGCCGCGCTGGGACAGCGAGAACAGCATGCGCGAGGCGGTGTAGTGGCCGGAAATCAGGCAACTGCTCACCGAGGTCAGCACCACGAAGTTCATCAGCAGTTCGGCATAGGGCACGCCCAGCAGTTCCAGGGTGCGACGGTAGGCGCCGTAGCCGGAAACGCCCAAATGCGGGTCGTTCCACGGCACCAGGCAGACGATCAGGAAGATCGAGCCGACATAGAACAGGCACACGCGCCAAACCACCGAGTTGGTCGCCTTGACGATCTGGGTGGCCGGGTCCTTCGCTTCGGACGCGGCAATGGTGACGATCTCGGCGCCGAGAAAGGCGAACATCACCCCGAGCAAGGCACCGATCACCGTGGTGATGCCGTTGGGCATGAAGCCTTCGGCGGTCAGGTGGGTAATCCCGCGCACCTCACCGAATTGCCAGATGTTCAGCACCGCCGCGGTACACACCACCAGGAAGCAGACAATCGCCACCACCTTGATCAAGGCGAACCAGAATTCGAACTCGCCGTAGTGCTTGACGTTGAAGAAGTTCACAGTGATCAGCAGCAAAGTGGTCGCCAACACGAACACGTTGACGCTGACGCCGGGGAAGAAACCGTGCAGGATCTTGCCCGCCACGTAGGCTTCCCAGGCCATGAGGATGACCCAGTACCACCAATACAGCCATCCGATGGTGAAACCGGCCCAGCGCCCGATGGCGCGGTCGGCGTAGGTGGAGAACGAGCCGGTGTCCGGCGAGGACGTCGCCATCTCGCCGAGCATGCGCATGATCAGCACCACCAGGATGCCGCCGGCGAGATACGCCAGGACAGCCGCTGGACCGGCGCTGTGGATCACGCTGCCGGAGCCGACGAACAAGGCGCCGCCGATCACCCCGGCGATCGACATCATCGTCAGGTGGCGCGACTTGAGCGAGGCACTGAGCTGGCTCTCGTGCCCGCCTTTCGCGGTGGTGGAGGATGTGGATGTTGCGTCCATCAGTTGTGTACCCCGTGTTTCTTTTTATCCAAGGAAAACTGTGAAACCCCGATGGTTATCGGCCTCACCTTTACATCAGCGCTAATGCGGGCAGGAGGTGTGAGAAACACACGCAGACCTTCCATGGCGGCCTGCTGACGCGTCCGAACGTGGCCGCTCGGACGTACTGAACGTGCTACATCTGGCGATATCTGACACCTAATGTAAAAATGTCCGACACAGAGAGCCATGCACAGTGGCATGAAATCCGCACTGCACTGTACAGGCCGCCCATGCAATACACCTGCGACACCGCGCAGGCGCCCGCCGCTCTGCACCCCTGAAGGCCCCCCCATGCTGCGACTACACCCCGACGCCCCTACCCCGCTGGTCAACCAGATCATCGACGGCCTGCGCGCACTCATCGACAACCAGACCCTCAAGCCCGGCGCCAAGGTGCCGTCGATCCGCGCGTTCGCCTCGACCTACTCGGTGAGCACCTTCACCGTCGTCGAAGCCTACGACCGTTTGGTGGCCCAAGGGCTGCTGGTCAGTCGCGGCAACGCCGGCTTCTTCGTCAGTCGCACGGCCGGCGAGGTGCTCGACGCCCAGACCCCGACCGCAGACGCAACCCGACCATCGTTCAACTCGGAATGGTACCTGCAGCAGATCTTCGAAACCCGCCAGTTGCCGTTCAAGCCCGGTTGCGGCTGGCTACCCAACGACTGGATGTATGAAGACGGCCTGCGCCGGGGCATGCGCCAGGTGGCCGGCAGTCCGCTGGAGCTGTCCGGCTACGGCGACCCGATGGGCCTGCCGGAGCTGCGCGCGCTCACCGCGCAGAATCTGCAGCAGGAGCTGTCGATCGTGGTCAACCCGGCGCAGCTGATGCTCACCCACGGCGCCAGTCAGGCACTGGACCTGGCGGTACGCACGCTGGTGCGCCCGGGTGACGTGGTGCTGGTCGACGACCCGGGCTATCCCAACCTGATGAGCATCCTGCGCTTTCAGGGTGCCACGCTGGTGGGGGTGCCGCGCACGCCGGCCGGCTATGACCTGGACCAACTGCAGCGGCTGCTGGCCGAACATCGACCGACGGTGTTCTTCACCCAGCCGCACCTGCACAGCCCAACCTGTTCGCGCACGCCGCTGGCGCAACTGCACCGTCTACTGCAACTGGCGTCGCAGCATGGGGTGCGCTTGGTGGAGAACAACTTGTATGCGGACATGATCGCCAATCCGCAGCCTTGCCTGGCCAGCCTCGACCACTTGCAGCAGGTGGTGTATGTGGGCAGCTATTCCAAGAGCATCTCGCCGAACGTGCGGGTCGGCTATCTGGTGGCTGAGTCGGAACTGATGCAAAGGTTGTTGCAGTTGAAGATGCGCTCGGGGCTGACCACCTCTCAGGTGATGGAGCGGGTGGTGTATGCGGCGGTGATCGATGGGCGCTGGCGCAAACACCTCAAGCGTCTGCGCCAGCGCCTGGCGCAAGCGCACCAAGTGGTCGGGGGGCGCCTGCAGAGGATGGGGTTCGAGCTGTTCACCGAGTCGGATGAGGGGATGTATATCTGGACGCGGCATCCGGGGATTCCTGATAGCGCGGCGTTGTTGGACGAGGCGCTCGAGGCGGGGGTGATGTTGGGGCCTGGGCAGTTGTTCATGGTCGATGCGGGGGTGACGGGGTGGATGAGGTTCAATGTGGCGTTTAGTTTGGATGAGGGGATGTGGGGGGTCTTGGAGCAGGTTGTTCGGGGGCGGTTGGGGTTGTAGGGGGGCTGGTGGTGTCTGCTATTTTTTTGTTGCATCTCTTTGATTTGTATTGGGTTTTAGTCACCTTTTCGCCTTTACGGCAACCCCCTTTTTTTCTTGGAAAAAAGGGGGGCAAAAACCGCTTGCTCCCGCATCCGGCCCCTGCGCTGCGCGCAGGGGTTCCCTCGCGCCGGCGTCGCTCCGGGAGGACCGCGCTTAGGGACCATCGTGGTCCCAAGCGCTTGACGGGCATCCATGCCCGTCACCTCCCTGCGCAACGCCTATGCTCGGCCTCCTGAGGTCGCGGTTGGCGGTGTTGGAGCTACCGCGCACTAAGATCAAGATCAAGGGCAACGGCAACCGCAACGGCAACGGCAACGGCAACGGCAACGGCAACGCCGATTTGATCGCGCAGCGCTCCAGAACATCTGCCCCACCGCCCAGCTTCTAAGCGCGCGCCAGTTCAGACGCCGCCCATCGCGACCTCAGGAGGCCAAGCAGAGGTGGCATGGAGGGGGTTGACGGGCATGGATGCCCGTCAAGCGCTTGGGGCCATGGATGGCCCCTAAGCGCGGTACCCCCGGAATGCCACCGGCGCGAGGGAACCCCGCAGCGCAGCGAAGGGGCCGTATGCGGGAGCAAGCGGTTTTTGCCCCTCTTTTTTCCAAGAAAAAAAGAGGGTCGCCGTAAGGGCGAAAAGGTGACTCAGCCTCAACAAAGCCACCGGATAAGCCCCCAAACCACCCGTCCCCTCCCCAAAAGAATCAATGAAAATCCCGGCTCCTAACCTCAAGCCCCTCCAACAACCCACTGACATCTTCAAGCCGCCGAGCAACAAGATGCAACACCCCTTTCTCCCGCTCCAACCTCCCCCTGACCTTCAACAACCGAGCCCCCACCAATACCCCCCGCTGCCGCTCCGCCAACTCCCGCCACACCACCACATTCAGCAACCCATGCTCATCCTCAAGCGTCACAAAGGTCACCCCGCTGGCAGTCTGCGGTCGCTGCCGCCCCACCACGATCCCAGCCACGGCAACCGCATCCCCATGCCCCAACGCCTCGAGCTCCACCAGACTGCGGCACCCCAACCCCCGCAAACGCCGTCGTAACAGAACCAACGGATGCGGTCCGAGCGTCGTACCCAACGAGGCATAGTCGGCAAACACCTCCTCAGCCACCGTCGGCACCGGCAATGACACCGCCGCTTCCGCCACAGGTTCGAGCCCTGCGAACAAGGGCAACTGCGCCTGCACAGCAGCCACCTGCCAGCGCGCCTGGTGCCGGTCCGCAGCCAGCGCCCTCAAGGCGCCAGCATCGGCAAGACGCGCGCGGGCGCGGCTGTCCAGGGCGGCACGCAAACACAAATCCTCGACATCGCGCCAGGCACGCTGCGCCCGCGCCTGCTCCAGACGCCGCGCATCCTCCTCGCTGAAGCCGCGGATCTGCCGCAACCCCAGACGGATCGCCAAGTCGCCGTCTTCCCTCAATTCCAACGTACAGTCCCATGCACTGTGGAACACATCCACCGCACGCACCTCAATGCCCTGCCGACGCGCGTTCTGCAACAACTGGTCGGGACTGTAGAAACCCATGGGCCAGCTATTGACCAACGCACAGGTGAAGATCGCCGGCTCATGGCACTTCAGCCAACTGCTGGCGTAGCACAACAAGGCGAAGCTGGCCGCATGGGATTCGGGAAACCCATAACTGCCGAAGCCCTTGATCTGCTCGAAGATGCGTTCGGCGAAGGCTGCTTCGTATCCGTTGCGCTGCATGCCTTCGAGCAGCCGCACACGATGTGGCTCCAGCCCGCCGTGTCGCTTCCATGCCGCCATGCTGCGACGTAATTGGTCGGCCTCGCCTGGGCTGTAGTCGGCCGCGACCATCGCCAGCTCCATCACCTGCTCTTGGAACAAAGGCACACCCAGGGTGCGTTCGAACACCGCTTCGAGTTTCTGCGACGGGTAACTGACAGGCTCATCGCCCATGCGACGACGCAAGTACGGGTGCACCATGTCGCCCTGGATCGGCCCAGGCCGCACGATGGCCACCTCGATCACCAGGTCATAGAAGGTGCGTGGCTGCAGGCGCGGCAGCATGGCCATCTGCGCCCGCGACTCGATCTGGAACACGCCCATGGTCTCGGCGCGGCTGATCATCGCATAGGTGGCCGGGTCTTCCTGGGGGATGGTGGCCAGGGTCAGATCACGACCCCGGTGCTGCCTGAGCAGGTCGAAGCAGCGACGCAAAGCGCTGAGCATGCCCAAGGCAAGCACATCGACCTTGAGTAAGCCGACCATGTCCAGGTCGTCCTTGTCCCACTGGATCACCGTGCGTTCGGGCATCGCCGCGTTCTCCACCGGCACCAGGCGATCCAGCGGTTGCTCGGAGATGACGAAGCCGCCGGGGTGCTGCGACAGGTGTCGGGGGAAGCCGATCAATTCGCCCGCCAACACCAGAATGCGCCGCAACCACGGGCTCTGCGCCTCGAAGCCGGCCTCGCTCAGGCGTTGCGCGTCGGGTATGCGGTCGCTCCAGCGTCCGCAGCACTGAGCCAGGGCATCGATCTGGTCGGCCGGCAAGCCCAGCACCCGGGCCACATCGCGTACCGCACCGGCAGCATGGTAGGTACTGACCACCGCAGTCAGTGCTGCGCGATGACGACCATACCGGCGAAACACGTACTGGATGACCTCTTCACGCCGGTCGTGCTCGAAGTCCACGTCGATGTCCGGCGGCTCATTGCGTTCGCGTGACAGAAAACGCTCGAACAGCAGGTGATGGCGGGTGGGGTCCAGCTCGGTGATGCCCAGCACGAAGCACACCACTGAGTTGGCGGCAGAGCCCCGGCCCTGGCAGAGAATGCCTTGGCGTCGAGCGAAGGCGACGATGTCGTGCACCGTCAGGAAGTAGCTTTCGTAGCCCAGTTCTTCGATCAAGGCCAATTCGCGTTGCAACGCCTGATGAACCTCGTCTTCGGCGCCGTTTGGCCAGCGTTCCGGTACGCCCTGCAGGCACAGGTGACGTAACCAGGTGGCGGGGGTATGGGTGTCTGGCACCAACTCGCGCGGGTACTGATACTTGAGCTCGCTCAGGTCGAACCGGCAACGCTCGGCGATGACCAGGGTCTCGGCCAACAGTGGCGCGGGATACAGCTGAGCGAGTTGATCGCGGCTGCGCAAATGTCGCTCGCCGTTGGGGTACAGGTAGCGGCCTGCCTCAGCCACCTTGCAGTGCTGGCGGATGGCGGTCATGCAGTCCTGCAAGGCCCGGCGACCGCGCACATGCATGTGCACATCGCCGCAAGCCACGAGCGGTAATTGCAATTGCTGCGCGAGAAGCTGGACTGCTCGCAGGCGCTGATCGTCGTCGGGGCCACGGTGCAGGTGCAGCGCCAGCCACAAGCGCTCGGGAAACAGGCGCTGCAACCAATCGGCATCGGCATGATCGGCGAGTGAATCGGCAACCCACAGCGCCAGCAGACCTTGGGTGCGATGCTCCAAGTCCTCGGCAAGCAATTGATACTCGCCCTTTTCAGCCCGGCGCCGCGCACGGGTGATCAGCGCACAGAGATTCTGGTAGCCCTCGAGGTTTTCGACCAGCAGCACCAGGCATGGCCCGTCGTGCATCCGCACTTCGCTACCGACGATCAGCCGCACGCCGTGCTCGCGGGCCGCCTGCCAGGCCCTGACGATACCGGCCAAGGTGCATTCGTCGGTGATCGCCAGGGCCTGGTAACCCTGCTCACCTGCCCGACGAAACAGCTCGTCGGCACTTGAGGCGCCGCGCTGGAAGCTGAAGTTCGACAGGCAGTGCAGCTCGGCGTATTCGGGCGGCGTCATGCGAACCAGCCCTGCAGCCACAAGGGTCCAGGCTGCGCGAGATCGCGATAGGCCCAGCCGCGCAAGCCGTCGCGGGTTTCGATGCGGTAGTAGTCGCGGCGCACGTCGCCACCGTCCCACCAGCCCGACTCGATGCGTTCGGCCTTGCCCAACCAGTGCACACCCGATTCGGGCAAGGCTTGAGCCTGGCTCAGCAGCCAGCCAGGACGGCTGCCAGGGATGACCACAAGGCCGCTCGCCGCGCCCTGCTCCGCTGTCTGCCAAGCGTGTTCCGGACGATGATCGGCAGCGGCGCACAGGCTCTTGACCGCCTCGTCGCCCAAGCGGGCGCGCAGACGCTCGCGCAATTGCTCCCAGGGCTGGGCCTGCTGCGCACGCGGGTCGAACAACGCTCGGTGCTGGGGCACGAACGCTGGCAGGTCCTCGGCCAGCAAGCGCAAGGTGCGCACTGGGGCGGCAATACGCAAGGGCTCGAGGCGACCACGCGCCAGCTCGAACAACATCGCAGGCTCCCGCTCGGCAGCCAGCAGGCCAACCTTGAGTACGGTGTCCGGACCTTCGACATGCTCCAGGTGCAGCTCGAAGCGCTGCACGCCACAGTCACGTCCGGCAAGAAAGGCTGCCAGGTCGTTGATCAGCCGGCGCAACGGAAACAGCAACGCCTGATGCGACTCGACATCGAAATTCAATTCCAGCCGTGACTCGAAGCGATCAGGCGGCTGATAGAAATCCAGGCCAAGGGCACGCAGGCCGAACAGGTGATCCAGGTGTAACTGCACACTGGCGGCGAAGCGTCGGGCCACGGCATCGCGAGGCAAAGCCTGCACCTGCGCGAGTCGATGCAGGCCCATGCGGGACAACGCCTGGGCAGCCTCGGTCGGCAAACCGACGCGGTCCAGCGGCATGTTCGCCAACGCGGCGCGGGTCTGCTCGGGGCAGGTCAGCGCGAGGCCATCGTGACCGTTTGCCAGCATGCGAGCGGCCACTGGATTGCTCGCCAGCACGATGCGATGGCGCAGGCCCAACGCCTGCAGCTCTTCGCGCAGTCGCGCCTCGAAACGTGACCAGGGGCCGAACAATTGCAGGCTCGAGCCCACTTCCAGCAGCAGTGCGCGTGGGTAGTGCAGGCTGACCTGGGCGCTGAAGCGGTAGGCCCAGGCTGCCAGCAGTTGCTGGACCTGCTCGATGCGCGCCGGTTCCACCTCGACACAGGTGAATCCTTCGGCCAAGGCGCGGGCGGCGGTCAGCGTCTGGCCCGCACGCAGCCCCAGCGCTGCGGCGGCGCCATTGACCGCTTGCAACACCCGACGCTGCGCGGGACCGGCCAACAGCACCAGCGGCGCATCGGCGTCGTCGCGTCCGCGCAGGACGGTGTCCAGCGCCAGTTGCGGCAGCAGGATGCAAGCCCAGAGCATGGCGCATCAACCTCGCCCGGCAGTGCTGATGGGGGCCGCAGGCACCAGGCCACCGCGGCACTTGAGCACCCGCCACTGCGCCGGGCGGGTATCGATAGCGATGCGCAGGGCCGCAGGCGATGGGTTGTGTGCCGCCTGTTGCGGGCGACAGGCGAACGCCAGCGCCTCACCGGTTTCGGCAGCCACCTGCAAGCGACGCAAGGCGCGATCGTCGACCCGCTCCGGCCAGCACAGCACCGCCGCACAACTGCCCGAACGCAGGCATTGCTCGGCAGCCCAGAGCGCTTCGTCCGGTTTGGCCTCGACCTGCGCCAGCCAGCGCAGGTCGACCCCGGCGGCCTGCCAGGCCGGGGCATAGGGAATGAACGGCGGCGCCACCAGCAGCACCCGCCCGCCCTCACCGCTCAGGCGCGCCAACGTCGGCCACAACAAGTGCAACTCGCCGCAGCCCGGGCTGGCCAGCAGCAGTTCACTGAGCGCCGCCGGTGGCCAGCCGCCTTCGGGCAAGCGTGCATCCAGGTCGGCATGACCGGTGGGCTGCAGGCCCAGGGCACGGGGCTGAGCCTGTCGCCCGCGCCAGACACGACGCTGGTCGAGCAGCCCGTCGAGATCGACCACCGCGCCCATCAGTCACGCCTCACCAGGCCACAGAACACCCCTTCGATGCAGAAGTCGTGCTCGGGGCCGACCTCCATAGCAGCATAGGCCGGGTTGCGCGGCAGCAGCCGATACCCACCGTTGACCCGCTCCAGCCGCTTGATGGTGACCTCGCCGTCGAGCCGGGCGACGACGATCTGCCCGTCGCGGGCCTCGGCCTGCTGCAGGATGCCCACCAGATCGCCATCGAGTATGCCGTCGCCGATCATCGAGTCGCCGCGCACCTTCAGCAGATAGTCCGGTGTGCGCCGAAACAGGCTGGGGTCGATCAGCAGTTGCTCGTGGATGTCCAGATCCGGCCCGATCGGCGCACCGGCGGCCACCCGACCGAGCACCGGCAACTCCAGCACCTGCGGACGGCGCGCGGGTTGGGCCAGGCGAATGCCTCGCGCCTGGTTGGGCGTGACCTCGATGAACCCCGCCTGATGCAAGGCGCTGATGTGCTTGCGGGCCACACTCCGCGAAGCGAAGCCGAAGCGCTGGGCGATGTCGGCCAGACTCGGTGGCTGACCGTGTTCGGCGATGCGTTCACGGATAAAGTCGAGGATGGCGCGGCGTTTGGGAGTGAGCGTATTCATGGAGCACATTTGTACTCTTTTCGTAAAACACTGAACAGCCCCCTTCGTCGCCACATTGGTTATAGTGGCCGCTGAATTGTTTCTTCACCTGACAGGAAGCCCGATGCTGACCGCCCTGCTGTTCGACCTCGACGGGACCCTTACCGATACCGACACCCTGCACCTGCAGGCCTTTCGCAAGCTGCTGCACGATCACGACGGTCGCGAATTGACCCAGGCACAGTTCAACGAACAGGTCAGCGGTCGCTCCAACGGCCTGCTGTTCAAGGAACTGTTCCCTCAGGCCGATGCCGCCCAATGCCAGGCCTTGGCCGAACGCAAGGAGGCACTGTTCCGCGAGCTGTCGCCCCGCCTCGAACCCCTGCCCGGTCTGCTGCCCCTGCTGGCGCACGCCGAGCAGCAAGGCCTGGGCATGTGCGTGGTCACCAATGCGCCACGCCTGAATGCCGAACACATGCTTCAGGCCCTGGGGCTGATCGAACGCTTCGAGCATGTGCTGGTGGCTGACGAGCTGGCGCGGCCCAAGCCCGATCCCCTGCCCTATCTCACTGGCCTGCAACGCCTGAACGCCAAGGCCGAGCAGGCGCTGGCCTTCGAGGATTCGCTGCCGGGCGTGAAAGCAGCGGTCGATGCCGGCATCTTCACCGTGGCCCTGGCCACCACCCAGCCGGCCGAGCGCCTGCTGCAGGCGGGGGCAGGACTGGTGATCGACGATTACCAGGACCCGCGCCTGTGGACACTGATCGAGTCCATGCAAGCCAACGCCTGATGCACCAATGCCAGGGGCGCAGCGCTCAACCCCGAGCGCGTCGCCCCTGTATCAGGAAGACCAACAGCCCGATTGCCGGCAACGCCGCGCCCACCAGCACTACGCCCGTCCAGCCGTAACCGGCGTAAACGGCGCTGGCCACCGCCGAGCCGAGGGCTCCGCCAATGAAGATACTGGTCATGTACAGGGCATTGAGCCGTCCACGGCTGGCCGGATCCAGTGCATACACCTCGCGTTGACCGATCACCATGTTCATCTGCACGGCAAAATCCAGCAGCACACCGGTCAGCGCCAGGCCCACCACACTCGCCCCCGGCGCTGTCAGCCCGAACAGCAGCGACAGCGGTGCCAGCGTCAGGGCCAACAGGGTGCCCAGACGCGCATGGCCCGCGTCGGCCATGCGCCCGGCAATCGGCGCGGCGATCGCGCCCACCGCGCCGATCAGGGCGAATACGGCGATCTGGCTCTGCGACAAACCGTGCTCCTGCGTCAGCGCCAGGGGTACGGCAGTCCAGTACAGGCTGAACCCACCGAACATCAGCGCCTGATACAACGCGCGCTGTCGCAACGCCCGGTGGCGCCGCAACAGCCCGACCAACGAGGCCATGAGCGCCGCATAACTGGCCCTGTGCTCAGGCACCCGACGCGGCAAGGTCAGTGCCAGCAACAGCACCATCGCCGCCATCAGCCCCGCGGCCGCGATGAATACGGCACGCCAGCCGAAATGGTCGGCGATCAGGCTCGATAGCGGACGCGCCAGCAGAATCCCCAGCAGCAGACCGCCCATGATGTTGCCCACCACACGCCCGCGTTGATGCTCCGGTGTCAGGTGGGCCGCCAGCGGAATGAGCATCTGCACCGACACCGAACTGAAGCCGATCAGCAAGGCATAGGCCAGGAACAGATGGCCCTGCCCCTGGCCGCTGCTGCCGGCCAGCAACAGGCTGACGCACGCCAGTACAGCCGTGGCGATCATCAGCCGGCGGTTCTCCAGCAAGTCGGCCAGCGGTACCAGCAGCAGCAGGCCCAGGGCATAGCCGATCTGGGTGAGCGACACGATCAGGCTGGCGCGCTCGGTGGACAGCCCCAGGTCCGGCGCGATCAGGCCGACGATGGGCTGGGCGTAGTACAGGTTGGCGACGATGGCGCCGCAGCAGAACGCGAGCAGTATCACCAGACCTCGGCTGATCGGCGCTGCGGCGGGTGAAGTCAAGGTGCGGGGACTTGTCATGGTCAGGTTCATACCGGGCGGAGTATGCCGCGCACCTTAGCGGCTACGCGGCGCGGAGGAAACCATGAGGGCGCGAGATGCGCGAAGTGGCTGACTGCGACCCAAGGTCGCGGCGGGCCATAGACGCAAAACTGGCTTTAGAACACCGCAAAGTGGTCACTGAACCGATAAAAGCTGACAGATTCGTCAAAAAATGACGTATCAGTTTGTAAACGTTGTTACATCGAACAAGTGGTCACGAATCGTGGCGACATGGCATCATTGACGTCAAAAATCTTACACATCGTGACGAAAGCATACTTTGCCGTAGGTCACCCGGCGCCAGATGTGTTGCCTAGATCCCGCGACACGCCGGCCACCGAGGGCCTGCCTGCCACATCCAAGGAGTAGCGAGATGCAGTTAAGGAATATGAAGATCGGAATCAGGGCGGCGTGTGTCTTCGCACTGCTGGGCGTGCTGGTGCTGATCATGGGCCTGGTCGCCCTGTACGAGACCCGGCGCATGGACAGCGCCACCGACGAAATCCGCGTGACCTGGATGCCGGCGATCATCGCCCTCAATGAGGTCGGTACCAGCCTGGGCCGGGCCCGTGCACTCACCTTGCGCAGCGTGATCGAAGAAGACCCCACCGCACGCCAAGCCACGCTCAGCCACATCGGCGACATCAACAACGAGCTTGCCGAAGGTATCAAGACCTACGAGGCTACCATCGAGGAACAGGACGACCGCGCCCTGTTCAACACCTTCACCCGCTTGTCCGAGCGCTACCACGGCCTGCAGAAGTCCATCCGCGAGGCTGCCGCCAATGGCGATATCGCCCAGGCCCAGCGCCTGGTCAACGGCCCGCTCGCCGAATACGCCGACACCATGATGAAAGCCCTCGGCGAGTTGATGCAGTACAACACCAACGGCGCGGACAAAGCCTCTCAACTGAGCAGCGACACCTACGACGAAGCCTTCCTGCTGATCGTCGCCGCGCTGGTCACCATTCTCATCGCCCTGGCCGCCATCGCCGTGTTGCTGACCCGCAGTATCGTGCTGCCCTTGGGCGAGGCCGTGCGGGTAGCCGAACGCGTGGCCACCGGTGACCTCACCCAAGAGATTCACATCGTCGGCCGTGACGAGCCGGCCTTGCTGCTGCGCGCCCTGAGCCGCATGCAGCAGAACCTGCGCGACACCATTCGGCAGATCGCAGCGTCCTCCGACCAACTGGCCTCGGCCTCCGAAGAGCTGCACACGGTCACCGAAGACACCAGCCGCGGCCTGCACCAGCAGAGTGCCGAGATCGATCAGGCGGCCACTGCCGTCAACCAGATGACGGCGGCGGTAGAAGAAGTGGCGAACAACGCGGTCAGCACAGCCGACGCGTCCAAAGGCGCCGACCAGACCACCCGCGACGGCCGCGATCAGGTCAACCAGGCCTTGAGCTCGATCCAGCATCTGGTCGAAGACGTTACCGGCACCTCCAGCGAGATCGAAGCACTGGCCACCAGCGCCAATGAGATCAGCCGCGTGCTGGATGTGATTGGCTCGATTGCCGGGCAGACCAACCTGCTGGCACTCAACGCGGCCATCGAAGCGGCGCGCGCGGGCGAAGCCGGACGCGGCTTCGCCGTGGTGGCCGACGAGGTGCGGGCACTGGCGCACCGCACGCAGCAGTCCACGGCGGAAATCGAACAGATGATCGGCGGTATCCAGACCGGCACCGAGCGCGCCGTCGGTTCGATGCACAGCAGTCAAGGGCGTGCCAGCGGCACCTTGGAAGTGGCCCAGGCCGCCGGCCAGGCGCTGGAGTTGATCGCCGAGGCCATCGCGGCGATCAACCAGCGCAATCTGGTGATCGCCAGTGCTTCGGAACAGCAAGCGCAGGTGGCGCGCGAAGTGGACCGTAATCTGGTCAACATCCGTGACCTGGCGATGCAGACCTCGGCGGGAGCCAACCAGACCAGCGCGGCGGCGCAGGACCTATCGCGCCTGGCGGTGGAGTTGAATGGGATGGTGGCGCAGTTCAAAGTCTGATTCAGAGAGACCGGGGCCGCCCTGCGGCCCCTGGCGCTTCATTCATTTACCCGCACCACCCTCCCCGCCTTCACCGGCTGCCCGCGCGTGGCCAGGCAGTAGTAAAGCGGCACGGTCACCAGCAGACCGAACAACCACGACAAGTCCGCACCTTCGACAAGATTCGAGTAGGGCCCCACATACAGCGCGGTATTGGCGAACGGCAACTGCACCAGAATCCCGCACACGTAGGCGACGATGGCGTGATGGTTGAAGCGTCCATAGATGCCCCCATCAGCGCGGAAGAACGAGGCGATGTCGTACACGCCCTTCTTGATCAGGTAGAAGTCCACCAGGTTGATCGACGCCCAGGGCACCAGCACCAGCAGCAGTGCCAGGATCAGGCCGATGAACTGACCGATGAAGCCGGCCGAGGCGTTGAGTGCCACCAGCGCACAGCCCAGCAGAATCAGCGAAGCCAGCACCACCCGCACGCGCACGCTCGGCGTCCACCGAGCGGCGAACGTCTGGATCGCGGTGACGATCGACAGCACCGCCCCGTACAGATTCAGCGCGTTGTGACTGACGATGTTGAGCAGGAACAGCACCATCAGAATCGGTCCGAGCCAGCCGGTGGCCTGCTTCACCGCCTCCATGGCATCGGTGCCTTCGGGCACGCACAACACCGCCACCGCGCCAAAGCTGAAGCACAGGATAGTGCCCAGGGTGGCGCCGAAGTAGGTCGCCCAGAATGGCTTGGCGATGCCGATTTCCTTGGGCAGATAGCGCGAGTAGTCCGAGGTGTAGGGCGAGAAGCTGATCTGCCAGATGGTACCCAGCGACACGGTGGCGATGAAGCCCGACAGGTTGAAGGCGCCGCGGCTGTAGAAGTCGGCCGGCAGGTCCTGGGCGAACATCATGATGAAGCCGGCCAGCAGCGCCGAACCCATCACCCAGGTGCCGATGCGGTTCAGGCTATGGATGAAGCGATAGCCGATCACCCCGATGGCCGTAGCGCTCAGGGCGCCGATCACGATCGCGCTCGGCATCGGCACGCTCGGGGCGATGCCATGGATCGACTTGCCCGCCAGGACGATATTGGAAATGAAGAAGCCGACGTAGATCAACGCGGTGAAGAACACGATCAGCAACGCGCCGTAGCGCCCGAACTGACCGCGGCTCTGCACCATCTGCGGAATGCCCAGCTGCGGTCCCTGCGCAGAGGCCAGGGCGATGACGATACCGCCCAGCAGATGCCCCATCACGATGGCGACCAGACCCCACATCAGGTTCAGGTGAAACACCTGGATCACCATCGCGCCGGTGACGATCGGCAGGGGGGCGATGTTGGTGCTGAACCAGAGGGTGAACAGGTCGCGCGCCTTCCCGTGGCGCTCGGAGGGGGGAACATGATCGACCGTATGATTTTCGACAAACTGGTGTTGCGACGACGGTTGGGACATAGGATTTCAGCTCGAAAGGATCATTTTTATCGTTGTATGGAAACCGCTCTGGGCGGCCTCTCAGCTGAAGACCATATTATGGTATTCCAAACTTTTGACAACACTGCTCCGCACTTTTTCGGCGCACCTGATCCGTTTAGCGCCTCACGCCAGGGCAGTCGCCTAGCCCAGCGGACCAGTGATTACGGGCTTTGCACCGTTCATCGCCGCCCCTGGGTCGCGGAAAAATTCGCTTGCAATATAGGTATTACGGTATACCATCAGACACATCAACGATAAAAACCGCGGACCACCGCACGCCCCATCGAGGTAACGCCATGATCGACGCAACCCTCTATAAGCACGTCCTGGGCTCCTTCCCCTCCGGCGTCACCGTCATCACCACCCTGGACGACGACGGCTCGGTCGTCGGCCTCACTGCCAGCGCTTTTTCCTCCCTGTCGATGGACCCGCCGCTGGTGCTGTTCTGCCCCAACTACAGCTCCGACTCCTACCCCGTGCTAATCAAGCAGAAGCGCTTCGCCATTCATCTGCTCTCCGGCGATCAGCAGGCCGAAGCCTATGCGTTCGCGAAAAAGGGCAAGGACAAGGCCAACGGCATCGAGTGGACCCTGAGCGCCTTGGGCAATCCCCTGCTGACCGGTGCCACGGCGATCATCGAGTGCGAGCTGTGGCGCGAATACGAAGGCGGCGATCACGCCATCATGGTGGGCAAGGTGCACAACCTGATCGTCCCCGACGAGGCCCCCAGCCCGATGATCTATTGCCGCGGCAAGATGGCCAGCCTGCCCGCGCTCGCCTGACACCACCTGCCTGAGCGAGCGACAGGGGTCTCACCTGAGCACACGGCCCGAGCCGTTGTCATCCGCCCCCTGCCCCGCCAGGCGACCACCACTCGCTCCGAGGAAAACCCCATGAAATTTTCGCTGTTCGTGCACATGGAACGTTGGGATGACCAGGTCAGCCACCGCCAGCTGTTCGAGGATCTGACCGAACTGACCCTGATGGCCGAGCGCGGCGGATTCAGCACGGTCTGGATCGGCGAACACCACGCCATGGAATACACCATCTCGCCAAGCCCAATGCCGCTGCTGGCCTACCTGGCCGCCCGCACCGAAACCATTCGCCTGGGCGCCGGCACCATCATCGCGCCGTTCTGGAACCCGATCCGCGTGGCGGGCGAATGCGCCCTGCTCGATGTCATCAGCAACGGCCGCATGGAAGTGGGCCTGGCCCGCGGCGCCTACCAGTTCGAGTTCGACCGCATGGCCGGCGGTATGCCCGCCACCGACGGCGGCAAGGCCCTGCGCGAAATGGTCCCGGCGGTGCGCGCGCTGTGGCAGGGCGACTACGCCCACCAAGGCGAGGTGTACAACTTCCCCACCTCGACCAGCGTGCCCAAGCCGGTACAGGCGGGCATGCCGCCGATGTGGATCGCTGCGCGCGACCCGGACTCGCACAACTTCGCGGTCAAGCATGGCTGCAACGTCATGGTCACCCCATTGATGAAGGGCGACGAGGAAGTGCTGGACCTGAAAAACAAGTTCCAGGCCGCTCTGGATAACAACCCCGAGGTGCCACGCCCGCAACTGATGGTGCTGCGCCACACCCACGTGCACAGCCCGGCCGACCCGGACGGCTGGAAAGTCGGCGCCCAGGCCATCTCGCGCTTCTACCGCACCTTCGACGCCTGGTTCGGCAACAAGACCACGCCGGTCGATGGTTTCCTGGAGCCGAGCCCGGAGTCCAAGTTCGCCGAAGTGCCGGCGTTCGCGCTGGACAACATCCGCAAGAACACCATGATCGGCACCCCCGAAGAAATCATCGCGCGCATCCGCTACTACCAGGCGTTAGGTGTCGATGAGTTCAGCTTCTGGTGCGACAACAGCCTGCCGCACGAAGAAAAGCGCAAGTCGCTGGAGCTGTTCATCAAGGAAGTGGTCCCGGCCTTTGCCTGAGACAGGCCGTCACAAGCGGCAGGTTGATCGCAGCCTGCGTTGACTTGCCGCTTGAAGCTCGCCATTTGGCACTTCCATAATTGGTATTATGGTATACCATAAGACAAACTGATTAATCGCTGACTTTCCTCACCAGGAGCCCCCCATGAGTTTCGAAATCCGCAAGATCGTCACCTACTCCGAAGAAACCCGCATCGAAGGCGGCAAGGCCACCGACAAGCCAGTGACCATGGTCGGCCTGGCCGTGGTGATCAAGAACCCATGGGCCGGTCGCGGTTTCGTTGAAGACCTCAAGCCAGAAATCCGTGCCAACTGCTCCGAGCTGGGCGCCCTCATGGTCGAGCGCCTCACGGCAGCCATCGGCGGCGCGGACAAGATCGAAGCCTACGGCAAGGCAGCGGTAGTGGGTGCCGACGGCGAGATCGAGCACGCCTCGGCGGTGATCCACACCCTGCGTTTCGGCAATCACTACCGCGAGGCCGTGCAGGCCAAGAGCTACCTGAGCTTCACAAACAAGCGCGGCGGCCCTGGCACTTCGATCCAGATCCCGATGATGCAAAAGGACGACGAGGGCCTGCGTTCGCACTACATCACCCTGGAAATGCAGATCGAAGACGCCCCGCGCGCCGACGAGATCGTCGTGGTCCTGGGCGCAGCCGACGGCGGCCGCCTGCATCCGCGCATCGGTAACCGCTATATCGACCTGGAAGAACTGGCGGCCGAGAAAGCCAGCGCCCAATAACGACCTGCACACCGGCCGCAGCGACGCGTCGACGCTGCGGCCTTCAAGGAGCACCACCCATGATTCAGCCTGTCGCTGAACGTACACCGGCCGGGACCAGCTACCTGAGCCTCGGCCAGGGCCAACCCGTGGTGCTGATCCACGGCGTGGGCCTGAACAAGGAAATGTGGGGCGGACAATTCGTCGGCCTGGCCGCCGATTACCGGGTCATCGCCTACGACATGCTCGGCCATGGCCAGAGCGCTCGCCCCGCTGTCGATACCGACCTGCAAGGCTACGCCGCGCAACTGGTCGAGCTGCTCGATCATCTGCAGATCGCCCAGGCCACCGTGATCGGTTTCTCCATGGGCGGGCTGATCGCCCGCGCCTTCGCCCTGCACTATCCGCAGCGGCTGTCGGCGCTGGTGGTGCTCAACAGCGTGTTCAACCGCAGCCCCGAGCAAAGCGCCGGGGTCATTGCCCGCGCCGCCCAGGCCGCCGAACTGGGCCCGGACGCCAACGTCGATGCGGCGCTGGAGCGCTGGTTCAGCCGTGAATACAAGGCCGCCAATCCGGCCCAGGTCGCGGCCATCCGTCAGGTGCTGGCCGGCAACGACCCGCAGGGCTACCACACCACCTATTCGCTGTTCGCCACACAGGACATGTACCGCGAAGCCGACCTGGGCAGCATCCAGGTGCCGACGCTGATCGCCACCGGCGAGCTCGACACCGGTTCCACCCCGGCCATGACCCGCCAGCTTGCCGCGCGCATTCCCGGCGCCCGCAGCGTGGTGCTGGCCGAGCAACGGCATATGATGCCGGTGGAAGCCCCACGTGACGTCAACCGCATGCTGCTGGACTTCCTGCGCGAAGCGCGCACCCTCACCGAATCCGCCAAGGGGATAGTTGCATGACCCTCGTTCGTTTCCAGATGTGCATCGACGGCCAGTGGCGCGATGCCCAGAGCGGCAAGACCTTCGACAGCCTCGATCCGTCCACCGCCCAGGCTTGGGCGCAATTGCCCGATGCCGACGCGCAGGACGTCGAACTGGCCGTGCAGGCCGCCCAACGCGCCTTCGACAACCCGGCCTGGCGCGGCCTCACCGCCACTGCGCGCGGCAAGTTGCTGCGCCGCCTCGGCGACCTGATCGCCGAGAACAAGGAACACCTGGCGCAACTGGAAAGCCGTGACAACGGCAAGCTGATCCGCGAGACCCGCGGCCAGGTCGGCTACCTGCCGGAGTTCTTCCACTACACCGCCGGTCTGGCCGACAAGCTCGAAGGCGGCACCCTGCCGCTGGACAAGCCCGACCTGTTCGCCTACACCGTGCACGAGCCGATCGGCGTGGTAGCGGGCATCATCCCGTGGAACAGCCCGTTGTACTTGACCGCGATCAAGCTGGCCCCGGCACTGGCCGCCGGTAACACCATCGTCCTCAAGCCGTCAGAGCACGCCTCGGCGACCCTTCTCGAACTGGCCCGCCTGGCCCTCGAGGCAGGCTTCCCTGCGGGCGTGGTCAACGTGGTGACGGGCTACGGCCCCAGTGCCGGTGCCGCCCTCACCCGTCACCCGCTGGTGCGCAAGATCGCCTTCACCGGCGGCGCCGCCACGGCCCGCCATGTGGTGCGCAGCAGTGCCGAAAACTTCGCCAAGCTGTCGCTGGAACTGGGCGGCAAGTCGCCCAACATCATCTTCGCCGACGCCGACCTGGACAGTGCCATCAATGGCGCGGTCGCAGGTATCTACGCCGCCTCCGGGCAAAGCTGCGTGGCCGGTTCGCGCCTGCTGGTGCAGGACGAGATCTTCGATGAGTTCGTCGCACGCCTGATCGAGCGCGCCAAGCGTATTCGTATCGGCAACCCGCAGGACGAGGCCAGCGAAATGGGCCCCATGGCCACGGCCCAGCAACTGGCGGTGGTGGAAGGCCTGGTGGCTGCGGCCCAGGCCGAAGGCGCCAAGCTGCGCCTGGGCGGCAAGCGCGCCGAGGTCGAGGGCGACGGCTGGTTCTACGAACCGACCCTGTTCGAATGCGACAGCCATTCGATGACCATCATGCAAGAGGAAGTGTTTGGCCCGGTCGCGGCAGTGATCCGCTTCAAGACCGAGGAACAGGCCCTGGCCATGGCCAACGACTCGCAGTTCGGCCTGGCCGCCGGCATCTGGACCCGCGACCTGGGCCGAGCCCATCGCCTGGCGCGCGACGTGCGCTCGGGCATCATCTGGGTCAACACCTATCGCGCCGTTTCGGCCATGGCGCCGATCGGCGGTTTCAAGAACAGCGGCTACGGCCGTGAGAGCGGCATCGATTCGGTGCTCGCCTATACCGAGCTGAAGACCGTGTGGATCAACTTGTCCACCGCGCCGATGCCCGATCCGTTTGTGATGCGTTGAAGAGGTAGCACGAGATGATCGAACCTGGCATCTACAAAGACGTGATGGGCTCCTTCCCGTCCGGCGTCACCGTGGTCACCACCCTCGATCCGCAGGGCGGTATCGTCGGCATCACCGCCAGCGCCTTCAGTGCGCTGTCGATCGAGCCGGCGCTGGTGTTGTTCTGCCCCAACTACGCCTCCGACACCTACCCGATCCTGCGCGACAGCAAGCAGTTCGCCATCCACCTGCTGTCCGCCGAGCAGACGGCCGAGGCCTATGCCTTCGCGGGCAAAGGCAAGGACAAGGCCAAGGGCATCGACTGGCACCTGAGCGAGCTGGGTAACCCGCTGCTGGCCAAGGCCACGGCGATCATCGAGTGCGAGCTGTGGCGCGAGTACGATGGCGGTGATCATGCGATCATCGTCGGCGCCGTGAAGAACCTGGTGCTGCCGGCCGAACCGGTGACGCCAATGCTCTATCACAAGGGCAAGCTCGGCGCGCTGCCGCCGCTGGGCTGAGGACCGGGGTTGAATTCATCGTCGGTGAGCCGACGATGGATTCACCCCAGGCTTCGCGCTCATTTCATCTTATCGACCTTCTCCAGGAGCCCCGCCGATGAGCAACGAGAAGTACGAAAAAGGCCTGCAGATCCGCACCCAGGTGCTGGGCGAGGCGTACGTCAACCGTTCGATGCAGAACGCCGACGATTTCACCAAGCCGCTGCAGGACCTGGTCACCGAATACTGCTGGGGCCATGTCTGGGGCCGTGACGGCTTGTCGCTCAAAGAGCGCAGCATGATAAACTTGGCGATGATTTCCGCCCTCAACCGGCCCCACGAGCTCAAGCTGCACATCCGCGGCGCTTTGCGTAATGGTCTGAGCCGGGAACAGATTCGTGAAATCCTGCTCCAGGTCGGCATCTATTGCGGCGTACCCGCGGCGGTGGACAGCTTCCGCCTGGCCCGCGAAGCGTTCGCCGAAGCCGACGCGGAGCCCACCCGTTAACAGCGGGCTGTCGAACCACTGCAAGGAGCGTCTGGGTTCGGGGCGCTTCGAGCCTGGCGCAACAGCCACACACAGAGCTCCCCTGATGAAACGCCAGCCACTCGACGACAGCTTCAAGGTCAACCGCAACCCCGTCACGCTCCGCGAAATCGTGCTCGACAAGCTGCGCGCGGCGATCATGAACTTCCACCTGCTGCCCGGCGACCGCCTGGTCGAGCGCGACCTCTGTGACCGCCTGGGCGTCAGCCGCACCTCGGTGCGTGAAGCGCTGCGTCACCTGGAGTCCGAAGGCCTGGTGGAGTTCGCCGACGCCAAGGGCCCGCGAGTGGCAATCATCACCTTGGAAGATGCGCGCGACATCTACGAGCTGCGCTGCGTACTCGAAGGGCTGATCGTCCAACTGTTCACCCTCAACGCCAAGGCCAAGGACATCCGCGCCCTCGAGCGTGCCCTGGAAGTGAACCGTGAAGCGCTGGAAGAAGGCGAGCTGCAGCAGGTGCTCGATTCGGTGCAAGGCTTCTACGATGTGCTGCTCGAAGGCTCGGGCAACCACGTCGCCGCCACCCAGTTGCGCCAGTTGCAGGCCCGTATCAGCTACCTGCGCGCCACCTCGGTGTCGCAGCAGAACCGCCGTGGGGCCAGCAACCGGGAGATGGAGAAGATGGTCGAGGCGATCAAGAGCGGCGACCCGAAAGCAGCGCACCAGGCCTCCGTCGATCACGTGCGCGCCGCCGCCAAGGTGGCCCTTGAGTACCTGCGCCAGAAGCAGGACGACAACGCCCAGGTGCGCGACATCGTCGCGCCCTTGGCCCTGAAGGACCCTCGCATAGGCCGCTGACATGCCCAACGCCCCGCGCTACTGCCCGCACTGCACCACGGCACTGGACCGGGGCGTCCCCACCGGCGACACCCATGCTCGCCAGCACTGCCCGGCCTGCGGCTATATCCACTACGTCAATCCGAAGATCATCGCCGGCTGCATCATCGAGCGCGACGGTCGCTACCTGCTGTGCCAGCGCGCCATCCCGCCGCGCCCTGGTACCTGGACGCTGCCAGCCGGGTTCATGGAGGCCGGGGAAACCACCGAGCAGGCGGCGCTGCGCGAGGTGTGGGAGGAGACCGGCGTGCGCGCCGACATCGTCTCGCCCTACTCGATCTTCAGCGTGCCGAAGATCAGCGAGGTGTACATCGTCTTCCGCGCCATCGCCACTGAGGAAACCGGCCAATTCGGCCCCGAAACCCTCGACTACCGTTTCTTCGCACCTGAAGACATTCCCTGGGACGAGATCTACTACCCTGCGATCCGGCAGATCCTCGAGCGCTATATCCTCGAACGCCAGGCAGGTGTGTATGGCATATACATGGGCAACGACGACAGCGGCAAAGTGCACTTCATGCGCTGAGCCGCACTGCACGTCCGATCGGCACAAATCGCTCGCCAGCCAGCCATTCCCGGTGCACCCTATGCGCTCCTGACAAGCGAAGCGGCAATTTTCATGGCGAATTGGCTGGAAGGCGGCGGACACATGGCCGAGCGCATCCGCACCCACGACTGGGCGGCAACGCCGCTTGGCCCCCTGGACACGTGGCCCGATGTCCTCAAGACCACAGTGGCCCTGTGCCTGGGCTCGCGCTTCGCCCAGGCGGTGCTGTGGGGCGACGAGCTGATCACCCTGTACAACGACGCCTTCATCGAAATCCTCGGGGACAAACCCCTGGCCCTGGGCCGTCCGTTCAGCCACGTGTGGCAGGAGGCCTGGAGCGAGATCGAAGGTATGGCGCAGCGCGCCCTCGCGGGTGAAGCCGTGTACATCGAAGACTTCCCGTTGATCATCGAACGCCATGATCGGCCCGAACGCGCCTATTTCACCTTCTGCTACAGCCCGATCCGTGACCAGCACGGTCGCGTGGTCGGCATGCTCGACACGGTCAACGAAACCACCGCCAACGTGGTGGCCAACCAGCGTCTGAAATTTCTCGACGACCTTGGCCGCGCCGTGGCCAACGTCACCGAGCCGGAGTGCATTCTGGCCATCACCACGGCTCGACTGAGCGAGCATCTGAACCTGTCCAGTTGCGCCTACGCGCTCATGGCCCCGGACCAGGATGGCTTCACCGTCTGCGGCGACTGGGTCGCCCCTGGGTTACCGCAATTGCTTGGCCAGTACCGGCTGGCCGACTTCGGGCAGTTGGCCCAGCAGCGCCTGCGCGCCGGTGATGCGCTGGTGATCAACGACCGCGACGCCGAACTTGATCCCGCCGAGGCCGTGGCTTTCGCCGGCATGGGCGTCAGCGCGACGATCTGCAGGCCGCTGGTCAAGGACGGGCGCCTGACGGCCCTGATGGCCATCAACGACCAGCAGCCCCGGCTGTGGACCGGCTACGAGTACGCGCTGATCAGCGAAGTGACCGAGCGCTCCTGGGCACACATCCAGCGCGTGCAGGCCAGCACCGAGGCGCGCGAGACGCTACAGGCGCTAGAGGTGCTCAACGCCACGCTGGAACAGCGGGTGGAGGAACGCACCGAACAGTTGCTGCACACCGAAGCGCTGCTGCGCCAGACCCAGAAACTCGAAGCCATCGGCCAGCTCACCGGCGGCGTGGCCCACGACTTCAACAACCTGCTGACCATCATCCGCTCTTCCCTGCACTTCCTGCAGCGTCCGGACCTGGACGACAGCCGCCGTCAGCGCTATCTCAAAACCGTGGCCGACACCGTCGATCGCGGCGCCAAGCTCACCGGCCAGTTGCTGGCCTTCGCCCGGCGCCAGGCCCTCAGCCCGCAGGTATTCGAAGCCGGGCCACGGCTCGAGGCCATGGCCGAAATGCTCGATACCGCGACCGGCGCACGCATCCAGGTCAACCTGGAACTGCCGGACCAGCCGTGCCATATCCGTGCCGACCTCGCCCAACTGGAGACGGCTGTGATCAACCTGATGATCAACGGCCGCGATGCCATGAATGGTGAAGGCGTGCTGCGCCTGCGCCTGCAGCCGGACCAGGTGGTGCCGACGCTGCATGGGCAACCGGGCCTGAGTGGAACCTTCGCCGCGATCTCGGTGATCGACAACGGCGTGGGCATCGCCCAGGACCTGCTCGAACGTATTTTCGACCCGTTCTTCACCACCAAGGCGTCCGGCCAGGGCACGGGCCTGGGCCTGTCGCAGGTGTTCGGTTTCGTCAAGCAATCCGGCGGCGACGTGCAGGTCACCAGCGTGCCCGGCCAGGGCACCACCTTTACCCTTTATCTGCCGCAGGAACGCGCCACCGACGCCCACGCCGCCCCCGAGCCCAGCTCGCCGGTCACCGTGGAGCACGGGCCACGGCGAATACTGGTGGTGGAAGACAACCGCGACCTGGGCAGCTTCACCGCGCAGATTCTCAAGGACCACGGCTACCAAGTCAGTTGGGCCACCTCGGCCGAAGATGCCCTGGCGCAGATGCACATGACCGAAGACCCCTTCGACGTGGTGTTCTCAGATGTGGTGATGCCTGGCATGGGCGGCTTGGCCCTGGCCCGCCAACTGCGTCGCAGCCAACCGCACCTGCCAGTGATCCTGGCTTCCGGATACAGCGATGCCATCGCTGAAGGCGGCCATCAAGGCTTTCCCTTCCTGGCCAAACCTTACTCGGCCGAACAGGTGTGTCAGCTGCTCGACAGCGTCCTGGGCGGCTAGCACCGCCAGGGCGCGCGGACTCGGCGTCAGACCGACGGCACCAGCCGCGCCAGGCTACGGGCCAGCTCGCTCCGCCGAAAGGGTTTGCGCAGCACCTCGAACCCGCACAGTTCACGGGGCGTGAGGTTGGCGTAACCGGTGATGATCAGCACAGGCAGTTCGGGCAAATGCATGCGTAAGTGCTTGGCCAGCTCGGCCCCAGTCTGCTCGGGCATCACCTGATCGGTGACCAGCACCTCCAGCGCCAAGCCCTGCTCCAGCAGCGTCCGTGCTTCGGCGGCACTGGCGGCCTCGGTGACCTGGTAGCCCAGATCGCGCAACTGCATGGCCGTCACCTGACGCACGATAGCTTCGTCGTCCACCAACAGCACCCGCACCGGCCCTTGAGCGCTGGGCACCTCCTGAGCGTAGTCTTCCCGGCTTGGCCGGTAATCGGCACTCACTGGTAACCACAGCGTCGCTACCGTCCCCTTGCCCAGTTGCGAGCGGATGGCGAAGTCGCCGCCGGACTGCAGCGACAGCCCCTGCACCATGGGCAGTCCCAGCCCGGTACCCTTGCCGACGCCCTTGGTGGAATAGAACGGTTCGAAACAGTGGGCCAGCACGTCTTCACTCATGCCGCAGCCGGTGTCGGCCACCTCCAACCAGATCACCTGGCCTGCTTCCAAGCCTGCCGGACGATCCTCGCGCGCGCTGTCCAGGCCGGCGCTGATCCGCAGGTGACCGCCCTGAGCCATGGCGTCACGGGCGTTGACCACCAGGTTGAGCAGCGCCACCTCCAATTGATGCGGATCGATCACCGCGGCGGGCAGGTCGGCGGCAATGTCGATGTGGATGGCGATGGTCGGCCCCAGCGAACGGCTGATCAGTTCGTGCATGTCGCTGACCAGCGTCGCCAGTGACACCGGTTGCGGCTTGAGGGTCTGGCGCCGGGCAAAGCTGAGCAGGCGGCCGACCAGGCTGCGGGCGCGGTCCGCCGCCTGCAGCGCACCTTCGATCAGGCGCGCCGAGCGCGCGGTGTCGTCGGGGCGTCGGGCGATCAGCTCCAGCGTAGCGATGATGGGCGTGAGCATGTTGTTGAAGTCATGGGCAATACCGCCAGTGAGCTGGCCGACGGTTTCCATCTTGCGCGCTTCGTGCAACTGCATGAGGTCCGACTCACGCTCGGCCAGCATGCTGGCGACGCGCTCCTCCAGTGTGGCATTGAGCGTCATCAGTTCCAGCAGCGTGGCTTCCAGGTGCGCGGAACTGGCGTGCAACGCCTGTTGGGCGCGGGCATGGAGGATCGCCGACCAGGCCAGTTGGGCGGCTTCTTCCACCAGGCGACACTGGTCCACGGCGAGCACCTGGGGACGGTCGAAATCCACGCACAGCATCGCCTCCAACACACCCGCACGTAACAACGGCACCTTCAGGCTGGCGCAAGGTTCAGCCGATGCGCCGGCCAGACGATCCCCGAACAGCGGATGGCCGGTCTGCAAATACGCGTGCACCTGTGCGCCGTGCTCGCTCCAGGCGCCTTCACCGGTCTGCGACGGTACGCCGTCGACCCAGTCGCGGGTGACACGATAGCGCTCGCCATCGCCCAGGTCCTCGGCCAACCACACCCGTGACGCGCGCAACTCTTCGCCGAGTCTGCGTGTGACGTGAACCTCGATGGCCTCGGCCTCGGCGATCTCCGGCAAGGCCTTGCCCAGCGCCAATAGAAACGCTTGGCGCCGCTCGAACTGCACCCGCTCAGTGGTCTCGGTGACGATGCACAGCACGCCGCCGACACTGCCATCGGCCTCGCGCACCGCCGAATAGGACACATCGAAATACACGGTCTCACCGACGCCGTGACGTTCCAGGTAAAAGGCACGGTCCTTGGCAGAAAACGTCTCGCCGGTCTCGCGCACGTTGCGCAACAGCGGCTCAAAGTCGTCCCACAGCTCGCGCCAGTGCTCGATGGCCGGGCGGCCCAAGGCATGCGGATGCTTGGCGCCGATGGTCGGGGCGTACGCATCGTTGTACAGCGCCAAGTACTGCGGCCCCCAGAACAGTACGATTTGCGCCTGGGCAGGAAGAATGGTGCCCATCAAGGTTTTCAGGCCCAGCGGCCAGCCCTGAGGATCGCCCAGGGGCGACGCGCTCCAGTCCCGCTGCTGCAGCAACGTGGCGACCGTTCCGCCATCGCGCAGAAAGCCGGGCTCAGGCGAGCGAGTACGGGATGTATCGCTGTCCTTGATTGAGTTCATGTTGGGCGGACCATCAGGGTTTTTACGGCACGGTTAGCGGATTCTGAGCGTATGAAATCAGCGACTTGGATACGTTCCCTTGAGAGCAACGCAGATTGCTCAGCGGTCGACTTGTCCACGCTCCAGACGTGAACCGCCTCTCAAAAAGCGGTTGATACGGGCGTGGCCAGCAATAAGCCGCCTTTGTTACCGAACGTTTCCAGACGCCCGCCGACGGGGCACAAAAGTGACACCTGCTCCGACTCAGCGCAGCAATCGCACCCGCGTCTTTTCAACATTCCTTTGCCATTCAAGAGCTTGCTTCGAACACAAAAACTGGCACGCGCGGTGCATTACTGCCTACATGGATAATTGGATACAAAAATCCACAAGGAATTCGGTATGCATCTGGTCTCGCCCTACCCCCGTCAGCCCGCCACCGCCGAAGAAGAGGCCTACGCCTTTCTGCTCGACGCCATCTGCAAGGGCCGCTACCGCACCGGTGACCGGCTGATCGCCGAAGACATCGCCAATGACATCGGCATGAGCCGCATGCCGGTGCGCGAGGCGTTCCGCCGCCTGGCCGCCGAAGGCCTGGTGAACCTGCGGCCGAACCGTGGCGCCATCGTCAGCGGCCTGAACATCGAAGAAATGCGTGAAGTGTTCGAGATGCGCAGCGCCCTCGAAGGCCTGGCCATCCGCCTCGCCGTCGCGCACCTGAACGAACGCCACCTCAATCGCCTGGAGCGGTTGCTCGACGAAATGGACGAGTGCCGCGACGACAGCGCCGAATGGATCGGCCGTCACCGCGCCTTTCATCACTACCTGTGCAGCCTGGCCGAGCGCCCGCGCCTGCTGCGCCAGATCAGCGCGCTGTACTCGGTGATCGAGCCGCACCTGCGCCTGTGGCTGCAGCATGTCGACAAACCCTTGAGCGCCCGCGAAGAACACGCCGCCATCCTCGATGCCTTGCGCAGCGGCGATGCCGTCCAGGCCCAGCGGGTGCTCTGCGAACACATCGAGGGCACGGTGCCCTCGCTGCTGGAATTCCTCGAAGCAACGGGCACCTGAGACCCGCACTTCGACTGTCCCACTGAACTGCCACGGCAACCTCACCTTCTGGAGCTGACCATGTTCGTACGCAGGATCCCGCAGTGCCTCATCGCCCTTTGCCTTGCCGCGCCCCTGGCGCATGCCGATGCGGTCAAGATTCCCGACCGTCTGCAGCACGCCGACAAACTGGTGTTCTGCGGTGCCATGGACTCGCCGCCGATGGGCTTCTTCGACGCCGCGCAGAAACCGGCCGGGGTCACCGTGGAACTGGGCCAGGCGATTGCCAAACGCCTGGGCGACAAGCCCATCGACTGGCGGGTGACACCCTTCTCCGGGCTGATTCCGGCGCTGCTGGCCGGGCAGTGCGACATGCTCGCCGACCAGCTGTTCGACAAGCCCGAACGGCGCGAAGTGATCGACATGGTCAACTACATGTATTCCAGCCAGGCCGTGGTGGTCGGCAAGGGCAACCCCAAGGGCATCCATACCCTGGATGACCTCTCCGGCAAGAAAGTCGCGGTGCTCAACGGCTCCACCATCCGCACCCTGCTCGAAGCCCACAACGAAAAACTCAAGCAGGCCGGCAAAGCGCCCATGCAGGTGGTGGTGTACAACTCCGACACCGACGCCTTCCAAGCCCTACGTATCCAGCAGGCCGATGCCTACGGCACCACCCTGGAAACCGCAGGCTACTACCAGGGCATGGCCCCCGACCTGTTCGAGACCGGCGTGCCGGCCTTCGCCCGCATCCTCACCGGTTTCGGCTTTCGCAAGGACGACCCGCAGTTGAGCGCGGCGGTGACGCAGATCATCAAGGACATGCAGGCCGACGGCAGCTACCAGGCGCTGCTCGCCAAGTGGCACATCGAAGGCGACAAGCTGGACTGACCTGAGGCGACCACGATGAATTTCAATTGGGACGTGTTTTGGCAATACCTGCTGCGACCCAGCGACATCTACCTGTACGGCCTGTGGCTGACCTGCATGATCGCGGTCAGCGCCATGCTCCTGGGGTGTCTGCTGGGCCTGTTGGCAGCCCTGATGCGGCTGTCGTCCAACCCGCTGCTGCAATATCCGGTGCGCTGCTACGTGTGGCTGATGCGCGGTACGCCACTGCTGGTGCAGATCGTGTTTCTCTACACCGCACTGGCCGCCGGCGGCATCTTCCGCTTCCAGGACCTGGACCTGGGGCTGTTCGTGCTGCCCGGCAACATCCAGGCAGCGATCATCGCCCTGGGCCTGAACGAAGGCGCCTACATGGCCGAGATCATCCGCGCCGGCATCGGCGCGGTAGACAAGGGCCAGTACGAGGCCGGACGCTCGCTGGGCATGACCTTTGCTCGACTGATGCGGCGCATCGTGCTGCCCCAGGCGTTGCGGGTGATCGTGCCGCCGCTGGGCAACGAGTTCAACGTGATGCTCAAGAACACCACGCTGGTCAGCGTGATCGGCGTTCAGGAACTGCTGCTGAGCACACAGATGGTCACCTCCGCGACCTTCCGGGTGTTCGAGCTGTATCTGGTGGTCGCGATCTACTTCCTGGCACTGACCACGCTCTGGGGCCTGTTCCAGCGCTGGCTGGAGAAACGTTTCGGGCGCGCCGACGGCCACGTGGCGTCGGCACCACGACGAATGTTCGGCCTGCAGGCCATGAAACTGCTGAGGGGGCGCTGAGATGACCGGCACACATCACCCGGTGGTGATCCAGGCGAACGACGTGCACAAGTCGTTCGGCGAACTGCAGATCCTCAAGGGCGTGTCCTTGGAGGTGCACAAAGGCGAGGTGGTGGTGCTGATCGGCGCTTCCGGCTCCGGCAAGACCACCTTCATCCGCTGCATCAACCTGCTCGAGGACATCCAGGGCGGCAGCATCCGCGTCAACGGCGAGCTCATGGGCTACCGCGAGCGCCCTGACGGCAAGCGCGTACGTGACTCGGAAAGCAACATCGCCCGCCGCCGTCGCGACATCGGCATGGTGTTCCAGCGCTTCAACCTGTTCCCGCACATGACGGTGCTGGAGAACATCATCGAGGCCCCGACCGGCGTGCTCGGCGTGCCCCGCGCCGAGGCACTGGAGCAGGCCCGAGCGCTGCTGGCCCGGGTGCGTCTGAGCGACAAGGCCGAGCACTACCCTGCGCAGCTTTCAGGCGGGCAGCAGCAGCGCGTCGCCATCGCCCGCGCGCTGGCCATGAAGCCCCAGGCCATGCTGTTCGACGAACCCACCAGCGCCCTCGATCCGGAGACCGTTGGCGAAGTGCTGCAGGTCATGAAGGAGCTGGCCGAGGACGGCATGACCATGGTGGTCGTGACCCACGAGATGGGCTTCGCCCGCGAAGTGGCCGACCGCGTGGTGGTGCTGCACCAGGGCGAGCTGATCGAGCAAGGCCCGCCGGCCCAAGTGTTCGGCAACCCTCACCACCCGCGCACGCGGGAATTTCTCAGCCGCGTCCTGTAGAGGTCGACCCATGCGCACATCCCTGCCGTCCCTCGCCGCACTTGGCCTGTTGGCCTGCGTCAACGCCCAGGCCGACCAGTCACTGGTACGCTTCTACAACTGGTCCGACTACATTGGCCCCGACACCCTCAAGGCGTTCGATCAGGCCAGCGGCATCAAGGTCCAGTACGACGTCTTCGACACCAACGAGATGCTCGAAGCCAAGCTGCTCTCCGGCCACTCCGGCTATGACTTGGTGGTGCCGTCCAGCCAGTTCCTCACCAAGCAGATCAACGCCGGCATCTACCAGCCGCTGGACCGTAGCCAGTTACCCAACTGGAAGCACCTGGACCCGCGACTGATGCAACGCCTTGAGGCCGCCGACCCCGGCAACCGCTTCGCGGTACCCTACATGTGGGGCACCGTGGGCATTGGCTACAACGTCGCCAAGGTCAAGGCCGTACTCGGCGACAATGCGCCGGTGGACTCCTGGGACCTAGTGTTCAAACCGGAAAACCTGGCCAAGCTCCATCAGTGCGGTGTGGCTTTCCTCGATGCGCCGGTGAAGATCATTCCCCAGGCCCTGCACTACCTCGGCCTGGATCCCAACAGCCAGAATCCCGACGATTACCGCAAGGCCTCGGCCCTGTTGCAGAAACTGGCGCCGTCGGTGACCTATTTCCACTCCTCGCGCTACACCACGGACCTGGCCAATGGCGACATCTGCGTGGCGATCGGCTACTCGGGCGATGTCATGCAGGCGCAGAGCCACGCCAAGGAAGCCGGCAAGCCCATCGACATCCGCTACTCGATCCCCAAGGAGGGCGCCAACCTGTGGTTCGACATGCTCGCCATCCCGCGTGACGCGCAGAACCCCAAGGGCGCCTTGGCGCTGATCGACTACCTGCTGCGCCCCGAGGTGATCGCCAAGGTCAGCGACTACGTCGGTTATGCCAACCCCAACCGCGACGCCACCGCCCTGCTCGACCCCAAGGTGCGCGACAACCCCGGCATCTACCCCAGCGACGCGGTGATCGAGAAACTGTTCGTCTCCGCCGACCTGCCGCCGAAGATCCAGCGCGTGATGACCCGCGAATGGACCCGGATCAAGACTGGCCAATGACGGCTGCAAAGCCCTTTTTAAGAGTCCCCGACATGCTTGATTTCTCCGCCCACGAATACCCCTACGCCTCCCAGCGCCAAAGCGTCTTCGCCCGCAACGGCATGGTCGCCACCTCGCAGCCCCTGGCGGCCGAGGCCGGCATCGCCATGCTGCGCGCCGGCGGCAACGCCATCGACGCCGCCATCGCCACCGCTGCCGCGCTCACGGTGGTCGAGCCCACCGGCTGCGCCATCGGCGGCGACGCGTTCGCGCTGGTTTGGGTCAAAGACCAGTTGCACGGCCTGGACGCCAGCGGCCGCGCCCCGGCGTCGCTGTCGATCGAGGCGGTGAAGGCCGCCGGTCACGACAAGATGCCCGTGCACGGCTGGCTGCCAGTCACCGTGCCCGGCATCCCCTCGGCCTGGGCCGCGCTGTCCGAGCGCTTCGGCAAGTTGCCCTTCGCCGACCTGCTGCAACCGGCCATCGCCCTGGCCCGCGATGGCTTCCCGGTGTCGCCGGTGGTCGCCCATCAGTGGCGCATTGCCCAGGACGAATACCAGGCGAGCCTGGAACGCGAGCCGGCCCTGCAAGCCTGGTTCGACACCTTCCTGATCGACGGGCAGGCACCCCAGGCAGGCCAGTTGTTCCGCAATCCGGCCCAGGCCCGCAGCCTGGCCGAGCTGGCCGAAACCCGCTGCGAAAGCTTCTACCGCGGCCCGCTGGCCCAGCGCCTGGCCGACCATGCGGCAGCCAGCGGTGGACACCTGAGCGCCGCCGACCTGGCCGGCTACCGGCCCAAATGGGTCGAGCCGATCAAGCTCAACTACCGCGGCTATGACGTCTGGGAGATTCCGCCCAGCGGCCAGGGTCTGATCGCGCTGATGACCCTCAACATTCTCCAGGGCTACACCTTCGACCAGCGCGACAGCCAGCTCACCTGGCATCGCCAGCTCGAGGCCATGAAGAAGGCCTACGCCGACGGACTGCACTACATTACCGACCCCGAACACATGCGCATGGCCACCGAGCAGTTGCTGGGCGAAGCCTACGCCGCCCGCCGCCGCGCCGAGATCGGCGAGCGCGCCCAGGCACCGCTGCACGGCGATCCGCACGCCAGCGGCACGGTGTACATCGCCACCGCCGACGGCGAAGGCAACATGGTCTCGTTCATCCAGAGCGCCTACCACGGGTTCGGCTCCGGCGTGGTGCTGCCCGACAGCGGCATCGGCCTGCAAAACCGCGGCTCGGAGTTCAGTCTCGACCCAGGGCACTCCAACGCGCTGGCGCCGGGCAAGCAGACTTTCCACACCATCATCCCGGGCTTTCTCAGCAAGGACGGCGTGGCGGTCGGTCCGTTCGGTGTAATGGGCGGCTACATGCAGCCCCAGGGCCATGTGCAGATGGTGATGAACCTGGTGGACTTCGGCCTCAATCCCCAGGCCGCCCTGGATGCCCCGCGCTGGCAGTGGCTGGGCGAGATGAAGGTCGGCATCGAACAAGGCGCCTCGCGAGATCTGGCCTTCGCCCTGGCCCGGCGTGGACACCAAGTGGAAATCGCCCATGACCTGACCGATTTCGGCCGCGGCCAGATCATCGTGCGCGACCCTGTCACGGGCGTGCTGTGCGGCGGCACCGAGCCGCGAGCGGATTCGCATATCGCGGTGTGTTGAACGACGGCGTGGCGCTGACAGCACTTACGCTGCCGGCGTCCTGTCGCCTAGGCGACAAGCAGCTTTTGCGAACCGGCCTACAGCGCGGCGCGCCTGCGTCACCTTGCAGGAACAGCTTCCACCTCAGAAAATTCGCAACCGATCCATCGCCCCCGGGCGTGCGGTCGTGGCTGAACTGACTGAATGGAATCTGACCTGCCCATGAACGCGCTAAAAACCAAACTGCTCGACGCCTACCGGCACACCCCCGTCTCCCACCGTTTCTACCTCGCATCGATAGTCCTCTACCTGCTCGGCTTCGCCTGTCACCTGAAGACTGGGCTTCCTTCGCTCACTGCGCTCACCGGCCTGACCAGTGCGTTGGTACTGTGCGGATTCATCGCTTGGTGCCTGCCTTTGACGCGTTGGGTGCACGCCGCCTGGGACAGGCCCTTCGCAAAAACGCCCATCATCTTGCTGCATTTGCTGGCGCTGCTGATCGCCACTGCCTGCGCCCGATTTGCGGTGGCCGAGAGCCTGGGCCTACCGCCCCAAAGCTTCGATCTCACAGTCGGCTTCCTGGCTGCGCTGTTCTATCTGCCAGCCTGGTTTGCGGTGGTGGGGATCCTGCTTGGACTGGCGGCGGTAATGATCATGATCGTCGCCTTCGTCACCCTGCCCTTCGAGGCGGTGTGGCAACAATTGGCCTTTTTGATCAACCCGTGGCGAAGCAAGCCTATGACCGGGCCGCCCCGCCAGATGATGATCTTCCATGGCCTGGGCGCCCTGTATGCCGGCGTTCTCCTTTCGACAGGCTATAGCTACGCTACGGAAGATTTCAGCGCGACCTTCAAGACGCTGGTAACGGTCGTCGCGCTCAAGAGCGACTTCCACCAAGCGCCGAACTATCCCGGCTATCGCTCCGGCGAGTACGTGCATCCTTTGGAGAATGGCTATATCGCTTTCGCCCGCAGTCAAGACGACCACAGCACGGTGTTCGGGGTGAGGTCTCAGGCGGCAGATGCAGCGGAGGTCGAAATTGGAACATTGCCAGGGCCTGGCTCGTTTCTGAAATCACTGTTTCAGTAGGAAGGCCGACAGCCGCCGAGTCGTGGAAAAGCGGCAGACAGACTGCCGCCTCGCACCCTGTCATTCGCCGCGCTGCTTCATGGTTTCACGATACAGTGCGATGAACGGCGCCTCGGCCGGGTCGATGCGATCCATCTCGGCTGCAATCCGATGCCAGTAGGGATACTGCGGTGCAATGCGAGTAGCTTGCTCGATCTGTGCCAGATCCTCGGCCGTCAGCACCAGATCCACCGCCTGCAGGTTGTCTTGCAACTGCTCGAGCGAACGGCCAGCAGTGATCACACTGGTGATGCCCGGGCGGTCCTTGAGCCATGCCAGGCACACCCGCGCCGGCGAACAGCCGTGGCGCTGACCAACTTCGATCAAGGTCTCGATGATGTCGTAGGCGCGCTCACGGTCATGCACGTAGGGTTCTGGCCAGTTATTACCCTGGCGTGTGCCTGGCGGCGTCTGCTGACCACGGCGCACCTTGCCGGTAAGCAGACCCTCGCCCAGCGGCCCCCATACGAGGGTCGCCAAGCCTTGGTCCAGCGCCATCGGCAGCAGTTCGTACTCCGCCTCGCGTGCCTCGGGGGTGTAATAGATTTGCTGCGATACCGGCTGTTGCCAGCCATTGAGTCGCGCGCTGCCCAGGGTCTTCATCATCTGCCAGGCGGTATAGTTGGAAGTGCCGAAATAGCGGACCTTGCCGCTCTGCACCAAGTGTTCCAGCGCCGCCAGGGTTTCCTCCACCGGGGTGATACCGTCCCAGTTGTGGATCTGGTACAGGTCGATATGGTCAGTGCCCAGGCGCTTGAGGCTGGCCTCGCAGGCGCGAATCAGGTGATAACGCGAAGCACCGCTGTCGTTGGGGTTATCCCCCATCGGGCTGCGCGCCTTGCTGGCGAGAATGATCGACTGACGTTTGGCACCCAGTGCTTTGCCGACGATTTCCTCAGCCAAACCGTGGGAGTACAAGTCAGCGGTGTCGACCAGGTTGACTCCCGCCTCGAACGCCAGGTCGAACTGACGTCGAGCCAGATCAACGTCCACACTGCCGGTTTTCTCGAATGCGCCACGCCCACCGAATGGGACCGTGCCCACCACCAGCTCGGATACCAACAGGCCAGTGTTGCCGAGTGCTCGATACTTCATGGGGTACCTCCGTTGAAAGACACTTGGAAGTACCGACGCAATCGCGAGCTGAAACGTTCAATCCGATCAACATCGCCCGGTTACCGAGCGTCGCGGCTGGCCGCAGCATCCTCGACGCAGATGCAAGGAAGCGTCGAGGCTACTGGCCAAGGATACGGGTCGCAAGCAAATAGAGCGCCGGCCCTTATGATCAGGGCCGCATCAAAGGCTCGATACCGATCCAGCGCTTGACCGGATGATGACAAAGCTCCAGCGGCGGGATCTCGATCCTGCGCCCCTGAACCTGCAGCTCACCCAGATGAATAGTCCATTTCGAGTCCGGTGCGAACTTATCCGTCGGAAAAATCACGTACGTCGAGCCATAACGTGTGTTGTTGGTGATCTTTGGAATCAGCCGGTGCACTTCATCACTGTTGATGTCGTACGGCGAAGGCCGAGCGTCGCGCTCGTCTTTCCATGGATAGTCGTAGGTCTCGTTGCTCCCCACGTACACTTCAGGCCGCGCTTTGAGCTGTGAGCCGTCCTCGAAAGTGATGTACGCCTGTCGGCTGTCGTACAGCATCGGAATCGGTGCTTCACCGCGACTGGAGGTAGACGTGGGCCGGCGCCGGTCCTCGTTGTAGGCGATCAATTGCACGTAGAACTCCGCTCGCTTGTATTGCTCGCCGGGATACTGCACATGCAGCACCTGCTGGAACGGCTGGTCGCTCCAGCGCGCAGCATGATCGTAGAGGTAGGTTTCCAGGTGAAGCGTGGTTTCGCCTTTGGGGCCGACTGCTTTGAACTCGAACGCGGACTGGCACAGGTCCGCGTAGGCTGGCCGTTCGCGCTGCCAAGGTACGCAAGCAGCGAGCGAGGTAACAACGAGAACCAGCGGGAGCAATCGTACGCCGTAGGAAGAGTTCATGACCGGCCCTGGTCCGCAACTGAAACGTCAGATTTTCCAGGCCCGCGGCGACGCTGTCCAGACAGCCATTTTGCTATCATCGCCCGCCAGACTCCGACACAACCGTCTCCACAGGAGAGGCCGCATGACTATCGACTGGAGCAATTTCACGCCATGGGCGTCACTGGCCGGCGGCGCGCTGATCGGCCTGTCCGCCAGCCTGTTCATCGTCGCCAACGGCCGTATCGCTGGCATCAGCGGCCTGCTCGGCAGCGTACTGCAGCGCGGCAGCGAGGGCTGGAGCGAAAAAGCCCTGTTCCTGCTCGGTCTGCTGTTGGCACCACTGCTGTGGGGACTGTTCACTGTGCTGCCTGAGATCGACATCCACGCCAATTGGCCGATTTTGGCCATCGCCGGCCTGCTGGTCGGCATCGGCACGCGCTACGGCGCGGGCTGCACCAGCGGCCATGGTGTGTGCGGTATTTCTCGCCTCTCGCCTCGCTCGCTGCTGGCCACCCTGTGCTTCATGGCTGCTGGCTTTGCCACGGTCTACCTCATGCGCCACGCGCTGGGGGTTTGAAGATGCGCAGATTAACCGCGCTCCTCGCTGGGCTGATCTTCGGCTTCGGCCTGCTGCTCGCCGGTATGGCCAACCCTGCCAAGGTACTGGCGTTTCTCGATGTGACCGGCACCTGGGACCCGTCCCTGGCGTTGGTGATGGCCGGCGCCATCGTTGTAGCTGCAATCCCTCTGAACTGGGCGCGTAAACGCACGCACTCGCTGCTCGGCGCACCCATCCAATTGCCCAGCAAACGCACGCTGGATGCCCGCCTGGTGGGCGGCAGCCTGCTGTTCGGCGTGGGCTGGGGATTGGCCGGGCTCTGCCCTGGACCGGCTGTAGCGCTGCTGGCAACGGGACGTTGGCAGGTGCTGCTGTTCGTGACGGCGATGCTGTTTGGGATGTGGATCTTCGCGCAGTTTGAGAAGCGGTAGACGTCTTGACGACTGTTTCTTGGAGACCGTCTTTCGCAGAAAAAGAAAGAGGGCCGCATCGCGGCCCTCTATGGCATTGAGTCGCTAAAGGTTATCGACGCCTCACAGGTCTTTCTTCACCGTCTTGTCGATGTGCTTGCCTTCTTTGTGGCGTTCTTTGTTCAGGTGATGAGCGCCCTTGTCGATTTCCTTTCCGTCATGTTTAGCACCCTTGTCCACTTCGCGGACATCATGCCGGACACCCTTTGCCACCTCGCCTTCCGCCTGTGCCATGGACACCGTCATGAGGGTGGTCAGGGCAATCGCAATCGCAGCAACCGTTTTCTTGATCATGTCAGCACTTCCTTCGAGGGGGTATGTTCTTGGGTCTTGCAAGCTGACTGTAGCCGAAGGCAGACACGAAAAAAGGTAGGTAAACGGGGTTTAATCTGGGGTGCGTTTGGCAGGATCGAAAACGGAGCTGATTGACGAGCGACGATGAGCTGGAGCGGCTGATGGATGGGGACTCTGGCTGAAGTCGTTGTGGGCTTGGAGTCGTGGATAAGATGAACGTACCTTCATCCGCGTAGGGCACGCACAGCGCTCAAAAATGCAGACCGAGCCGTAGGTATCAAAAAGCGAACCAATGAAAAGGGCTGCAATGCAGCCCTCTTGCAACATAGGGATCAATGATCAAATCTGACGGTCAGCCCGGCTTCTGATGAGACAGGGCTTTCTCTGCCTGGTCAGCACATTTCTTGTAATCACCAGACTTGTGAGCCTCTTTTGCCTGCTGGTGCTCATGATGGCCATTACCTGTGAAGGTAGCTTCAGTGGCATCTTTCAGTTTGTCCAAAGCAGACTCGCACTTGTGACGATCCTCTTTGGCCATTGCGACACCAGGAAGCAGAACTGCGCAGAACAACAGTGCTAAGGTCTTCTTCATAAGGCAGTTTTCCTTGATCGACTAAGCGGTAAGATCAGAGATGCTTTTTGGCTTCTTTGTCGAGGTGCTTGTCTTCTTTGTGGCGCTCTTTGTCGTCGTGCTTCAAACCTTTGTCGATCTCCTTGTCGTCATGCTTGACGCCCTTGTCGATTTCTTTGGCATCGTGATCGACACCACGGTCAACGTCACGGACGCCGTCTCTAACATCTTTGGCGACATCGCCTTCGGCATGAACGAGCGAGGTGGCCATGAGCGCGCTGAAAGCGACAGCGGTGAGGGTCAAGGTCCGTTTGAACATAGGTACTACTCCTTACGGGTGTTGAGAAATAGGGATATGTCATCTGACCATAGACAAGGTTCGGAGGGCGTCAAGGGAGCTGTCGTGTTTGCTACAGGTCCATCTGCTCCGCAGTAGGCATTCGCTCCCGACTGAGGTACACATGCCGCGCTCCCACGGGGTGCGAGCACTATCGATCCACCTCAAAAACGGATCGGGAAGATGGCGAGACAATAGCCGGGCACATCACGGAGAACATGATCAAGAGCTTCCACGATAGGCACGAGGATGTGGTCTGGTCTGAGGTCGAAGCGGACTTCGATATGGGTGACAATGCTTGAAAAGATTGCGCAGGTTGTGCGCGGATTTTGCGCACGACCGCCCATAAAAAAATCCAGTCACCGCTAAGTGACTGGATTTCTTGGAGTATTTTGGTCGGGACGGAGTGATTCGAACACTTGACCCCTTGCACCCCATGCGTGGCGAGAGTGTCCGATTTTTTGTGTGCGGGCCGATAACGGCCTGCCGTCAGGCTGGCCATGCTTTTACCAGGTCGGCCTGATAAATCGATCTCCGTACAGAATCGCGAATTGATTCATCGCATTTTTCCAATCATGGGCCGCTGAGCCCCAGTTTGCCGTGATGTTCCGCAGCCCCAGCCAGATCAGCTTGGTGGCGGCCTCATCCGTTGGGAAGTGACCGCGCGTTTTGATGATCTTGCGTAGCCGGGCATTGATGCTTTCGATCGCGTTGGTCGTATAGATCACTTTTCGAATGCCTGACGGGAAGACAAAGAATGGAATCACTCGATCCCAGGCTCCTCTCCATGCCGCAACTACCGTTGGGTACTGTTTGCCCCAAGGGCCGTTTTCAAAGGCATCCAGTGCCTGCTCAGCCGCCTCGGCGTTGATGGCCTGATAGATCGGCTTGAGCGCTTTGGCCAGATCACGACGCTTATCCTCGGCATAGACCGACGCCGAGATGATCGCCCCACCCCACCGGCGCTTGCCGATGCAGATCGGGACGGGATTGCCGCTGGCGGTGGTGTTCTTGGCTGAGCCGAAGGCATACGACGGCAGATTCTCCGGCGAGCCGCTTTGCGACAGGCCCTTGGCCTGGGGGCTGAGCATTTGAATGACGCCGCCGGCGAGCAGCGCGATGCCGAAGTGCTGTTCGTACAGACTTGGATTCTCGACCTTCTCCCACCAGCCGTCTTGCCGTGGATCGTGTCCCAGGAAGTGGTGTAACTCATCATGGCGCTGGCCACTGAGTTTGCCGTTTAGTTGATCACGGCCGACAGCTTGGCCTGTGGATTATGGCTGACGGATTCAAAGGCCTCCAACTGCATATATCGCCGTTGCAGGCACCACTCGTCGTTCTGCTCCAGCAGCATCGCCCCTACCAGCCTTGTGATCGCAGGATCGTTGGGGAAGATGCCCACGACGTCGGTGCGGCGCTTGATCTCTGCGTTGAGCCGCCCCAGTGGATTGGTACTGTGCAGTTGCTGTCGATGCGCTTTGGGAAACGCCATGTGCGCCAGCACCTCGTCCTCGCACCCGTCCATGAGTGTTGCGATCTTGGGGTACTTTTCGCGCAGTTGGTCTGCAACCAAGCGCCACTGTTGGTGGCATTCAGCGCGGCTATCCTGGGCGAAAACCGTGCGCAGAAGTGCCGCTACCATGGTGCGCTGGCCCTTGCCGACATGGGCCATGGCGTTGCGCATGAAATGCACGCGGCAGCGCTGCCAGGTCGCGTTGAAGACCTTGGAAACCGCAGCCTTCAAACCCTCGTGGGCATCGGAGATGACCAACTTCACGCCACGCAGGCCCCGCCGCATAAGGCTTCGCAGGAAGTCCGTCCAGAACGGCTCGGCCTCCGACGGCCCAACCCGCATGCCCAAGACTTCGCGGCCAACATCCGTGTTCACGGCCACGGCCACGGCAATTAGTGACGTACGTGGCGTAAATCCACAGGTAAGGCCAGTCGCCTTCCAGAGGGCGATCAAGGAAGGCGTGGACGCGTTCATCGATCTCGCCAGCCAGCCGTGACACCTGGCTCTTGGAAATGCCGGTCATGCCCATGGCCTTGACCAGCTCGTCCACCGAACGTGTTGAAACGCCTTGGATATAGGCCTCCTGGATCACCGCCGCCATGGCCTTCTCGGCAGTACGACGAGGCTCAAGAAAGCCGGGGAAATAGCTGCCCTGACGCAGTTTCGGGATCTTCAGATCGACATCGCCAGCGCGGGTTTGCCAGAGGCGATCCCGGTAGCCGTTGCGGCTGTTGATCCGGTCAGGGCTTTTAACGTCGAAGCCGGCGCCGCACAGGCTTTCGACATCGAATTCCATCATGCGTTGGGCAACGACCTGGATCATTTGCTTGAGCAGATCAGCGTCTGCCCCTTTCTCAACCAACTCGGTCAGTGCGATAGTGGGCTTGGTCATCGTGGTTTTCCTGGTGAGTGTTAGGTCTTCGCAAACTCAACGTTAGCCAAGAACCACGATGACCACTCTCTTTCGCCCACAGGGCGCCTTCGGTTGGTTCAGTTACACCACTTCTCGGGACACGATCCCATTCGAACTTCTTTTAACACTTGGAATATAACTTACCGGAAGACTTGCGCGCTGAATTTTCTAGGAAATCGAAATGACATACATTGATGAAATAGCTATAAAAATTAATGCTATCGCTGAGGATCCTGCCTATGCAGGAGCTGCCGATGACCAAACCATCAAAGAATATGAAAAATTTTTAGGAGTAAAATTTCCTAGCTCATACATATTGTTTCTGAAGAAATATGGAACGTTATCTTTCGCAGGGGAAATATATTACGGGATAACTAAAGGCGGTGTAAATGTAGCAGCTATTCCAAATGTTGCATTTGCGACGAAAAGAGCTAGGGCAGATGGCGATGCCGATGAAAAAATGGTTATCATAAAGGCTTCCGGCTATGGACCAATATTTTCAATAGATACCTCTATTGTTGGCGAGCGTGGCGAGGCTGTAATAGTGGAGACGGAATTATCGTTTAAGCGGGATGGGGAGAAAAAAATTGCTTTCCAAAGTTTTGAGGATTTCTTTATTAGTACAATCATGGAAGCAATAGAGGATATTTAGGGAAACTCCGAACAAGTTGCTCATCAGCCGAAAATGGACGGCTTGAGGATGCCGAAAATCCCGACTTTCAGCCGTTGTTTATTGGAAAATCAAGGCACAGCCTTGGTTTTCTGCCCTCACGGGCCCACCTCTCCCGCAGCAGGTAATAATTGCCTGCTGCACCATCCACAGATTCGACAGGGCAAAGAGCGTGGTCCGTTGCGCCGTGTACCCGCAAGCTGCCCCCTGACTGACACGATACCCAACAACGTTCATTACTTAAAAACATCTCGGAAACCACTGTCCCCGGTTATCGGTTCACCCATAGGCATCGCCATAATTTGTACTTTTCCAGAAAATATCTTTTCCATTTGTACGATACAGCTTATTCAAAAGCTCTTCAAAGCTAAGCGAAACTATTGGGCAGCTCCCCGGCACACCATGAACTTCATGGTTACTATCATAACATCGACCATTTCTCTCCCTTGAAAGGTCTATGGAAATATAGTCACCACTATCAGTCCGACATATTGCGTACCACGTTGACGAGATATCAAATAAACACTCATCACCCAACACAACAACATTCATCTGCACAAGATCATCCGGAGATAAGATTTCAAAAGAAAAATTATCCTTTCCAGCCTCAAACAAAATAGCCCCACCACAGAGATTATAAAAATCAATCAAATCACTTGGATAAGCCAAATTAGAAGATGGCAAAGGCGGCAGTTCATTTTTGACTGGAAATATTTTGCACCGTTTATCTCTAGCCACCTCATCAATGAGGACATCAATTGCTTTCATATCACCCCTAAAACATAACCGGATTGAAAGACCCCAGGATTCAACATTCACCTTAGCTGATCAGCGATATCTCAGCTGTCAAAAATTAATTGCTGTGAGTAGCATCTAACCGCTGTACAGGGTCCGTAGATAGCAAACTGTACTGGTGGAGGCTTAAAAATCTCCCACCTTTACATTCCACATCGCGTAAAGTGCCTTCAAGCATGAATCCAAACTTCTTCAAGAGAGCGCAACTGGGCTCGTTCTCCGGCTCAACATCTGCATGAATACGGTGCAAGCCCATGGTGCTGAACCCGTAGTCAATCATTGACGGCAGTGCCTCAGATAGTAGACCTCGACCCCAGTACTCAGGCATCAACCAGTACCCTATCTCTGCTTTTCGGTGGTCGTGGCAAACATTGTTGAAGCCGCAAGCCCCTATCAATGATTCATTGTTAATTAGTGATATTCCCCACCATATTCCAGACCTTTCTTTGACGATTCGCTCAAACCACCGCATTTGCTCTTCAGTCTCGGCAAGGCTCGAATATGAAACGCCATAGTGGGCGATCACTTGGGGGTTGGAAAGCGCCTTGTACACATCGTTTATGTGTGAAGGAAGTATCTTTCTCAGTGAAATTCTTTCTAACAAAAACTCGGGAAATACTGTGAGCACTTCAATAATTCCGGCTGACTCAATGTGTCGCTAAGTTAACACAGGCGCTGCCCACTTTTACCATCTCACTCATGCCGCATCCGGCCACGGAGGGCGGCGCATGCATGGAGAAAGCCATGAGCAACAATGAAGCCGGCCCAAGCCTAGCAACCGGGCACCCAATGACCGCCGAGACCTGGGCGGACTTCTTGATCCGCCTGCGCCATCACTGCAATGGGCAGGGCGTGAAGTGGCATCACACGGCATGCGCCTTTTTCACCGTACAGCAGAAGCGGATCGACTATGGCTTCGAACCTGACTACGCCGAAGGCACAGCAGTTTGCCTGGATGGCAGCACCTGGTTCAGCCCTGAGAAATACTGGGCAGATCTCGACGAGGAGGAGCAGCACGAAATCAATCTCACCGTGCGCGATCGGTATGAGTGCAATTTCCTTGAACTGGATACTGACGATCAGTGGGAGTTCCTGGGCGAACTCGACGACCATACCGTCACTGGATGGAACAAGCGCTGGGAAATCGTGAACAGCCACTTCACCAAGGAAGCGGCGGAGGCATTCATCCGCCGCAAGCAGCACGACTACCCAGAGCTGCGCATCTACGTCGAATCCCAGTATTACGCCTGAAAGTTTGAAGCGATCAAGGCCGCCATCCTCGACGGGACACTGGTCTATCAGCCCAAGCCTGCGCCCGACGCTGAACCGGCCGTCTAACCCCGCGCTGCCCTCCAGCGCCTTCCCCTATTCAACGATAACGCCTGCCCGGCGAGGGCGGCGCCTGCACCCACGAATGCCCCGAGTGTGCAGAGCTCGAAGAGCCAGCCGAAGGGTGTACCGTCTGCGATGGCGATGGTGAATATGACCAGTGCCATCCGATCCCGTGGGACCAGATCAAGTTTATCTACAGCGAGGTCGTGAAGGGCCTGGCGCTCAAGCAGTAACCCCACCCCGCGTAACCCCTCTCCCCTCTACCCGAACGCTTAAGCCCTCCTCTCACTACTCAAGCCCGCCGATGCGCGCGGGCGAGGATTTCCTATGTCCGCAATTCAACGATTCCACGAAGTCGCCAACGATGCGCTGGTGACCATCAGCGAGCACCTGAAATCTGAAGCCAAGCTGGCACTGATCATCTACACCCCGGGCGAGCCTGAGCAGGACATCCTGCTGAAAGGCCCGGCCGTGGAAGCGGATGAAGTCTTGAACACCCTGCGCCGGCGCGGCGGGCTGAGCCTGTACGGCGACAACGCCTACAAGCGAGGCATCTGCGATGTAGCCGTCGGCGCCATGGCGAGCGGAAAGCAGAACAACAACCCACCACCCGAAGGTCACTGGGGGCAGCGCTTCTGGGATATCGGACGGGCTGAGGGCCAGCAGCGCGGTGACCTGGTTGCCGCACTCCAGCACTTGGTCGCAGTAACCACTCCTGACGCAAATGGGCAAATGGGTGCGATGGAAGAGCACATCGCCGCCCTGGAGAACGCCCGCGCAATGATCCTGCTGCATCGCGGCTGACGCATATAGATGACGAAGCGCTGGCGCCATTCATCCGGGACCGGAAGGCGGACGTGGTGCTGCCAGATGGGAAGGTGAAGAAAGGAGTGAGCAACAGGACGGTCAACATAGCGATCGAGCGAGCGATTCGCGTGCTGTCACTGGCCTGCAGGAAGTGGCGGGACGAGAAGCGCAGACCGTGGCTGGACAGCGTGCCGCTGCTCACCAAGCTCGAGGAGAAGAAGGCGAGCCGGAAGCCCTACCCCATGTCATGGGAGGAGCAATCGGTTCTCTTCGGGGAGTTGCCCGACCACCTGCAGCGGATGGCCCTGTTCAAAGTGAACACAGGGTGCCGGGAGCAGGAGGTCTGCAAGTTGAGGTGGGATTGGGAGATTTCGGTGCCCGAGCTCGACACCAGCGTTTTCTTGATACCCGCCGAGTTCGGTGGGCGGCACGCGAACTCGGGAGTGAAGAACAGGGACGAGCGCCTGGTCGTGCTGAACAGCGTGGCCAGGTCAATCATCGAAAAGCAGCGCGGCCAGTCACGGGAATGGGTGTTCCCCTACAACGGCACGGCAATGCACAGGATGAATGACTCGGCCTGGAAGAAAGCGCGGGTGCGCGCGGCAAAGCTCTGGCAGGAGCAGCATTTGCGGCCGGCACACCCTGGGTTCGCTTCAATCAGGATTCACGACCTGAAGCATACCTTCGGACGGCGCTTGAAGGCAGCCGGAGTTTCAGAAGATGATCGCAAATCGCTGCTGGGCCACAAGAACGGCAGCGTGACGAGCCACTACTCAGGCGCAGAGATTGGTCAGTTGATTGAGGCAGCAAACAAGGTGTCGGCCACCGACTCGCGCGGACCCGTGCTGACCATTCTGAAGAGGAGGATCGGATGAGAAAATGGCGAAGTCACTCGAAAAGTCACTATGGCCTCAGGCATAAAAAAATCCAGCCACCGCTAAGTGACTGGATTTCTTGGAGTATTTTGGTCGGGACGGAGTGATTCGAACACTCGACCCCTTGCACCCCATGCAAGTGCGCTACCGGGCTGCGCTACGCCCCGACATCATTCTCTATACCGCTGAGAACGGTGAAGAATTTAACCTAACCTTTTGAATAATGGAAGCTTTTTTTCAAAAATTTTCCATCGCTCAGTCGACAGATCACTTCTTCAGCACCACCAGCACATCCTCCAACTCGACAATCATCTGCCGAATCAGCTGCTTGTACTGGGTCGTATCATCCTTAGCCTCATCACTGGACAGCCGCAAGCGCGCCCCGCCAATGGTGAAGCCTTGGTCATACAGCAAGGCGCGGATTTGCCGAATCATCAAAACGTCCTGACGCTGATAATACCGCCTATTACCGCGACGCTTGACCGGATTGAGCTGCGGGAACTCTTGTTCCCAATAACGGAGCACGTGCGGCTTTACCGCACAGAGCTCGCTCACCTCACCAATGGTGAAGTAGCGTTTCCCCGGAATGGGGGGCAGCTCGTCGTTATGACTTGGTTCCAGCATAGGCCTCAACCCGGGCTTTCAGTTTCTGCCCTGGACGAAAGGTGACGACACGGCGAGCGGTGATCGGGATCTCTTCCCCGGTTTTGGGGTTGCGGCCCGGCCGCTGGCGTTTGTCGCGAAGGTCGAAGTTACCGAAACCGGACAACTTGACCTGCTCGTTCTCTTCAAGCGCATGACGAATTTCTTCGAAAAAAAGCTCGACCAGCTCCTTGGCCTCGCGCTTGTTCAGCCCCAGCTCCTCGTACAGCCTTTCGGCCATCTCAGCTTTCGTCAGAGCACCCATGCCGTTATTTCCTTAACGTGGTGTTCAACCTGTGTTCGAGCGAGGTGAGGATATTCTGCAAGCTGGCGTTCACCTCATCGTCGTTAAGAGTGCGCGATGGATGCTGCCAGGTCAAGCCGACCGCCAGGCTTTTTCTATCAGGATCAATGCCTTTACCCTGGTAGACATCAAACAGCCTGAGGTCTGTGAGCCATTCGCCTGCATTGTCACGAATCAATTCAAGCACCGCACTCGAAGCAACCTCTCGGCCTGCAATCAATGCCAGGTCGCGACGGGTTTCAGGGAACTTGGACAGCTCGCTGAACTTCGGCAAGCGGCCTTCGACCACATCGCCCAGCACTAACTCGAAGACGAACACCGGACGCTCCAGACCCAGCGTCCTGGCCAGTTCCGGATGGATGGCGCCCACATAGCCCACTTCCTTGCCGTCACGCTCGATACGGGCGGTCTGACCAGGGTGCAGGGCCGGATGGTTGCCTGCGCTGAAGGTGAAGTCGGACAGCGCACCCGAGTAGCCCAACAGAGCCTCGACGTCGGCCTTGACATCGAAGAAATCGACGCCATCACGGCCGTTGGCCCAGCCTTCTGGCAGGCGACTTCCAGTCATCACGCCGGCAATCATCGGTTGCTGTTTGAGGTCGCCCAGTTGTCCGACGAAGCGCAGGCCGCTTTCGAACAGACGCACGCGATCTTGCTGGCGGTTGAGGTTATGCTGCAGCGCCTTGATCAGACCCGGCCACAGCGAGGCGCGCATGGCGGCCATGTCGCTGGAAATCGGGTTGGCCAACAGCAGCGGTTCGACACCTGGCGTGAACAGCTCGAACAACTTGGGATCGATGAAGCTGTAGGTGATCGCTTCTTGGTAGCCGCGGGCCACCAACAGACGACGCAGAATCGGCAGCTCGCCGCGGGCCTCCGAACGAGCCTTGGGTGCCAGGCGAGCTTGTGGATAGCGCACTGGCAGGTTGTTGTAACCGTACAGACGCGCCAGCTCTTCGATCAAATCGACTTCAAGGCTAATGTCGAAACGATGACTCGGGATCTGGACAGTCCACACCCCTTCCCCATTGGACTGAGTTTTCAGCTCCAAGGCATTGAGCAACTGCTCGACCTGGGCAGGATCCATGTCCATGCCGAGCATCTGGCTGAGGCGCTCAGCGCGCAGGGTGACCGGCGCGACCTTGGGCAGGTGTTGCTCGCTCACGGTTTCGACAATCGGGCCGGCCTCACCGCCTACGATCTCCAACACCAAGCCCGTAGCACGCTCCATGGCTTCGCGGGCCAGTTGCGAATCGACTCCACGCTCGAAACGGTGCGAGGCATCGGTGTGCAGGCCGTAGGAGCGCGCCTTGCCAGCGACGGACACCGGCTCGAAGAACGCGCTTTCCAGAAATAGATCGCGGGTTTTTTCAGTATTGACGCCACTGTGCTCGCCGCCCATGACGCCCGCGATGGCCAGGGCGCGCGAGTGGTCGGCGATGACCAGCGTGTCGCTACGCAGCGCAACCTCCTGACCGTCGAGCAGCACCAGCTTCTCGCCCTCCTCGGCCATGCGCACGTGGATGCCACCATCGATCTCGGCGAGATCGAAGGCGTGCATGGGCTGGCCGAGCTCGAGCATGACGTAGTTGGTGATGTCGACGGCGGCGTCGATGCTGCGCACATCACTGCGACGCAGGCGCTCGACCATCCACAAGGGGGTGGGTTTGCTCAAGTCGACGTTACGGATGACGCGCCCCAGATAACGCGGACACGCGGTAGGGGCGCTGACTTCGACCGGGCGTACTTCGTCATGGACTGCCGCCACGGCAGGTACCACTGGGCGGGTGACCGGGACGTCGTACAGGGCGCTGACGTCGCGCGCCAACCCCGCCACCGACAGGCAATCGCCACGGTTGGGGGTCAGGCCAATCTCGATACTGGCGTCATCCAGGTTGAGGTACTGGCGGATGTCTTCGCCCACCGGCGCATCGGCAGCCAGCTCCAGCAAACCGTCGTTTTCTTCGCTGATCTGCAGTTCAGCGGCCGAGCAGAGCATACCGAACGACTCGACGCCGCGCAGCTTGGCCTTCTTGATCTTGAAGTCGCCCGGCAGTTCGGCGCCAATCATGGCGAAGGGGATCTTGATGCCGGGGCGAGCGTTGGGCGCGCCGCAGACAACCTGGAAAGTCTCCTGACCGTTGCTGACCTGGCACACACGCAGCTTATCGGCGTCCGGATGCTGTTCGGTGGCGAGAATCTCACCCACCACGATACCGCTGAACTGGCCAGCCGCCGGCGTAACACTGTCGACTTCCAGGCCGGCCATGGACAGGCGGGCGACCAGTTCGTCACGGGAGACATGCGGGTTGACCCAACCGCGCAGCCACTGTTCACTGAATTTCATGCTGTTCTCCTGAAGATTGCGTCGAGGTGTGGCCTAGCGGAATTGCGCCAGGAACCGCAGGTCGTTGTCGAAGAACAGACGCAAGTCATTGACGCCATAACGCAGCATGGCCAGGCGTTCGACACCCATGCCGAAGGCGAAGCCGGAGAATTCTTCGGGATCGATTCCGGACATGCGCAGCACGTTCGGGTGGACCATGCCGCAGCCCATCACTTCCAGCCAGCCGGTCTGCTTGCACACACGGCAGCCTTTGCCGGAGCACATCACGCACTCCATGTCGACTTCGGCGGACGGCTCGGTGAAGGGGAAGAACGAGGGACGGAAACGCACCGCCAGTTCTTTCTCGAAGAACACCCGCAGGAATTCCTCGATGGTGCCCTTGAGGTCGGCGAAGTTGATGTCTCGGTCGACCAGCAGGCCTTCGATCTGGTGGAACATCGGCGAATGGGTGATATCAGAGTCGCAGCGATAAACCCGGCCTGGACAGACGATGCGGATCGGCGGTTGGCTGCTTTCCATGGTGCGCACCTGCACCGGCGAGGTGTGGGTACGCAGCAACATGTTGGCATTGAAATAAAACGTGTCGTGCATCGCCCGGGCCGGATGGTGGCCGGGGATGTTGAGCGCTTCGAAGTTATGGTAGTCGTCTTCGACCTCAGGACCTTCGGCGATGCCGTAGCCAATATGAGTGAAGAACTGTTCGATGCGCTCAAGGGTGCGGGTGATCGGGTGCAGGCCACCGGTGGTCTGGCCACGACCTGGCAGCGTGACGTCAACGCATTCGGCGGCCAGGCGAGCGTTCAGCTCAGCTTCTTCGAAGGCAGCCTTACGAGCGTTGAGCACGTCGGTGACGCGTTCCTTGGCGTCGTTGATCAGCGCTCCGACCTTGGGGCGCTCTTCGGCGGGTAAGTTGCCCAGGGTCTTCATCACCTGGGTCAGTTCGCCCTTCTTGCCGAGAAATTGGACCCGGATCTGTTCCAGGGCATTGATGTCTTCAGCGCGCTCCACGGCCTCAAGGGCTTGGGAGACCAGCGCGTCCAGGTTTTCCATGTACAGACTCCAGATACGAAAATAGGGGAAGAGCTTTGAAGGCTCTTCCCCTATCGATGACGTTTTACACCCGCCGGCACGGTGTGCCGGTGGATGATTGTCGCGGGTACTTAAGCCAGAACGGCTTTAGCTTTCTCGACAATCGCAGCAAACGCCGCTTTTTCGTTCACTGCCAGGTCGGCCAGAACCTTGCGGTCGATTTCGATCGACGCCTTTTTCAGGCCAGCAATCAGACGGCTGTAAGACAGACCGTTGGTGCGGGCACCGGCGTTGATACGAGCGATCCACAGAGCGCGGAACTGACGCTTCTTCTGGCGACGGTCGCGGTAGGCGTACTGGCCTGCCTTGATGACCGCTTGCTTGGCAACGCGGAATACGCGCGAGCGTGCACCGTAGTAGCCTTTAGCCAGTTTCAGAATTTTCTTGTGACGCTTACGAGCGATGACGCCACGCTTTACACGAGCCATGAGTAACTTCCTCTATCTTTGACCGAAATTAACGTACGCGCAGCATGCGCTCGACTTTTGCCACGTCAGACGGGTGCAGCAAGCTGGCACCGCGCAGTTGACGCTTACGCTTGGTCGACATTTTGGTCAGGATGTGGCTCTTGAAAGCGTGCTTGTGCTTGAAGCCGGAAGCTGTTTTCAGGAAACGCTTCGCAGCACCGCTCTTGGTTTTCATTTTTGGCATGTTGGAACTCCGCATTCGATAAAATTACACAATAATCATCAGGCCTGCCGTGCCCGGGAGATTACTTCTTCTTTTTGGGAGCGATGACCATCATAAGCTGGCGTCCTTCCATCTTAGGATGCTGTTCAACGGAACCGTATTCGGCAAGGTCGGCTTCGACCCGCTTCAACAGCTCCATGCCCAGCTCCTGGTGGGCCATCTCGCGGCCGCGGAATCTCAGAGAGATCTTGGCCTTGTCCCCATCGCTAAGGAAACGTACCAGGTTGCGTAGTTTTACCTGGTAATCCCCTTCTTCCGTCCCTGGACGAAACTTGATTTCTTTAATCTGGATCTGTTTCTGGTTTTTCTTCGCTTCGTTGGCTTGCTTCTTCTTCTCGAAGAGGTGCTTGCCGTAGTCCATCACCTTGCAGACAGGCGGGACAGCGTCGGCGGAAATTTCCACCAGATCCAGCTTCGCTTCATCAGCGATTCGAAGCGCTTCATCAATCGAGACGATGCCAATCTGCTCGCCGTCAGCGCCAATTAACCGAACCTCGCGTGCCGAGATATTCTCGTTGATCGGGGCTTTCGGTGCAGTTCGTTTATCGTTTCTCATTTCACGCTTAATAGTCATTACTCCGATTCTTGGCGACCACGCCGGGAAACCGCATGCGACAGGAGCTCAACGAACTGGGCGACGGGCATGGAGCCCAGGTCTGCGCCTTCGCGAGTCCGCACAGCGACGGTTTGCGTTTCGACTTCGCGATCCCCTATAACCAAAAGGTACGGGACCTTGAGCAAAGTATGCTCGCGGATTTTAAAGCCGATCTTCTCATTTCTCAAGTCGGACTTGGCACGGAAACCGCTACCGTTCAGGGATTTTTCCACTTCAAGGGCAAAATCAGCCTGTTTGTCGGTGATGTTCATGATCACCGCCTGGGTTGGCGCAAGCCAAGCCGGGAACACACCGGCATAGTGCTCGATGAGCATGCCGATGAAGCGCTCGAACGAGCCGAGGATGGCGCGGTGCAGCATCACCGGACGCTTGCGCGCATTGTCTTCGGCGATGTAGCTGGCGTCCAGGCGCTCCGGCAGGTTCGGGTCGTACTGCAGCGTACCGCACTGCCAGTTACGACCCAGGCAGTCGCGCAGGGTGAACTCGATCTTCGGACCGTAGAAGGCACCCTCGCCTGGCTGGTACTCCCACTCCAGACCGGATTCATTCAACGCGTCTGCCAGCGCACCTTCAGCGCGATCCCACAACTCTTCGGAACCGACGCGCTTGGCCGGACGAGTGGACAGCTTCATGGCGACATCGGTGAACCCAAAGTCTTTGTACACGTCCAGGGTCAGCTTGATGAAGTCGGCCGCCTCCTTCTTCACCTGCTCTTCGGTGCAGAAGATATGTGCATCGTCCTGCACGAAACCACGCACACGCATGATGCCGTGCAGCGCACCCGAGGGCTCATTGCGGTGGCACGCACCGAATTCCGCCAAGCGCAGCGGCAGGTCACGGTAGGACTTCAGGCCCTGGTTGAACACCTGCACATGGCAAGGGCAGTTCATCGGCTTCACCGCGTAGTCACGATTCTCCGACGACGTGGTGAACATGTTCTCGGCATAGTTGGACCAGTGCCCGGAACGCTCCCAAAGAATACGGTCGACCACTTGCGGGGTCTTGATTTCCTGGTAGCCGTTCTCACGCTGAACCTGACGCATGTACTGCTCGAGTACTTGGTACACCGTCCAGCCGTTGGCGTGCCAGAACACCATGCCTGGAGCCTCTTCCTGCAGGTGGAAGAGGTCGAGCTGCTTGCCAATCTTGCGGTGATCGCGCTTTTCAGCTTCTTCGATACGCTGGATATAGGCCGCCAATTGCTTCTTGTCAGCCCAGGCGGTGCCGTACACACGCTGCAACTGCTCATTCTTGGCATCGCCACGCCAGTAGGCGCCAGACAACTTGGTCAGCTTGAACGCTTTGAGGAAGCGCGTGTTCGGCACGTGCGGACCACGGCACATGTCGACGTATTCTTCGTGGTAGTACAGGCCCATGGCCTGTTCGTCCGGCATGTCTTCGACCAGACGCAGCTTGTAGTCTTCGCCGCGGGCAGTGAACACATCGATGACGTCGGCACGTGGAGTCATCTTCTTGACGACGTCGTAGTCTTTGTCGATCAGTTGATGCATGCGCTGTTCGATGGCGGCGAGATCCTCGGGCGTGAAAGGACGCTCGTAGGCGATGTCGTAATAGAAGCCCTCGTCGATCACCGGGCCGATCACCATCCTGGCGGTGGGGTACAGCTGCTTCACCGCGTGGCCAATGAGGTGGGCGCACGAGTGACGGATGATCTCCAGTCCCTCTTCGTCTTTGGGGGTGATGATCTGCAGGGTGGCATCGCGTTCGATCAGGTCGCACGCGTCGACCAGCTTGCCGTCTACCTTGCCGGCCAGGGTGGCCTTGGCCAGACCTGCGCCAATGGAGGCGGCGACTTCGGCTACGGTTACGGCCTTGTCGAATGAACGTTGACTGCCATCGGGAAGAGTAATGGTGGGCATGGCGCCTCCTCTCCTAGTGGTGACCCCTACCAAAGGTCACGTGGGTTGGGATGAGCCAGTACAAGATCCGACCTGACTTTCCCGTGGGAGAGCCTGCCTCACAGTGGCAGAAGCCTTTCGGCCTTTCAGGGACGAACCAGAGTGACTGGAAAAAAGTTGCGAGCTGCAAGGGTTGAGCTGCAAGCCGGGCATGCTAGCACGCAGGTTGCAGATATCGCAGAAATATTTGGAAATTACACGAGAGGGTGAACTTGTGGGGAAAAAATCCTATCAGACGGACTGAAGCATCCTACTCTTGATGAGACCTAAACCAAGGAGTGTCTGGTTATGCGAGTTCAGTCTCTTCTGGCCGCGTGCGCTGCGAGCGTCTTGCTGCTGCCGCTGGCTGCCCATGCAGGTAAATTTCCGCCAGGCGGGGAACAGGCGTATATGGCTCAATGCCAGCCGGCCGCCACCGCCCAGGGTTTGAGCGCTGCTGATGCCAAGCAGCACTGCGAATGCGGCGCCACCGCCCTCAAGGCCAAGCTCAGCGATAAAGAGATCAAGGATCTCGATAGCAAGGATGGCGTAGACGCACCCTTGATGCAGAAAGCACAGATGGTTGTGCAGGAAGCCTGCATGAAAGACAAGCAGTGACGTGGACACGCTGCCGATCACTCCTAGCTTGCGCTAGATCAGTATCGAGCTAAGGTAAACGGCGCTACATAAGCAGAATTAGACTATGATGTTGCCGGTGCTCTGTAGCCCCGGCCGCATTGCACTACTGAAAAACTAAATGTTCTGGAGATTCACCTCATGTCCAACCGCCAACAAGGCACCGTCAAATGGTTCAATGATGAAAAAGGCTACGGCTTCATCACTCCAGCTGGCGGCGGCGACGACCTGTTCGTTCACTTCAAGGCCATCGAGTCTGACGGCTTCAAGAGCCTGAAAGAAGGTCAAACTGTTTCCTTCGTCGCCGAAAAAGGCCAGAAGGGCATGCAGGCTGCTCAGGTTCGTCCGGAGTAATTCGGTCGCTGCAGTAAAAAACCCGCCTTCATCGGCGGGTTTTTTTGTGGGCGACTGTCACTCAGCCACAGTTGGCGCGTACCACTCTGCCCTGTTGATCGACATTCAGGTTCAGACGCTCGGAACGGTACTCAAGCGTAACCACGTCCTGCGGCTTGAGGATTCGCGCGATCTGCGCACCACTGGCTTTGCGTGCCTGCTCGAGCAGCTCTGGCGTGCCGGGCTTGCCAACAGTGAAGTCGGCGCCGCTGGCGCTGCAACGGCCATCGCCGCCTGCTGCGGCAACAGGGGCAGTACTGGCAGCATCAGACGAGCCACCGGTGCTGCAGCCAGCCAGTGCCGCTGCAACCAGCAGGGCTGCCAGGGAAACGCGAGTACGGAACATGAATCCTCCTAATCGATCTTGGGAACTGTCATATGCGACCGTGATGCTTACAGTTCGTTGCAAAACCGCCTAAGTCTGCCTCAGCCCATCAAGCGAAGCGAAATGCAATCGTGACGGGATTTTGCATCGCACCCTTGGTGGCAGCACGCAGGGGACTTATGCTTAGGTCGCAGCGCGCCGACAGCACAGGCATGGTCTACTGGCGCGCCGTGGAGTGCGTCAGCCTCCTCCCTCCGACCCAGGCTCCAGCAGCTTCGCGAGTACATCCATGAACAGCCACAGTATCGTCGCCGACATCAAGGTCAAATGGGCCGAGGGCCAAAGTGCCTACAGCCCAAGTACACCGGAGGAGCTGCTGTTGATCGCCGTCGACCTGCTGGTACGCGAACGCGGTGGGGAAGCGGCACGCGGCTTCATCGAACAGGTGTTCGAGCGCTACGCGCCGCAAACGATTATTTCAAACGAGCCAGGCGCGCGCTGAGCAGATCGAAGAAGCCCTGCGCGTTGCCCTCTTCGATCCAGGTCACGTTGGCCGGCTGCTCCAGCACGCCATACCAGTCGGCCACCGTCTGACCGAAGGTCGGCCCTTCACGGCTGTCGACGCTCATGTGGACCTGCCGCCCACTGAACAGCCCCGGCTCCAGCAGGTAAGCAATGACTGTGGCATCGTGCACCGGGCCGCCGGTCATGCCGTATTTGTCGATGTCGTACTGAATGTAGGCATTGAGAATGTCGATCACCTTGTGGCTGGCGTCGTTGCCAACGGCGGCCAGTTGCTTGAGCCGTGTATCGCTGGTGATGATCTTGTGGGTCACATCCAGCGGCAGGTACGTCAGCTTGACGCCACTGGCCAGCACCACCTCGGCCGCGTGCGGGTCGGCGTAAAGGTTGAACTCGGCCACCGGGGTGATGTTGCCGCCGTTGAAATGGGCGCCGCCCATCACCACCACTTCCTTGATGCCCTTGACGATCTCCGGCTTCTGGATCAATGCCAAGGCCAGGTTGGTCTGCGGGCCGAGCATGGCCAGGGTAATGCTGTGGGGCTCAGCCGCATCGAGGGTATCGATCAGGTATTGCACAGCATTGCCGTTGGCCAGCGGTTGACGCGGCTCATGCACGGCGACACCGGTCAGGCCCTCTTCGCCGTGGACGTTGGCCGCGTAGATCGGCGTGCGCACCAGTGGCCGCCCTGCCCCGGCATACACCGGAATGTCTTCGCGCCCGGCCCACTCGCGGGCCAGGCGGGCGTTGCGTGAAGTCTTGTCCAGGCGCACGTTGCCTGCGACAGTGGTGATAGCGCGGATTTTCAGTTCCTCTGGCGAGGCCATGGCCAGGAACAGCGCCACCACATCATCGGCACCGGGGTCGGTATCGATGATCAAATCGCGCGGGGCGGCGAAGGCACCGGTGGCGGCTATCGTGGACATCAGCACTGCTCCTTGTAGCAAACGTCTGATTTTTTCGATCGACATTCAGCTTGTCTCCTTCAGCTTGATTAACAACTCCGACCCGGCAAGCGGACCGCACGAACAATACGGTTCAAAAAGTCACACCGGCAATCAACGCGATGTTGCTGTAGGGCTTGCACTCACCACTGCGAATCACCGCCCGCGCCCCTCGGCTGAGCGCCTTGAATGCCTCGTGCGACAGACGCTCGCGCGCGCCCAACAACCCCAGCGCATGCTGCTCCTCGACCGCCACCAACCCCGGCGGCGAAGCCTGGAACATCTCATCAGCCAGCACATGCCGCTCCACCTGCATCTCACTGAGCACCACACGCAGCACGCTGGCAAAATCCGGAATGCCTGGCGTCAAGGCCAGATCGATCACCTCGACTCCCGGCGGCACGGGCAGACCGGCATCGCCGATCACCAGCACATCGCCGTGACCCAGTCCGGCGATGGTGCGCGACAAGGCGATATTGAGCAACGCGGTCTTTTTCATGGCGCCAGCTCCGCAAGATGCGGGATCGAAGGCTGCGCCCCCACGCGAGTGACCGACAACGCCGCCGCGCGCTGGCCGCGCACGATCGCTTCACCCTCCTCCAGGCCGCAGGCCAACCCGGCAGCGAATCCGCCGACGAAGGTGTCGCCGGCCGCCGTGGTATCCACAGCATTCACCCGATTCGCCGGGAAGTGCCGGTCACCTGCTGCGCTGACAAACAGCGCACCCTGAGCGCCGAGCGTCACGATGACCTTGCCCGCGCCCCACTCACGCAGGCGCTCGGCCGCACGACGGGCGCTATCCAGGTCCGTGACGGGCAGGCCGGTCAGTGCCTCGGCCTCGCTCTCGTTGGGAATCAGGTAGTCGATATGGGCGAACCAATCTGTCGGCAGTTGGCCGCTAGCCGGTGCAGGATTGAGAATCACCGTCTTGCCCAGTTCGCGGCCGCGGGCCAATGTCCAGGCGACCGTGGCCGGCGGCACCTCCAACTGGCAGACAACCACCTCGGCGTGCTGCAGCAGGGCGTCGAAGCGCTCTACCGATTCGGCGGTCAACTGACCGTTGCCACCGGCAATGATGACAATCGCATTCTGACTTGCAGCATCCACCACGATCAGCGCCAAACCGCTGGACACGCCTTCGCAGATGGCCACCGCCTGGCAGTCGACGCCTTCGTCCTGCAACGCTTGGCGCAGTTGCTGGCCATAGGCATCGTCTCCGACATTGCCGATCATCGCTACGCTGGCGCCCAGACGCGCCGCGGCCACGGCCTGATTGGCGCCCTTGCCACCGGGAGCGGTGAAGAAACTGTCGCCGGCGAGGGTTTCACCGCCTCGCGGCAAACGCTCGGCACGGGCCACCAGGTCCATGTTGAGGCTGCCGACCACTACGACCTTGGCATGCATGGGTGTTCCTTAACGGTAATCATTGAACAGATCCGGGCGCGGCCCAGTGGATTCGCGCAGCACGATGCGCGGCGCGACGATACGTTGCTCACCCGCCTCGCGGCGCGGGGTGACGATGCGCGACAACAGCAATTGCGCAGCACTGTCACCCAGCTCACGAATCGACTGGCCGACCGTGGTCAGCGGCGGATACACATAACGGCTCAGTTCGATGTCGTCGAAGCCGATGACCGACAGTTGACCCGGCACGTCGATGTTGCGCTCGGCCGCCGCCCGCAGCACGCCGAAGCCGATCATGTCGTTGCCGGCGAAGATCGCCGTGGGCCGCGCACCATCGAGCAACTGCGCGGCCGCTGCGTGACCACCAGGGCTGGTGAAGTCGCAATGCAGCACCTGCTGCTCGGCGACCGATAGCCCTGCCTCAGCCATGGCCCGGCGAAAACCGTTGACCCGCAATTGGCTAACCCCGGTATTGGCCGGACCGCCGATGCAGGCGATGTCGGCATGACCAAGTTCAAGCAGGTGCTGGGTGGCCAGATAGGCGCCCAGTTCGTGATCGATACGCACCACATCGGTGTCGACGCCCTCCAGCGCCCGGTCGACCATGACGATTGGCGTACGCACGGCAGCCAGGCTCTGGAGCAGGTCCAGATCCTCGCCCACCGAGGCGACGATCAAGCCGTCGATGCGCTTTTCCAGCAGTACACGCAGGTAATTACGCTGCTTCTTCGGGTCGTCGTCGGAATTGCACAGAATCACGCAGTAACCGTTGCGCTCGCAGCCGTCCTCGATGCCACGGGCCAGCTCGGCGAAATAGGGGTTGACGCTGCTTGGCACCAGCAGGCCGATGGTGGCCGTGCTGCGTGCCTTGAGCGAACGCGCCACAGCGCTGGGCACATAGTCCAGCTCGGCAATGGCGGCTTCGACCTTCAACCGTACCGGTTCGCTGACCGGACGGGTCTTGTTCAGCACATGGGACACGGTGGTGTAGGAAATCCCCGCCAGTGCCGCGACGTCTTTGATGGTAGCCATGGTTCAGTTCCGCCGAGTCGCGCGCCGGCTGCGGTAGGTGTCGAGGACCACGGCGATGACGATCACCGCACCGGTGATGATGCGCTTGGTCGGCTCGGAGGCGCCGATCTGCGCCAGGCCTGCGGCCAGCACGGAGATAATCAGCACGCCGAAGAAGGTGCTGATGATCGAGCCGCGTCCGCCCATCAGGCTGGTGCCACCGATCACCACGGCGGCGATCACCTGCAGCTCCAGACCGGAGCCAGCATTGGGGTCTGCCGCCTCCAGGCGGGAAATCTGGAACAACGCGGCGAGCCCGGCGAGCAGGCCCATCAAGGCGAACACCAGCACTTTATAGGGGCGCGGATCGATACCAGCCAGGCGCACCGCTTCTTCGTTGGTGCCGATACCGATCAGGTAGCGGCCGAATACGGTGCGAGTGAGCACCAGTTGTGCCAGCAGGATCACCAGCAAGGCAATGATGAACGCCGGCGAGATGCCGAACGCAATGGGGTCGGAGAACCAGGCGAAGGCATCGCCAATGTAGGCAGTGCGCGAGTCGGTGAACTGATAGGCCAGGCCCCGCGCCATTTCCAGCACGCCAAGCGAGACGATGAACGAGGGAATGCGCCAGGCCACGGTCACCGCGCCGGTGATGCTGCCGGCCAGGGCGGCGATGGCCATGCCCAGCAGCGCGGCGGGCACCACGCTCCAGCCCCAGCCGAGAATGGCGACACTGACGGTGGACGCCGCCAACGCCAGCACCGAGCCGACCGACAGGTCGATACCTCCGATGATCAGCACGAAAGTCATGCCGACCGCCAGCACCATCAGGTCGGGAATCTGATTGGCCAAGGTGCTGAATGTGGCGTAGGACAAGAAGTGGCTGCTGAGGAACGAGAACAGCACGATCATCGCCAGCAAGGCGCCCGCCAGCCCCAGGTAAGTGCCCAGGCCGAAGTAGGTGCCGGAGCGGCGAGCCGGCTTGCTGCCAGCGGAGTCGAGGGTGGGAGTTTTCATGCGTCCATCCTGGGAGCTGCCTCATGCAGCAGTGCGTCACGTTTCTGGTAACCGGCGAAGGCAGCGGCGAGGATCTGATCCTGGCTCCAGCCATCACGGTCGAAGGTCTCGATCAGGCGACCAGCCGAGAGCACGGCGATTCGGTCGCAAATCAGCATCAGTTCGCGCAGGTCGCTGGACACCACCACCAGCGCCTTGCCCTGACGCGCCAGCTCGGCCAACAGGCCATAAATGTCGAACTTGGCACCCACATCGATGCCGCGGGTCGGCTCGTCGAACATCAGCACCTGGCAGTCGCGCTCCAGCCAGCGACCAATCACCACCTTCTGCTGATTGCCCCCGGACAGCTCGCCCACCGCCTGGGCTGGGCTCGCGCTACGGATACGCATGGCGGCAATCTGTCGTTCGGCCAGTTCGCGCTCGGCCTGTGCGTCGAGCACTCCGCACCGGGACACGGCCCCCAGGTTGCCCAAGGCCACGTTGGCGCTGATCGAGTGCGGCAGTAGCAAACCTTCGCCCTTGCGGTCCTCGGTGATCAGGGCAATCCCCGCGCGCACGGCGGCCTTCGGCGAATCGATGGTCACTGGGCGCAGGGGCTGGCCAAGCTGGATACAGCCGCTGTCGGCACGATCAGCGCCATAGATCAGCCGCAGCAGTTCGGTGCGCCCGGCACCGATCAGACCGGAAATGCCGAAGATCTCCCCGGCGCGAACCTCGAACGAGACATCGCGCACTTTATCGGCACGATTCATGTGTTCGACCTTGAGCAGCGGCGCGCCGATCTCCCGGCGACCCAGGTCGATATGCTCGCCCACTTCGCGGCCGACCATCAGGTTGACCAGCTCGTTACTGCTGTAACGGGCGATCGGCTCGGCGCACACCAGCTTGCCATCGCGCAACACGGCGATGCGTTGCGAAACCCGCTGCAGCTCTTCCAATCGATGGGAGATGTAGACGATGGCCACGCCGCGCTGACGCAGACGCTCGATCTGGGTGAACAGCAGCTCAACTTCGCGAGCCGTGAGCATGGCCGTGGGCTCGTCGAAGATCAGTACGTGGCAATCGCCAATCAGGTTGCGGGCGATTTCGACCATTTGCTGATGGCCGATGCCCAGCTCGCCGACCGGAGTATCGGGATCGATGGCCTCCAGCCCCACCTGCGCCATGGCCGCCGTCGCCAACTGGCGCAGGCGCTTCTGGCTGATCCAGCCGGCGCGACTGGGCAAGTTGTCGAGGAACAGGTTCTCGGCGACGGTCAGGGTCGGCAGCAGGTTGAGCTCTTGCATCACCATGCGCACGCCGAGCCGCTCGGCCTCGCTGCGGCTAGCCGGGCTGTAGGGCTGGCCGCGGTAGCTCATGTGCCCGGTGGTCGGGTTTTCCAGGCCACTGATGAGCTTGGACAGGGTGCTCTTGCCGGCACCGTTCTCGCCGGTCAGGGCAAGCACCTCGCCGGCATGCAACTGCAAGGTGACATCGCCAAGCACGGGCTGGGCGTAAGTCTTGCCCAGCCCGCTGACGGCAAGCACCACTTCATTGGCCGATACGGACATGGCCACTTCTCTCCTGAATTGACTCTACGCGCCCCGCGAGGCGCGCAACGGTCACTCGGTGATCAATTTCACCGGGGTCTGGATCACATTGTCGGCATCGACATCGGGCTTCTCGCCCTTGACCATCTTCAGCGCCGCTTGAATACCGAACACCGCTTGCTGGCTGGCGGCCTGATCGAGGGTGGCGAGTACACGGCCATCCTTGAGCATCGGTTTGATCGCGTTGATGTTGTCGTACCCGACCACCTGCACTTTGCCGGCCTTGCCAGCCGCGCGCACGGCTGAAACCGCGCCCAACGCCATGCTGTCGTTGCCGGCCAGCAGCGCTTTGAGGTCGGGGTATTCATTGAGCATCGAGGCGGCGACCGCATTGCCCTTGTCGATTTCCCAGTTGCCGGACTGCACCGAGACGATCTTCATCTGCGCAGCGTCCATCGCATCCTTGAAGCCTGCGGTGCGCTGCTGAGCATTGGTGGTGGTCGATACCCCTTCGATGATGCCGACTTCATCGCCAGCCTTGAGTTTTTCCTTGACCAGGTACTCGCCGACCATACGTGCACCCTTGCGGTTGTCGGGGCCGACGAAGGGCACGCTGATACCCTTGCTCTTGAGCAGCTCAGGATCGAGGCGGTTGTCGATATTGATGACCACGACGCCGCGGTCCATGGCTTTCTTCACGGCCGATACCAGCGCTTTTGAATCGGCCGGCGCGATGACCAGCGCCTTGGCACCCGCATTGACCATCTGTTCGACGATGCGGATTTGCTCACCGGTGTCGGTTTCGTTCTTGATACCGTTGGCGATCAGCTCGAATTCGTCGGCATGGCTTTTCTGATAGTCCTTGGCGCCGTCTTCCATGGTGCGGAAGAACTCATTGGCCAGCGACTTCATGACCAGCGCCACTTTCGGTTTGTCTTCGGCGTGCGCCGCAGGCAGCGAGACGGCAAGCGAGAGTGTGGAGAGTACGGCAATGGCCAGCAGACGGCCGGGGAATGGCAATTTCATGGGATCAACTCCGAATCTTGTGTTTTTTATCGGATCGCAAACGTTTGCGTTGGCTCACTATGAGAACGGTGGTCTGTTTTGTCAAATGACATCGCGCCAGACGCTTGCCGCTGCATTCACGGAGTTTATCCGCCTGAAGAGTCGGAATGCCGAATAACTTTCAGCGAACCGTTCGGGACTTCGAACATAAACAGCAGCGGGTCTCACGGGTAATCACTGCCCCATCGCATTTGGGCTCACACTTCCCGCTTTGGTACGGAACATGCCTACATTGCAGCGCGAATAAAACAACCATCTCATTTGGAAGAGAGAAGAAAAATGCAGACCGCAGCACTCAAGACCCTCGCCCCAACTGCCCTCGCCCTGCTCCTGGCCCTGCCGCTGTCGGTCAGCGCGAAAGAAGCCGAGCAGCAGCAGAAGCTCGCCAACGTGGTCATCCTCGCCACCGGCGGTACCATCGCCGGTGCCGGCGCCAGCGCAGCCAACAGTGCCACATACCAAGCCGCCAAGATGGGCATCGACAAGCTGATCGCCGGCGTACCGGAACTGGCCGACATCGCCAACGTGCGCGGTGAGCAGGTGATGCAGATCGCTTCGGAAAGCATCAGCAACGACGACCTGCTCAAACTGGCCAAGCGCGTCGCCGAGTTGGCCGACAGCAGCGACGTCGATGGCATCGTCATCACCCACGGCACCGACACCCTGGAAGAAACGGCCTACTTCCTCAACTTGGTGGAAAAGACCGACAAGCCGATCGTGGTGGTGGGCTCCATGCGCCCGGGTACCGCGATGTCCGCCGATGGCATGCTCAACCTCTACAACGCCGTGGCCGTGGCAGGCGACAAGCAGTCGCGCGGCAAAGGCGTGCTGGTGACCCTGAACGACGAAATCCAGTCCGGTCGCGACGTGAGCAAAGCGGTCAACATCAAGACCGAGGCCTTCAAGAGCGCCTGGGGCCCGATGGGCATGGTGGTCGAGGGTAAATCGTACTGGTTCCGTCTGCCGGCCAAGCGCCACACCCTCAACTCCGAGTTCGACATCAAGCAGATCAGCAACCTGCCCCAAGTGGACATCGCCTATGGCTACGGCAACGTGACCGACACCGCCTACAAAGCCCTGGCCCAGAACGGCGCGAAGGCGCTGATCCATGCCGGTACGGGCAACGGCTCGGTCTCGTCGCGGGTCGTGCCGGCCTTGCAGGAACTGCGCAAGAATGGCGTGCAGATCATCCGCTCGTCCCACGTCAACCAAGGTGGTTTCGTGCTGCGCAACGCAGAACAACCCGATGACAAGAACGACTGGGTAGTCGCCCACGATCTGAATCCGCAAAAAGCGCGGATCCTGGCGATGGTCGCAATGACCAAGACCCAGGACAGCAAAGAGTTGCAGCGGATCTTCTGGGAATACTGATTGCCAATGGGCGCAAGGCTGGTGCATCGGGCACTGGCCTTCGCCTCATCGACCTGTCGAGTGGGCGAACCTACGCCAGCGCTCACCCTGCCCTCTACCATCAGCAGCTACAAAACCTGAGCTTATACCCGACACGCTGTTGCGAAAAAACTGACGGTGAAATACTGTACGCGCATACAGCAAAACAAGGAAAAGCTCCATGGCCAGTCCCGCCGCTGCGCTCAGCAGCTACGCGCAATTGGGCACCCGTATCCAGAAGATCATCAACAGCCCCATGGCCCAGCGCAGCCGCGCCGCGCTGATCTTCCGCCTGGAACATGAGTCGCCCGACGATTGGGAAACCCTGCTCGGAGAAATTGCCGAGAACGACAACGTCACCCTTGCCCACCGCGACGATGGTGGCATCCAGATCTTCTGGACCGTTCCCAAGGACGACTGATACTGCCTGCCTTACCCCACCTCCCCCGACTACCGAACGATGATGTTGCGTTGACCCATGAAAAGACTGTTGTCCGTTGTTGCCCTGCTCCTGTTCGTCACCACCCCCGCCCTCGCCGCCCCTCCAGCGACCTTCGCTGAAGCCAAGGTGGTCGCCAAACAAAAGATTTACCTCGACCAGGCCAGCAGTGCCATGGGTGACCTGTACTGCGGCTGCCAATGGACCTGGGTGGGCAAATCCGGCGGGCGCATCGATCCCACCTCCTGCGGCCTGCAGCCGCGCAAGCAAGCCAACCGCGCCGAGCGCACCGAGTGGGAGCACATCGTGCCCGCCTGGACCTTCGGCCATCAGCGCCAGTGCTGGAAGAGCGGTGGCCGCGAGCACTGCGTGGAGGACGATCCGGTGTTCCGCGCCATGGAGGCCGACCTGTTCAATCTGTATCCGGCCGTAGGCGAAGTGAATGGCGATCGCAGCAATTTCAACTACGGCATGGCTTCTGGGGTCGGGCCGCAGTACGGCCAGTGCAAGACCCGCGTGGACTTCAACCAACGGGCTGCCGAGCCGCGCGACGAGGTCAAGGGCTTGGTGGCGCGTACCACTTTCTACATGTTCGATCGCTACGGTTTGAACATGTCGCGCCAGCAACAGCAACTGCTGATGGCCTGGGACAAGCAGTACCCCGTCTCAGCGTGGGAGCGTGAACGCGACGGTCGTATCGCTGCGGTCATGGGCCATGGCAATCCGTTCGTCAGCGGCGAGCGACGCTGGGTCGCTGGCTACAAGACCGTCGGCGATGGCGTGGTCAGCCGGCTGCCGGACACCCCGGCCAAACCCTCGACCCCGACGCCGCAGCCCAAGGCAGGAACGGGGTCGGCTGGCATGATTGTCGGCAACCAGAACAGCCGGGTCTATCACCTGCCCACGGGTTGCCCGAGCTACGGCCAGGTATCGGCGAAGAACCTGGTGACGTTCGAATCCGAGTCCCAGGCCCAGTCGGCGGGTTATCGCAAGGCCGGCAACTGCCGCTGAGCGCTGGGAGCGATGATTCAAGGGCCGCTTGGCGGCCTTTGGATCAGGCGATGACGACCTGTCCCTCGGCCAGTCCCTGGCCGGCGACGCCCACCAAGGTCACGCTGTCGGCGCCGAAACTGAGCAGCAGATCATCGCCCGCCCGGCTCAGGTGATCGCGCCAGTCCGGCAGCGCAGTACCCCCCTCCACACCGATGAACACCAGTCGATCCTGCGCGCTGAAGTCCAGCACACGATCCTGGCCGAAATGCCCGCTGAACAGGAAGGTGTCGCGTCCAGCACCGCCACTGAGCACATCGTTGCCGGTGCCGCCGATCAGGACGTCGTCGCCGGCACCTCCTGCCAGCCGGTCATCCCCGGCCAAGCCGAACAACCAACTGCCCTGCGAACCGGCCTGCAGGTGATCGGCGCCCTGGCTGCCTTGCAGCGACAGCGCGTAGGGTTCGATTTTGCCGCTGCTCAGTAGCCCCTGCTCCGTCACCGCATGGGACACCTCCTTGCGCAGGAGCATCAGGCTGGCTTCCTTGCTGACCAGCGCCTCGACGTTGCGCACCAGGCTGATACCGCCGACGGCATCGCGCACGTAGAGCGTGCCCTGGCCATCGCGGGCAATTGCAACGCTGGCCAGCGCATTGTCGAGCTGCAAGGTGTCATGACCCGAACCACCATCGATCATGTTGAAGCCGCCGCCATCGCGGAAGGTATCGTTACCCGCGCCGCCGTCCAGGTAATCGTTGCCGCGTCCGCCCTGGATCAGGTCATCCTGGCTGGAGCCGACGATGAAGGTGCTGCCAGTGTGAGGCTCGGCATTGCGATTCAGATCCTGGACCCAGGTCGAGCCGCGGGTGACGTCGGACAAGTTACTGACCACGACGGTCGAATCGCGGCTGGTCCATTGATAGAACGGCGAATCGACGACCCTGCTCAGGCCGTCGGTATAGGCACCCGGCAGGTGCGAAAGCCAGGTGGCGATGTTACCGATGGAGAACGGCAGCAGATTCCAGGCGTCGGAAGCGTAGTGATCGTTGAAATTGACGAGGTTATCGGTGGTCGAGGGCTTGGCGGCATCGTGCACGCCCAGCGTGGCCCAGGTCACCGAGGTGCCGTCGAGCACGCGGAACACCGGATCGTTCTCGTAGCCGATGTTGAGCACTTGGCTGGCATCGGCAGCCTGGGTCGGCGAGGCAAAGGCCAGATAGCGGGCCTGCTGATAGAAGCCGTCCCACCGGCTGGCGCTCAGGTCGGCCAGACTGTTGACCGCCAGCCCGCCCAGGCTGTGTCCGGTGACGGTGATGTCCGCGCCGGTGAGGCCATGGGCACGGGCCAACGTGGCGACATCGCCGAGCAGGCGATCGAAGGCGTTGCCGGCATAATTACGCGCATAGTCGGCCGGGCCAATGGCAGCCAGCAGGTCGTTGATGGCATCGCCGAGGGTATCGCCGATCAGGTTTTCCCGCGGGCCGCTGGTGCCGCGAAAGGCGATACCGATGGCACTGAGTTGACCCTCGGCGCCGTAGCGACCCAGCACCTCCACCTGCGCGCTGGTATAGCCCGCCGCCTCGCCATGGAACGTGCCACGGGCATCGGTCTTGCCCTGATAGCCCAGTTGCGCGGCGCTGATCGGCGTCCATCCGGCGGCTTTGACCTGCGCCAGGGCGCGGGCTTCGGCATCGGGGTTCCAGGGGATGCCAGGGATCACGCCTTGGCTGTCGGTACCACCGATCAGCGCCTTGACCAACGTCGCTGGCAAACCCAGGCCGAAGCCGTGTTTCTCGTAGCCGGCAATGAAGCCATCATCGATGGCGTGATACGCGTAACTGGCCAGCAGCAAGGCGTCTTTGAACAGCGCAGATGAAGTCGCGGAGTCGAGTTGACGGTAATCGAACAGTGGCATGGGTGACGTCCTTGTAATGAGACAGAAGGGCCCGGTGACATCGTCCAATGACACATCCGGGGCATCTGGTAACGCTGGCACGAGACCGGTGAGTCAACCAACCCCGCGGCACTGACGTTCATGCCAAATCCAAGGACATATTCGCTGACTGCAAAACTGTACATACATACAGATAAAGCTTGCGTGAGCGCGTTGGCTTGCCCATCCTAGCGTCCATCGTTTCTGATCAAGCGTTCACCGCCATGCGTCTTTTTCTCTGTGAAAAGCCTTCCCAAGCCAAGGATATCGCCAAGGTACTGGGCGCCAACCGCAAGGCCGACGGTTGCTGGCAGGGCACCGATGTGTGCGTGACCTGGTGCATCGGCCACCTGCTGGAAACCGCACCGCCAGACAGCTACGACGCCCGCTATAAACGCTGGACGCTGGACGACCTGCCGATCATCCCCGAACGCTGGAAGATGCTGGTCAAGCCCAAGACCGCCAGCCAGTTCAAGGCGGTCAAGCGCTTGCTGGGCGAAGCCCGCGAGTTGGTGATCGCCACCGACGCCGACCGTGAAGGGGAAATGATCGCCCGTGAATTGGTCGAGCACTGTCGTTATCGCGGCCCGGTCCAGCGCCTCTGGCTGTCGGCACTGGACGACGCCTCGATCCGCAAGGCCCTGGGCCAGTTACGCCCAGGCAGCGACACGTTCAGCCTCTACCATTGCGCGTTGGGCCGCTCCCGGGCGGACTGGCTGATCGGCATGAACATGAGCCGCTTGTTCACGCTGCTCGGGCGTCAGTCGGGCTATCAAGGCGTGCTGCCAGTGGGCAGGGTACAGACCCCGACGCTGCGCTTGGTCGTGGACCGTGATCGCAGCATCGCCGACTTCGTACCCGTGGCCTATTGGGCCATCGAAGCGCAGCTTTCCCATGCCGACAGTCTGTTCAGCGCGCACTGGCGCGCGCCGCAAGAGGCTTGCGACGACCAGGGCCGCTGCCTGAACCAGGCGCTGGCCCAGCTCGCGGCGAGCCAGATGCAGGCCGCTGGCAGCGCCCGGGTACTCAAGGTGCAGACCGAGCGCGTACGCGAGGCGGCGCCGCTGCCCTTCGACCTCGGCACGCTGCAGGAGCTGTGCTCGAAGAAGTTCGGCCTGGGTGCACAGGAAACCCTGGATATTGCCCAGGCGCTGTATGAAACCCACAAGCTGATCACCTACCCGCGCAGCGACTGCGGCTACCTGCCTGTCAGCCAGCACGCGGAGGCGCCCGCCATTCTCGCGGCGCTGCAACGTGCCGACTCAAGCCTGGCCCCCCTGCAGCCGTACCTGCAGTCAGAGCGGCGCTCGCGCGCCTGGAACGACGCCAAGGTCAGCGCCCACCACGGCATCATCCCGACCGTCGCAGTCAGCGATCCGGCGCGCCTGCCGCCCAAGCACAAGTCGGTCTACACGCTCATCCGTGCACGCTACCTGGCGCAGTTCCTGCCCCACCACGAGTACGACCGTACTCAAGCCGAGCTCGAGTGCGCTGGCCATGCGTTGCGCGCAATCGGCAAGCACATCGTCGAACCCGGATGGCGCCGCGCCTTGCCCGAGGCCCTGAGCTCGACGACCAAGTCCTCCTCGGCCACCGCCACCAAGGGTCGCGAAGCCCCGCCAGTTCAGGTGCTGCCCTCACTGAAACAAGGTGACGACTGCCCACTTCAGGCGCTGCAACTCAAGGACCTGTGGACCCAGCCGCCCAAGCCCTTCACCGAAGGCGACCTGATCAAGGCGATGAAAAACGTCGCCAAGCTGGTGGACGACCCCAAGCTCAAGCAAAAGCTCAAGGAAACCACCGGTATCGGTACCGAAGCCACCCGCGCCAGTATCATTCAAGGCCTGCTTGATCGTGGCTACCTGATCAAGCACGGCAAGGCCCTGTCGGCCACTCCCGCCGCGTTCAGCCTGATCGACGCGGTGCCCAAGGCGATTGCCGACCCTGGCACGACGGCCATCTGGGAGCAAGCGCTGGACATGGTGCAGAACGGTGAAATGAGCCTGGACGAATTCGTCACGCGCCAGTCGGCCTGGATGGGCAAGTTGGTGCAACGCTACGCGGGCATGCGCTTGACCATAAACGGGCCACCCGCGCCCGCCGCCGGCAAGGGCGCGCCATGGAAGAAGAAACGCCGCAGCTCAGGCAAACGCAAGACCACGACAGGCACCGCCGATACTGGCAAGAGCAAGAGCACCGGACGCCGTACCCTCAAGCCGCGCTGAGCCACTGGCACGTGCCGACAATCGCCAGTCACGGGTGTGTCGTCGGCAAGCCGCGGCGCGTCTTGTAGACCAGTTCCCCAGCTCCTTTCCAATCGCTTTCGCAGGCCCCCATGCAAGCACTACTGCAAGAGATCCTCGATCAAGTCCGCCCACTGCTCAGCCAGGGCCAGGTCGCCCAATACATCCCCGCCCTCGCTCAGGTCGACCCCAACCAACTGGGCATCGCCGTGCAGAGCCTGGACGGCCAGTTGCACTGCGCAGGCGATGCGCGAACGCCCTTCTCGATCCAGAGCATCTCCAAGGTGTTCAGCCTGGTACAGGCGATCAACCACAGCGGCGAGGCCATCTGGTCGCGACTGGGCTACGAGCCCTCCGGGCAGGCGTTCAACTCGCTGGTCCAGTTGGAGGTGGAGAAAGGCCGCCCGCGTAATCCGTTCATCAACGCTGGAGCGCTGGTGATCTGCGATATCAATCAATCGCGTTATGCCACACCGACGCTGTCGATGCGTGACTTCGTCCGGCGCCTGGCGGCCAATCCGCGTATCGTCAGCGACGCAGTGGTCGCCGAATCCGAGTATCAACACCGCGCCCGCAACGCTGCCATGGCCTACCTGATGCAGGCGTTCGGTAATTTCCACAACGATGTCGATGCCGTGCTGCGCAGTTACTTCCACCATTGCGCGCTGTCGATGAGCTGCGTAGACGTGGCCCGAGGCTTCGCCTTCCTGGCCAACAGCGGCTACTGCCCACACAGTGGCGAGCAGATACTGAGCCCGCGTCAGGCACAGCAGGTCAACGCGATCATGGCCACCAGTGGTTTGTACGACGAGGCTGGCAACTTCGCCTACCGGGTTGGCCTGCCAGGCAAGAGCGGCGTAGGCGGCGGTATCGTCGCCGTGGTGCCAGGGCGCTACAGCATCTGCGTGTGGTCACCTGCGCTCAACGCCTCGGGCAACTCACTGGCCGGCATGCGCGTGCTGGAACTGCTCAGCGAGCGAATGACCGGCTCGGTGTTTTCCGCCGTGGCGCAGGAGCTGGCGCGCTGAGGCTGTGCTCTTGCTTCGAGTAACCGGTTATCGGGTAAGCTCAGCGCTACCTGTGCCACACGCCAACTCGAACAAGGACGATCACATGCTGCGAATACTGGGCAGGGCAAGCTCGATCAACGTACGCAAGGTACTGTGGACCTGCGCCGAGATAGGCCTGCCCTTCGAGCGCGAAGACTGGGGCTCAGGCTTTCAGCCGACTGCTACAGCCGAATTCCTCGCTTTGAATCCCAATGCCATGGTGCCCGTCATTCAAGACGGCGACGTGACCCTGTGGGAGTCGAATACCATCATTCGCTACCTGGCCAACCGCTACGGTCACTCCACGCTCTATCCCGACACCGCGATTGAGCGGGCGCGGGTGGATCAGTGGATCGACTGGCAAGCGAGCGACCTCAATCGCGCCTGGAGCTATGCGTTCATGGCGCTGGTCAGGCAATCCCCAGCGCATCAGAACTCCCAAGCGCTGGCAGCCAGTATCGGCGAGTGGTCGCGCTACATGCAGATACTTGAACGGCAACTGACAGCCACCGGTGCCTACGTCGCCGGGCAGACCTTCTCACTGGCGGACATTCCTATTGGCCTGTCGGTCAACCGATGGTTGGAAACGCCTTTGGAGCATCCTGCGCTGCCGGCCGTGGCGGATTACGCGGCACGTTTGGGTGAACGGGAAGGCTACCGACTGTTCGGCCGCAATGGCCAGCCCTGATATCGCCGCCCTTGACTGGCAACCGCGCGTCTCGGCCAGTACCATGGCCGCTCGCGCGCGACGTTTTGTCGCGCTCTTGCCCGCTGCCTGAAAGCCGTCCCATGCCCTTCGAACTCACCGTAGAACCGCTCACCCTGCTGATCCTCACTGCAGTCGCCTTCGTCGCCGGTTTCATCGATGCCATCGCCGGCGGCGGCGGGCTGCTCACCACGCCCGCCCTACTCACCGCCGGCATGCCGCCACATCTGGTGCTGGGTACCAATAAGCTGAGCTCGACTTTCGGCTCGGCCACTGCAAGCTTCACCTACTACCGCCGTAAGCTGTTCCATCCCGCCCAATGGCGTCGGGCAATTCTCGGCACACTGGTCGGTGCCTTGATCGGCGCGGTGGTTGCCCACTACATGCCTGCCGAGTGGCTGAACAAGATGCTGCCGGTGATCGTTTTCGCCTGTGGCCTGTACTTGCTGTTCGGCGGCACGCCCAAGGCCCCCCTGGACGCTGAAGCCCCGATCAAGCGGACCTGGCAGTTCCCACAAGGCTTCGGCCTGGGGTTCTACGACGGTGTCGCCGGTCCTGGTACCGGCGCGTTCTGGACCGTGAGCACGCTACTGCTCTACCCCATCGACCTGGTCCGCGCCAGCGGTGTGGCGCGCAGCATGAACTTCGTCAGCAACATTGCAGCGCTGACGGTGTTCATGGTTTCCGGGCAGGTGGATTACATCGTCGGCCTGGCCATGGGCCTGGCGGTGATGGTCGGCGCGTTCTTCGGCGCTCGAACTGCGATCAGCGGCGGCAGCAAGTTCATCCGTCCGGTCTTCATCGCCGTGGTACTGGCGTTGACCGTGCGCCTGGCCTGGCAGCACTGGTTCGGCCAGGCCTGACTCAAAGGCGACGGCAACAGCCGCCGCGGCCTCAGTTGGGCAGCGTCGGCTCGGGCAAGCCCAAACGCCGCGCGACATACAGGTCGATCAAGTAGCGCGCGATGGAACGATTGGCCGGCAGCGGCGGCAGGTCATGCACGTTGAACCAGCGCGCATCTTCGATTTCGTCCGGCTGCATGACGATCTCGCCGCCGGCATACTCGGCGTGGAACCCCAGCATCATCGAATGCGGGAACGGCCAGCACTGGCTGCCCACATAGTGAATGTTACCGACCTCCACCGCGACCTCCTCGCGGACCTCGCGCACCAGACAATCTTCCGCCGACTCGCCCGGCTCGGCAAATCCGGCCAAGGTGCTGTATACCCCGCTGACGAAACGCGGCGAGCGCGCCAACAGCACCTCGTCGCCTCGTGTCACCAACACGATCATGCTCGGCGAGATGCGCGGATAACTGCGCAGGTCGCAGGCCAGGCAGTGCATCGCCCGTTCCCAGCGGATCTGCGTCATCGGCTGGCCGCAGCTGCCACAGAAGCGGTGCTCGCGGGCCCAGGTGCCGATCTGCGCGGCATAGCCAAGCAGCTTGTAGGTCTCGAAGTCGCCTTCGAGCATGAATGGACGCAGGCCGCGCCAGGTCATGCCAGGCACGTCGGTGGCGCTGCGCAGTTCGAGGAGGAAGACTGGCTCGCCGTCGAAATGGCCGATGCCGTGCTCGCAGAGCACGTCCAGCCCTTGGCGCTTGAGCCAGTCGCGTGGAAACAAGGCACCGTTGTCATCCACCAGGAACCCCGCCGGGCTGCGGGCGACGGCCCAGCCACCGGCGATCTGCGGGTCGAGTACTGCGGTAGTCCAGCGTGCTGACATGATCATGGTCCTTCAGGCACGTACGTCGAACGGCTCAGTCGGCGAACGTCGGTTTCTGTTTGTTCATGTGGGCCGCCACCGCGACCCGCAAGTCCTGCGATTGCAGCATGGCAGCATTCCAGGTGGCGATGTACTGCAGGCCATCGTCGATGCTGTGGTGACGCATGTAGCTGATCATCTCCTTGGTGCCTGCCACTGCCAGCGGCGACTTTCCGGCTATGTCCCGGGCAATGTCGAATACCGCTTCAAGCAGGGCCGAGGCCTCTTCGTGCACCCGATTCACCAGGCCGATGCGCAGTGCCTCCTGGGCATCGATCATGCGGCCGGTGTAGGCCAGCTCGCGCATCATGCCGTCACCGATGATACGCGGCAAACGTTGCAGAGTGCCGACATCGGCCGCCATGCCCATGTCCACTTCCTTGATCGAGAACTGCGCATCGGCGCTGCAATAGCGCATGTCGCAAGCCGACACCAGATCGATGGCGCCGCCGATGCAATACCCCTGGATCGCCGCCAGTACCGGCTTGCGGCAGCGGTCGACGGCATTGAACGAGGCTTGCAGACGCAAGATGGTGCGACGCAGCAGGCGCGCATTGCGGCCCACATCCGGGCCCATCTCGCCGGCCAACGAGGCCAGCATCATCAAGTCGATACCCGAGGAGAAATGCTTGCCCGCCCCGCTGATGACCACTGCCCGTACCGATTCGGTGTCGTCGATCCACTGGAAGATCCTCACCAGCTCGTCCCAGAACGCCGCGTTCATCGCGTTGACCTTGTCCGGGCGGTTGATCTGCACATGGGCGATGTGGTCGGTCAGTTCGACCTTGAAGGCGGTGTACTCGGTCACGGACAGCACTCCTGTGAAGGTGAGGATGGTGCGCCGGACTATAGCGCAGCGCCCCGGGGGACGTGTGCCAAAAGCCGGACTCCCGCCCGCCTGTGCACATCTGCCATCGCCCCCTAGAATAGCCCCACACTTCAAGGAAGGATCCAGCATGGACCTGTTGTTCCTCGGCACCAGCGCCGGCATTCCCACCAAGGCGCGCAACGTCAGTGCCACAGCTGTCATCGAGGCGACCGGCAGCGGCTGGTACCTGGTCGACTGCGGCGAAGCCACTCAGCACCAACTGCTGCACACCCCGCTATCGGTACGCGACCTGCGCGCGATCTTCATCACCCATGTGCATGGCGATCACTGCTTCGGCCTGCCCGGCCTGCTGGCCAGCGCGGGGATGTCCGGGCGCCGCGAACCGCTCGATGTGATCCTGCCGACCGCGTTGCACGATTGGGTGCGTCTGGGATTGGCAGCGAGCGACACCTACCTGCCCTTCGAGCTGCGTCTACTCGCGGTGGAAGATTTCGTCGGTTGGCGCTCGGCCAGCGTGCAGGTCAGCGCAGTGCAACTGTCGCACCGGGTGCCCAGTCGGGGCTATGTGTTCACCGAGGTCAACCCGGAACCGCGCCTGGATACGGCACGATTGGAGACCGAGCACATCCCGCGCGGCCCGCTGTGGGGGCAACTGGCGCAGGGCATCGCCGTAGCGCACCAAGGCCGTACCCTCGACCCTCAAGACTATCTGCGTGCCTCCCGCGCCCCGCGCAAGATCATCGTCTGCGGCGACAACGACCGCCCCGAGTTGCTCGCCGAAGTGGCCAAGGACGCGGACGTGCTGGTGCACGAGGCGACCTTCACCCAAGCGCTGATCGAGCGCACCGGCGCCAGCTTCGGCCACAGCAGCGCCGCCGCGATTGCGCAATTCGCCCAGGACGCAGGCGTGCGCAACCTGGTCTTGACTCACTTCAGCGCACGCTATCAGGGCGATCCACGGCGCAGCCCGAACATCGATGACATCCGCAATGAAGCCCGCGCTCACTATGACGGTCACCTGATTCTGGCGCAGGATCTGCACCGTTATCACCTCGACCGCAGCGCGCGCCTGGTGCCCGAGGCGAATGTTTGAGCGCGAAATTACGCTGAACTAACGCCTTTACCCGACGATCCTTGACTAGGCGCAGCCAGCGCAAAACGCGCTGGCCAGTACCGCCGAACGACAAGGAGCCGCCATGACCACGACCGTCCATGACCCCTACCGCTGCCGACCCGGGCCGCTGCACGCGACACTGCTGGCCGGCACCGTGCCGTTGTTCCTGGGGGCATTGATCAGCGACATCGCCTACTACCAGAGCATGCAGATTCAATGGAGCAACTTCGCCGCCTGGCTGATCGCCGGCGGCCTGCTGTTCTGCGGTTTGGCGTTCCTGTTCGCGCTGGCCAACCTGGTGCGCGCCGAGCGCAAGGCCGGACGGCCGGTGCTCTACGTGTTGCTGTTGCTGGTGACCTGGGTACTGGGGCTGATCAACGCCTTCGAACACGCCAAGGACGCCTGGGCGATGATGCCTTCGGGGTTGGTGCTGTCGGTGATCGTCAGCGTGCTGGCGTGCATCGCGACTTGGGTCGGCCTGACCAACCTGCGTTCCGGAGGTGCTGCATGAAAACGCCACTGACGTTGTCCGTTCTGAGCATGAGCCTGCTGCTGACCGCCTGTGGCGGCGACGGCGATGCCACCCAGGCACGCGGTCCCGATCCGAAGCTGCCTGCCCCGGAACGTGGCTTGCTGCCCAGCATGAAGATCGCCGAGCCCACTCAGTGGGGCGAGCAGAAGCCCACCGTACCCCAGGGCTTCAGCATCACCGCCATCGCCAGTGACCTGAAGATTCCGCGCCAGACACTGGTGCTGCCCAACGGTGACATCCTGGTTGCCGAGGGTCGCGGCGGCAATGCGGCCAAGCTCAAGCCCAAGGACGTGATCGCCAGCCAGATCAAGGCCAAGGGCAACACCCAGGTCAAGGGCGGTAATCGCCTCACGCTGCTGCGCGACGCCGACGGTGACGGCCGCTACGAAGTGCAGACGGTGTTCGCCGAGAACCTCAACGCGCCCTATGGCCTGGCCTATGCCGACGGCAAGCTGTATGTGGCCAATCAGGATGCGCTGGTGCGTTTCGATTATCAGGACGGCCAAACCCAGGCCTCTGGCACACCCACCACGGTCACCGAACTGCCCTCGGCGATCAACCACCACTGGACCAAGGCGCTCACCATCAGCCCCGACGGCCGCTACCTTTACGTGGGCATTGGCTCGAACAGCAACATCACCGAGCGTGGCATGGAGGTCGAGGTCGATCGGGCGATGGTCTGGCAGATCGACGCCCAGACCGGCGCGCACAAGCCCTATGCCACCGGCCTGCGCAACCCGACCGCGCTGACCATCCAGCCCGACTCCGGTCAACTCTGGGCAGTGGTCAACGAGCGCGACGAACTGGGGCCGGACCTGGTGCCGGACTACCTCACCTCGGTCCGTGAAGGCGCCTTCTACGGCTGGCCCTGGAGCTACTGGGGGCAGAACGTGGACACCCGCGCTCAGCCGCAGAACCCAGCGAAAGTCGCCGCCGCGATCAAACCGGACTACAGCCTTGGCTCGCATGTGGCGGCACTGGGCGTCGACTTCTCGGTGGCGGCCATGGGCGAGCAGTTCGCCAATGGCGTTTTCGTCGGCGAACACGGCAGTTGGAACCGGCCCAACCCGGTGGGCTACAAGGTGATCTTCGTGCCGTTCAGCGATGGCAAGCCGGCGGGCGAGCCGATCGACTTCGCCACCGGCTTTCGTGGCGAAGACGGCAAGACCCGAGGACGCCCAGTCGGGGTGACCGTCGATCCGAAAGGTGCGTTGATCATCGCCGACGATCTGGCCAACACCGTATGGCGAGTCAGCCGTAACCCGTGAGCCTCAGCGGGGGCGGCGGCATGCCGCTCCTGCTTCTTCAGTAGGAAATCTCCCTGCCCCACAGGTTATGCCAGCGCCGCAGTACTGTTTTCTGTAACGAAAATGTAATATTCGTTTTCGCAGATAAAACAACAACGCTGGAGCTTCCCATGCTTGCCTTCTTCCGCCCTGCTGCACACCGGGCACCACTGCCCGCCGATCAAGTCGACAGTACTTACCGCCGCCTGCGCTGGCAGATCTTCGCCGGTATCTTCATCGGTTACGCCGGTTACTACCTGCTGCGCAAGAACTTCTCCCTGGCCATGCCCTACCTGATCGAAGAGCAGGGCTATACCCGTGGTCAATTGGGTGTGGCGATCTCCGCCATCGCCATCGCCTATGGCCTTTCCAAATTCCTCATGGGGCTGGTGTCCGACCGCTCCAACCCACGCTATTTCCTGCCCTTCGGCCTGCTGGTGTCGGCCGCGGTGATGTTCGTGTTCGGTTTCGCACACTGGGCCACCTCCAGCGTGACCATCATGTTCGTGCTGCTGTTCATCAACGGCTGGGCCCAAGGCATGGGTTGGCCGCCCAGTGGCCGCACCATGGTTCACTGGTGGTCGCAAAAGGAGCGTGGCGGTGTGGTGTCGGTGTGGAACGTGGCGCACAACGTCGGCGGCGGCCTGATCGGTCCACTGTTCATCCTGGGCCTGGGCTGGACCAACGACTGGCATGCGGCCTTCTACGTACCCGCGGCCGTCGCCGTGCTGGTGGCCGTGTTCGCCTTTGCCACCATGCGCGACACGCCGCAGTCGGTGGGCCTGCCGCCGATCGAGGAATACAAGAACGATTACCCCGAAGGCTACGATGCCAGCCACGAGCAGGAATTCAGCGCCAAGCAGATCTTCGTCAAGTACGTGCTGCGCAACAAGATGCTCTGGTACATCGCCCTGGCCAACGTGTTCGTCTACCTGCTGCGCTACGGCGTGCTCGACTGGGCGCCGACCTACCTCAAGGAAGCCAAGCACTTCACCGTCGACAAGACCTCCTGGGCCTACTTCTTCTACGAATGGGCAGGCATTCCGGGCACCCTCCTGTGCGGCTGGATGTCGGACAAGATCTTCCGGGGCAACCGTGGCCTGACCGGTATCGTGTTCATGGCGCTGGTGACCGTGGCCACCCTGGTGTACTGGCTCAATCCACCGGGCAATCCCACCGTCGACATGATCGCGCTGGTATCCATCGGTTTCCTGATCTACGGCCCGGTCATGCTCATCGGCCTGCAAGCGCTGGAACTGGCGCCGAAGAAAGCCGCCGGCACCGCCGCCGGCTTCACCGGCCTGTTCGGCTATCTGGGCGGCTCGGTCGCCGCCAGCGCAGCGATGGGCTACACCGTCGATCACTTCGGTTGGGACGGTGGCTTCGTGCTGCTGATCGGGGCATGCATCCTGGCCATTGCGTTTCTGTTGCCAACCTTGCGTCATACCCGTGTGGCAAGCAGCAGCCGATAAGGCGACGCTTCGATACGCCGAGCCGCCGTTGAGCGACATGCTTTGAAACACTTGCTGACAGGCCCGCCCGTCCCGGGCCTGTCAGCCCACTTCCTCAGATTTTCTCTCGTTCGAACGACGTTGGCTTCGTCCTACCCAATAGAGTCGCGGAAACGACTAGGCTGTTACGGCGGTCTTAGCTTGCAGTCGCCTTCTTTTAAACGAGCCACAAGAGAGAAACGCCATGAAACGCACGCTGCTCCTCGGTCTACTCGCCAGCCTCTCCCTTGGCGCCCATGCCGCCTCCGTGGAGGTGCCGATCAACCTGGTGAGCGCTGACGGTGCGCCCCAGCCGATCGGCCAGGTGACCATCAGCGAATCGGCCTACGGCCTGATTTTCACGCCTCAACTGAGCAAGCTGCCCGCTGGCATCCACGGCTTCCACGTGCACGAGAACGGCAGTTGCGATGCTGGGGTCAAGGATGGCAAGAAGGTCGCCGCACTGGCCGCTGGCGGGCACTTCGATCCGGCCAAGACCGGCAAGCACCTGGGCCCCTACGGCGACGGCCACCTCGGCGATCTGCCGGCGCTGTACGTGACCACCGATGGCAACGCCACCTATCCGGTGTTGGCCCCGCGCATCAAGAAAATTTCCGAGATCAAAGGCAAGGCCCTGATGGTCCATGCTGGCGGCGACAACCATGCCGACATGCCCATGCCCTTGGGCGGTGGCGGCGACCGCATGGCCTGCGGCGTGATCTGAACCCGTGTGGCCGGGCGTCAGTAATCGCCACGCTTGCGAAATGCCCAGCGCCCGGCCAGCACCGTGAAAGTGAACACCAGCGCCACCAGCACCCAGAATCCATTGGGATCGTCGGCCAGCGGAATGCCGCCGACGTTCATACCGAAGAAGCCGGCGATGATGTTGATCGGCAGCGCCAGCACGGTTACCACCGTCAAGGTGAACAGCGTGCGGTTGTTGTCCTCGGTCAGCTTGGCGGCGATTTCTTCCTGCAACAGCTTGATGCGCTCCACCAGCGCGGTGAGGTCGTTGATGATCACCGCAAACTCCTCGGTGGCCGCACGCAACTGCCGCATGTCCTGCTCGCGCAACCACTCCGGCGGCCGGTTGAGCAGCCGCAGCAATGAGCCGGGTTCGAGCGCCAGCAGCCGCTGCAACCGCACCAGCGCCCGACGCAGGGTACTGAGCTCGGCGCGGTTGACACCCAGGCGCTGGGACAGCAACTGATCCTCGATACGGTCCACATGCAAGGTGGTTTCACGCACCACCTGGGTGAGCAGGTCGCCCTGATCGCCCAACAAGTGAATCAGCAACTCGACGGTCGAGTCGAAACGCTCGCCGCGCTTGACCGACGAGCGCAAGGTATCCACCGACTGCAGCGGATGCAGGCGCGCACTGACCAACAGACGGCGACGCGCGCAGGCCCACAATGTCGACACCTCCGAGGACACCCGCCCGAAGCTGAATACCACGTCGTTGACCACGGCTAGCAAGGCCGCATCGGTATGCTCGATGCGCGTGGAGCGAGAGCCCTCGCGCAAAGTCTCGAAGAAGGTTTCCGGCAACATGAGATTGCTGCGCATCCAGCGTTCGCACGAGGCGTGGGCAAGATTCAGGTGCAGCCAGAGAAAATGCTCGGAGTCGTCGTCCTCCTGCATCAGATGCACGGCCTGATTGGCGTCGATCTCGCGTCCTGGCTCGCCGGGACGGAACACGAAACCGCAAAGCAGGCCATGCAGCTCGGTTTCCTGGGCACCGTGTGCGGCGCCTGCCAATGGGCGAGTTTTGTCGGATGAGGATGAATGATGTGTGGGCAAGGTGAGGCCCTGGCGCGGTGGAGGATGGCGCGATCATAGGTAAGCCAATATGACGATCTTGTGACCATGTACTGATCTTCATCCAGCCGCCCACACCGTCATTCTGGGGCCGCTGGGCGACCCCATCCTCCGGGAGGCCTCAGGCTGCCTTGCGCCCCTGGGCGATCGCCTGCGACGCTGCCAGCATCGCCCGCAGCAGCACGGCGCAACCGGCTGCCAGATCTTCGGGCGCAGCGTTCTCGATCTCGTTGTGGCTGATGCCGTTCTCGCACGGCACGAAGATCATCCCCGCCGGGCCGACTTCGGCCAGGAAGATCGCGTCGTGCCCTGCCCCGCTGACGATATCCATGTGCGACAGGCCCAGGCTTTTCGCCGACTCACGCACCGCATCGACACAGCCCTTGTCGAAATACAGCGCCGGGAAGTCGGCGGTCGGCGTCAGCTCGAAGCTCAGCCCGTGTTTCTCGCACGTGCGCTCGATGACTTCGCGCACCTCAACGATCATCGCGTCCAGCCGCTCGCCCTGCAGATGACGGAAGTCCAAGGTCATGCGCACTTCACCCGGAATCACGTTGCGCGAGCCTGGGTAGGCTTGCAGACAGCCGACCGTGCCACAGGCATGCGGCTGGTGACCCAGGGCGGCGCGGTTGACGGCCTCGACCACTGCCGCCGCCCCCACCAATGCATCCTTGCGCAGGTGCATCGGCGTCGGCCCGGCATGCGCCTCGACGCCGCGCAGGCTCAGGTCGAACCACTTCTGCCCCAGGGCGCCGAGCACCACACCGAGGGTCTTGTGCTCGTCTTCCAGAATCGGGCCCTGCTCGATATGCGCCTCGAAGTAGGCGCCCACCGGATGCCCCAGCACCGCACGCGATCCGGCGTAGCCGATCGCCTGCAACGCCTCGCCGACGCTGACACCCTCGACATCGCGTTTGGCCAGCGTTTCCTGCAGGGTGAACTTGCCGGCGAAGACCCCCGAACCCATCATGCAGGGCGCGAAGCGCGAGCCCTCTTCGTTGGTCCAGACCACCACCTCCAGAGGCGCCTCGGTTTCCACGCCCAAGTCGTTCAAGGTACGGATGACCTCCAGGCCGGCCATCACACCGAAGCAGCCATCGAACTTGCCGCCGGTGGGTTGGGTATCGATGTGACTGCCGGTCATCACCGGCGGCAGGTCGGGGTTACGCCCGGGACGCCGGGCGAATACGTTGCCCACCGCATCGACGCTGACGCTGCAGCCGGCGGCTTCGCACCACTGCACGAACAGGTCACGGGCCTGGCGGTCGAGGTCGGTCAGCGCCAGCCGACAGACCCCGCCCTTGGGCGTTGCGCCCAGGCGTGCAAGGTCCATCAGCGACTGCCACAAACGGGCGCTGTCGACATGGCGGTCGGTGGAATTCAGCACATGCTCGATCGGTTTCATCGCAAGTCTCCTCAGGCGTTTTCTTGTTCTCAGGGTTCAAGGCAGTGGCTTGACCAGCGGCGCCGGCCCGCGCACCGCGACTCGGCCCAGGGCGTAGTACAGGCCGGCACCGAGCAGCGATCCGGTGAACCAGCCGTAGTCGTAGAACCAACTGAAGCGGCTGTTGCCGATCGACATCAGGGTCAGCGCCACAGGCACCGCGAAGGCCAGGAAGCCGGCACGGTTCCATGCGGGGTACACGTCATCGCGGTACAGTCCAGCCAGGTCCAGGCGTTGCCGACGCACCAGGAAGTAGTCCACCACCATGATGCCGGCGATAGGCCCGAGCAGGCTCGAATAACCCAGCAGCCAGTTGGAATAGACCGTCTCCAAGCTGATATCGGAGACGATCCAGCCCAGCTTCTTGAACAGTTCGTGGGCCATCAGCGCCAGGCCGATCAACCCGGTGAGCCAGACCGCGCGGCTACGACCGATCAGGCGCGGAGCAATGTTCTGAAAGTCGTTGGTGGGCGACACCACGTTGGCAGCGGTGTTGGTGGCCAGGGTCGCCAGCACGATCAGGGTCATGGCCACCGCCACCCAACCAGGGCTTTGGATCTTACCGATCAGGGTCACCGGGTCGGACACCGTCTCCCCCACCAAGGAAGCGGAGGCGGCGGTCATGATCACCCCCAGCGAGGCGAACAGGAACATCGTCAGCGGCAGGCCGAAGATCTGCCCCAGCACTTGGTCTTTCTGGCTGCGGGCGTAGCGGCTGAAGTCGGGGATGTTCAGTGACAAGGTGGCCCAGAAGCCGACCATGGCGGTGAGTCCGGCGCAGAAGTATCCCACCACGCTGGCGCCCTCCGGACGCTTCGGCGGCTGGGCCAGCAGTTCGCTCATGGACATGTGCGGCAAGGCCCACACCAGCAGCCCCACCCCTACGGCAACCAACAGCGGTGCCGCCAGGGTTTCGAGCAGCTTGATCGACTCGGCACCGCGCAGCACCACCCACAGGTTCAGCGACCAGAACAGCATGAACCCGATCACCTCACCCGTGCCGCCCAGGCTCTTCCAGCCCTCGAACAGCGAGCCAAGCAGCAGGTGGATGGCCAGGCCACCGAACAAGGTCTGGATGCCGAACCAGCCGCAGGCCACCACCGCCCGAATCAGGCACGGCACGTTGGAGCCGAGGATGCCGAACGAAGAACGTAACAGCACCGGAAACGGAATGCCGTACTTGGTTCCGGGAAACGCATTGAGCGTCAGCGGAATCAGCACGATGAGGTTGGCCAGCAGGATTGCCAGCAACGCCTCGCCAACGCTCAGACCGAAATAGGCCGTCAGCACCCCACCCAGGGTGTAGGTCGGGACGCAGATGGACATGCCGACCCACAGGGCGGTGATGTGCCATTTGTTCCAGGTGCGCTGGTGCACCTGGGTCGGTGCGATGTCGTGGTTATAACGGGGGCTGTCGAGTACATCGCTACCGGCTGCCAGTTCGTACAGCCCGTGATGTTCGATCACCTGCGATCTGCTCTGTTGCATGGGGCCTTCTCCAGAATTGTTCTAGTTATTTGCTCATCGGCTGATTCGATGGCCGGAGTAAACACATCACCAGTACTGCACCTCCGGTCCGGCCTGGCGGTGGGGCCGCAGTCAAGATGCGTGCCGACAGGCGGGGGCACCACGCTCGGCCACTGCCAACTGGAGGTAATTCACTGATCTGCAAGGCATTGATCGACAACGCTCGACGACACCGGGGTTACCGGGTTCTGTCGATACGCTCGTCTCGGGCCGGCCCTGGCCCCTGCACCCGTATCACCCTGGTGCAGCCTGGTTTTTTTCGGTGTGGTTCGCACCGACTCGCCAGGTTTCAAACGGCTGATTTCGCATGGAAAATCTTGACCAGATTTCGATCTTGTCAAGTGCGTCAAAATGGTGAGAACGTGCCCCAGATTGGGGATTTATGCTTTTTATTGTTGTTTTTCAATAAGTTATAAACCGAATAAACTTATGAATTATTTTCTTGATCAAACGACGATCAGCATCTAGATTCCAATCTTGTCATGCGTGACAGGATTGCCCTGCACCCTCGAAACGCTGGCACTCACAATTTCAAGAACCGGCAAAACGACCGGTCAGCCTGCGAGGAAGACGGCATGTCCCTGTTGATCCGTGGCGCCACCGTGGTCACCCACGAAGAAAGCTTTCGCGCTGATGTCCTGTGTGCAGATGGTCTGATCCGCGCCGTCGGCCAAGACCTCGAAGCCCCCGGCGGTTGCCAGATTCTCGACGGCAGCGGCCAGTACCTGATGCCCGGCGGCATCGACCCCCACACCCACATGCAATTGCCGTTCATGGGCACCGTGGCCAGTGAAGATTTCTTCAGCGGCACCGCCGCAGGCTTGGCTGGCGGCACCACCTCGATCATCGACTTCGTCATCCCCAACCCACAGCAATCGCTGCTCGAGGCCTTCCACACGTGGCGCGGCTGGGCGCAAAAGTCGGCCAGCGACTACGGTTTCCACGTCGCGATCACTTGGTGGAGCGAGCAGGTCGCCGAAGAAATGGGTGAACTGGTCGCTCGGCATGGCGTGAACAGCTTCAAGCACTTCATGGCCTACAAGAACGCCATCATGGCCGCCGACGACACCCTGGTGGCCAGCTTCGAGCGCTGTCTGCAACTGGGCGCCGTGCCGACTGTGCATGCAGAGAACGGCGAATTGGTGTTCCATCTGCAGAACAAGCTGCTGGCCCAAGGCATCACCGGCCCCGAGGCGCACCCGCTGTCACGTCCGGCGCAGGTGGAGGGCGAAGCGGCCAGCCGCGCGATCCGCATCGCCGAGACCTTGGGCACGCCGCTGTACCTGGTGCACATCTCCAGCCAGGAGGCGCTGGACGAAATCGCCTATGCCCGCGCCAAGGGTCAGCCGGTGTACGGCGAAGTGCTGCCGGGCCACTTGCTGATCGACGACAGCGTCTACCGTGACCCTGATTGGCACACAGCCGCCGGCTATGTGATGAGCCCACCCTTCCGCCCCCGCGAACATCAGGAAGCACTGTGGCGCGGCTTGCAGTCGGGCAACCTGCATACCACCGCCACCGACCACTGCTGCTTCTGTGCCGAGCAGAAAGCCATGGGCCGCGACGACTTCAGTCGCATCCCCAACGGTACCGCGGGTATCGAGGACCGCATGGCGGTGTTGTGGGATGCCGGGGTCAACAGCGGTCGTCTGTCGATGCACGAGTTCGTCGCCCTCACCTCCACCAATACGGCGAAGATCTTCAACCTGTTCCCGCGCAAAGGCGCGATCCGCGTTGGCGCCGACGCCGATCTGGTGCTGTGGGATCCTGAGGGCACCCGTACCATTTCGGCCACTACCCACCACCAGAAGGTCGACCTCAACATCTTCGAAGGCCGCACCGTGCGCGGCATCCCCAGCCACACCATCAGCCAGGGCCGGGTGCTCTGGGCCGACGGCGATCTGCGCGCCGAACCAGGTGCGGGCCGCTACGTGGAACGACCGGCCTACCCCTCGGTGTACGAGGTACTGGGTCGGCGAGCCGAACAACGGCGGCCGACGCCGGTTCAGCGCTGAAGCCGCAGGGCTGACCTGCAGCGTCCGACAATAACGACTCAGAAACACCTGTTGACTGCCATCCCCTGAACGGACGGGCGAGTAACCGCCGCCTGTACCCATAAAAAAAGAGAGAGGCTACAACCGTGATCGACACCCTGAACCACCTACCACGTCCCAGAGCCGGCGCCGACCAGCTCGACACCGCCTTCAGCGACCTCGCCCCGCCCCTGACTGCGCGCCAGGCCGCCGTGGAAAGCGCGCGCTGCCTGTACTGCTACGACGCACCGTGCGTCAACGCTTGCCCGAGCGAGATCGACATTCCGTCGTTCATCCACCGTATCAGCGACGACAACCTCCAGGGCGCCGCCGAGCGAATTCTCTCGGCCAACATTCTCGGCGGCAGTTGCGCGCGGGTTTGCCCTACGGAAATCCTGTGTCAGCAGGCTTGCGTGCGCAACAACGCCCAGGAGTGCGCCCCCGTGTTGATCGGCCAGTTGCAACGCTATGCACTGGACAACGCCCACTTCGCCGCCCACCCGTTCCAGCGCTCGCCGGCCACCGGCAAACGCATCGCCGTGGTCGGCGCCGGTCCTGCAGGACTGTCCTGCGCGCATCGTCTGGCGCTGCACGGGCATGAGGTCGTGGTGTTCGAGGCCCGCGAAAAAGCCGGTGGGCTGAATGAGTACGGCATCGCCCGCTACAAGCTGGTCGATGACTACGCCCAGCGCGAAGTGCAGTTCCTGCTTGGCGTAGGCGGTATAGAAATCCGCCACGGGCAGCGTCTCGGGGACAACCTGAACCTGGGCGAATTACGCGAGCAATACGACGCGGTATTCCTCGGCCTCGGCCTGAACGCCGTGCGCGAACTTGGCCTGGCCGATGAAGATGCGCCGGGCATGCTCGCCGCCACCGACTACATTCGTGAACTGCGTCAGACCGACGATCTCAGCCAACTGCCTCTGGCCGAGCGCTGTCTGGTGATCGGCGCCGGTAACACCGCCATCGACATGGCCGTACAGATGAGCCGGCTGGGCGCGCGCGACGTCAACCTGGTATACCGCCGCGGCGTCGCCGACATGGGGGCCACCGACCACGAACAGGCCATTGCCAAGGCCGATCAAGTACGACTGCACACCTGGGCGCGTCCCGAGGCCGTGCTGCTCGACGAACAGGGCCGGGTCCGGGGCATGTGTTTCGTTCGCACCGCGGTGGTCGAAGGCCGTCTGACCGACACCGACGAGACCTTCGAGTTGGCCGCAGATGCGATCTTCAAAGCCATCGGCCAAGGATTCGACCACGCCGGCCTGGCCGACCCGACTGCCGCGCAACTGGCACGCGACGGCGAGCGCATTCGCGTCGACGCGCAGATGTGCACCAGCCTGCCTGGCGTCTATGCCGGCGGCGACTGCACCGCGCTGGGCCAGGACCTCACCGTCCAGGCGGTGCAACATGGCAAGCTGGCCGCCGAAGCCATCCATGCCCAACTCATGCTCAACGTGGAGGCTGCGTAAATGGCCGACTTGTCCATCGAATTCGCCGGCATCAAGGCACCCAACCCGTTCTGGCTGGCCTCCGCGCCGCCCACCGACAAAGCCTACAACGTGATCCGCGCCTTCGAGGCCGGTTGGGGCGGCGTAGTGTGGAAGACCCTGGGCGAAGACCCCGCTGCAGTCAACGTGTCGTCGCGCTACTCCGCGCACTTCGGCGCCAACCGTCTGGTGCAGGGCATCAACAACATCGAGCTGATCACCGACCGTTCGCTGGAGGTCAACCTGCGTGAGATCACCCAGGTGAAGAAGGACTGGCCGGACCGTGCGCTGGTCGTCTCGCTGATGGTGCCGTGCGAGGAAGAGCGCTGGAAGTTCATCCTGCCGCTGGTGGAAGCGACCGGCGCCGACGGCATCGAGCTGAATTTCGGCTGCCCCCATGGCATGCCCGAGCGCGGCATGGGCGCGGCGGTCGGCCAGGTGCCGGAGTATGTGGAAATGGTCACACGCTGGTGCAAGACCTATTGCTCACTGCCGGTGATCGTCAAGCTCACCCCCAACATCACCGACATTCGTCAGTCGGCGCGGGCGGCCCATCGCGGGGGCGCGGATGCGGTGTCGCTGATCAACACCATCAATTCGATCACCAGCGTTGACCTGGAACGCATGGTCGCTCACCCCATCGTCGGCGATCAGAGCACTCACGGCGGCTACTGTGGTTCGGCGGTCAAGCCGATCGCGCTGAACATGGTCGCCGAAATCGCCCGCGACCCCGAAACCCGTGGCCTGCCCATCTGTGGTATCGGTGGCATCGGCACTTGGCGAGACGCCGCCGAGTTCATCGCCCTGGGCAGCGGCGCGGTGCAGGTGTGCACGGCCGCGATGCTGCATGGCTTTCGTATCGTCGAAGACCTGCAGGACGGTCTGGCGCGCTGGATGGACCAGCAGGGACACCGCAATTTGGAGGCCTTCCGGGGTCAGGCGGTGGCCCACACCACCGACTGGAAGTTCCTGGACATCAACTACAAGTCGGTGGCGCACATCGATCAGTCGGCCTGCATCGGCTGCGGACGCTGTCATATAGCCTGCGAAGACACTTCGCACCAAGCCATCGCCAGTACCCTGCAGGCTGACGGTACTCACACCTACAGCGTGATCGAGGAAGAATGCGTCGGCTGCAACCTGTGCCAGATCACTTGCCCGGTGCAGGACTGCATCGAGATGGTCGCCCAGGACACCGGCAAACCGTACTTGAACTGGACCCAGGATCCACGCAACCCCTACCGTGAAGCGAGCTGACATCGCTCACCCTGCAAATGAGCCCGCTCCGTCGAGTTACAGGGGCGGGCCGCCCAGTGCAGGTGCGACTTCAGTGACCTTCACCGCTAGGGCTCCAGGCCGATCCCTCGCAGAATCACGCCAGTCACCGTTTGCACGGACCGCTCGAAGGCCATGTCCGAGAGCGGCTCGCCGTCGTTGAGCAACGCCACCTGATAGCCGAAGTCGGCGTAATGCTGAGTCGAGGCCCAGATCATGTAGAGCAACGCCGACGGCTCCACCGGCAGAATGAGCCCCTGCTCCACCCATCGGCGAATCTTGGCTTGCTTGAGCTGTGCCCACGGCACCAGCGACTCGCCCAGGCTGTCACCTAGCAGCGGCGCCCCATGCAGGATTTCCTCGGCCCAGACTTTCGAACCCAGCGGACGCGAACGCGAGTGGCCCATCTTGGCGCGGATGTAGCTGGTCAGCACCACGCGCGGGTCGTCGAAACGCTCGAAGCACAACGCATCCTGCTTCCACACCTCCAGCAAGTCCTGCAGCACCGCGCGGTACAGCTCGTCCTTGGTATTGAAGTAGTAGTGCAGATTCGAGCGCGGCAACTGCGCACGCTCGGCAATATCGGCCATGGACGTGACGCCGTAGCCTTGCTCGGCGAATACCTGCTCGGCGGCCTGGAGAATCTTCTCGATGTTGCGACGGCGGATCTCGATCTTGTGGTTGGCCATGGGGCGTCCGAAACGGCTTTAACCGGCCAAGGCTACCACGCAGGTTCATGTGGCGCGCCCTGCAGATCGCCGACTGTGCTTCGTCCTCCAGTTGCAGCGTCACAACCCCGCCTTCGTTCTGGAATCCCCTTGCCCATGCGTCAGACTCTTCCCCTTTCCCTGCTGGCCCTGTGGGTCAGCGCCACCGCCCAGGCCGCGGAGCCCATCGAGCTGGGCCAGGTGCTGATCCAGGACCAGGAGCACGCCGAGCTGCAGGATGCCGCCGCACGCCTGCACGAGATCCCCGGTGCCAGCAACCTGGTGGACATGGACAGGGTCGACCAGGGGCGCGTGGCCAGCAACCAGGATGTGCTGGCCTATCAACCGGGCGTGTTCGCCCAGTCGGCCGGCAACGATGGCATCAAGCTGTCGATTCGCGGCTCCGGCATCAATCGCGCACCGGGCGCCCACGGCTCTGGGGTCTACACGATGTTCGACGGCTTGCCGCTCACAGGGCCAGGCGGTACGCCCTATGAGCTGTTCGAGCCGCTGTGGCTCAGCCGTGCCGAAGTCCTGCGCGGGGCCAACGGTTTTGATCGAGGCGCCCTGGCCTTGGGCGGAGCGATCGATTACGTCACCCACACCGGGCAGGATGCCGCGCCTCTGCAGGTCCGCTACGAGGCCGGCAGCCGGGGCTATCAGCGCCGGCACATCAGTTCCGGACAGGTGCTGGGCGATCTGGACTACTACGTAGCCCTGACTGACGCCGACTACGATGGCTATCAACGCCACAGCAGCGGCAGCGCCAAAGGCATCGCCGCCAATATCGGCTACCGCTTCAACCCGAACCTGCAGACCCGCTTCTACCTGCGCTACCGGGAGACCGAAAACCAGCTGGCCGGACGCCTGACCAAGGCGCAGATCAAGCACGACCCGCGCGCCGCCAATCCGGGCTATCTGGCACGCGACGATAGTCGACCTCAGCCGGGTAGCACCTGGGTCGGCAATAAAACCACCTTCTTCCTCGACGACGACTCACGCCTGGAAGCGGGGCTGGTCTACCACGACTATCCCATGGACCTGCGCGAAGGCCCGATGCGCCTGAAGGTGGCCTACACCGACGTCAGCGGTACGCTCAACTACATGCGCCGCGACACACTGTTCGGCCTCGACAGCAAAACCACCGTCGGTTGGCGCACCACCAAGCATCTGCCCAACAGCGGCGCGTCGCAGTTCGTGCGTAACGGCGATGTCTTCGGCCCACGCAGTCGCGATTTCAGCTACCAAGGCTCGGATACCGTCCTGCATGCAGGCAACGACCTGGAACTGCTGCCCGACCTGTGGCTGACCACCGGTCTGGCGATGATCTACACCCGCCGGGAGAGCGCGGTCAGCTACCCGGCCAATGGCGGCAAGGTCAGCCAACACGACTGGGACTACGCGCCACGCGTGGGCCTGCGCTACGACATCGATCCACAGACCCAGGTCTACGGCAACCTCAGCCGCTCGGTAGAGCCACCGCACCCCTGGTCGCTGATCTGGAGTTCGACGGTACCGACTCAGCCAATCACGCTGCAGAACCAGACCGCCACCACCCTCGAACTCGGCGCGCGCGGCGATGCGGCGCTGGGGCACTGGGAGCTGGCCTGGTACTACTCGCAGGTCCGCCATGAACTGCTGGCGGTGGAAATCGTCCCAGGTCAGCCGTTCAAAGAGTTCAACGCCAGCGCCACAGTGCATCAGGGGATCGAGGCCGGGCTGGACAGCCTGCTCTGGCAGCGGCCTGGGGCCGGTCAGTTGTCGCTGCGTCAGGCCTACACCTTCAGCGATTTCCACTACCGCGACGACGACCGCTTCGGCGACAACCGCCTGCCCGGGATCCCCATGCACGCCTACCAGGCCGAACTGCGCTACGACTGGCCGAACGGCTTCAATGTCGGCGTCAATACGCAGATCGCCTCCAAAACACAGGTGGACTATGCCAACAGCTACCACGCCGATGCCTACGCGCTGCTCGGCGCGCGGCTGGGGTGGGACTCACCCAAACGCGATTGGCAGACCTGGCTCGACCTGCGCAACCTCACCGGACAGCGCTACGCCGCCACCGTGACACCTGGCTTCGATGACCGCGGCAACGACATGGCGCGCTCGACGCCAGGCGAGGGGCTGGCCGCTTACGTGGGTGTTTCTTACACCTTGAAATAAGAAGCGGACACTTGCCAACACTTCATGCAGCCGTTGATTGCTGGGAACAGGCCTCAAAGGCTGTATGAACAACGGCAAAATTTCCAATTTCGACGGCTTATACGGAAGAGCCCTACGAACATCGAATGAAAGCTCTTTCCGCTGATTGTCCGTTAACGACCGGCACAGGCCTTTGAAACGGCCGACGTCTGCCCACCTAAACGCGTGCGCTTGAAAAACCGTCGTCAAGCGCTGCAATTGTGACCCCTGGTGTCATCACGCAGCCGCCCCGCCCGTTGCCGTCTATGAGCACAGCACATGACTGGGGAACACTGTGTCTGCGGGCCATCCGGCACCGCCAAAGACACTCACTGTTCTAGGAGTTTCATCATGGGATATCTCTTTCGTGGTCTAAGCAACAAGCTGAACGAGCAGGACGCCGAGCGCGTCGAGCAACCTGTCGAACAGGCCACAGAGCAGCGCGAAGCCCTGCAACTGGCCGAGCATGAGCAGGTTGAGCTCAAAGGCGAATAACCTTGCCTGCAAGGCGGCCCTCCAGCCGCCTTGCCCCCAGGAGTCGCCATGGATATCACACAAGTCGCTGAGCGGGAGTTGCCTCTCGCCTTGGCCAGCCAGCGCATAGACGAGCAAATGCGGCAGTTGTCGCTCAGCGTCAATGAGCAATGGAGCGGCACCAACGTGGGCTCGGCGCGCGTCACCCTAAGTCGTCACTGCGGCGCCAGTAGCCAGGGTTGCGGCAAAGGTCTAGAGGCAGAAGCGCGGGTTGGCGCACGCTTCGAAGCGCTGGAACACTTCCTCGAGCAGCACCACGTACGCGCGACCCACCTCAGCGTGGCTGCCCGTTTGGCGCGCATGCCAGCACTGCAGCAGGACATACTCCAGCCCTGGCTGGCCGAGCAGCCGGAAAAAACACTGGCTTGCCAGGCCTACCATGATCTGGACGGGGAATGGCTGTTCGACTATCCGCTTGCCCTCAGCCTGCCTGATCATGCCGACCACCCTCTCTCCGGCGAGACCTTCGACTACCGCGGCCTGCGACGCTACAGCAGTAACGACGGTGCAGCCATCGGCGCGACCTACCTGGAGGCGGTGCTACACGCGCTGAACCAAAGCATCGAGCGCGACGCGCTGTCACTGTTTTTTCTACGTCACTATTTCTATCGGCAGCCCTCGCTGCTGCGCTGGGTCAGCAAACCAGACCCCAGCTGCGCCCTTGGCCACCTGTGGCGGCAAGCCGAGCAGTGCCTTGACGCGCAGATTCGAGTGCTGGACATCAGCAGCGAATTTGCCAGCCGCACCTACCTCGCACTTCGCATCACAACGGAGACGACGTTGCATGGCGCCTTGTTTGGTGCCGGTGCATCGCTAGACCCCTGGCATGCAGTGCGCCGAGCAGTCACAGAGCTGGTTCAGGTCCAGCTCAACAGCCAGGTTGCAGAGGCCCAAGCCGAGCTGACGCTGGCTGAGCAACAGCTACGCCCGTTCCCGCGCTTGCACGCGTGCCTGCAACTCGACCTCGGCACAGTGCATCAAGCAGCCGGCGAAGTCGTGCCGCTACCTCCAGCGCCCCCATTCACGACGGTCCGTGAGCAGGTAGCACAGCTGTGGGCGGACCTGCGAAGGCATGGCCAACACGCCGGGGTTTGCGAGGTCTTTCGAGGCCAGAACGGCATAAGCCTGGTCAACGTGGCCATTCCCGGCCTTGAGCGTTTTCACCTCGTGTGCAGCGGAAATGTGGTCTGTCCCGGCCCCAGAGGCCGTTCTCTACAAAACCGAACACGGTGAGTCCCGTCATGCAAAAGCACTACGCCGAACGCGAATGCTGGATAGCTCGTCACCTACCGGCCTTCACTCACGAGCCAGGCACCGTAGCATTCTTCGAAGAGCCTATGGGGCACGGCCTGAATAACCTGTTCGTGCTTCAGCTGGAAGGCGTCAACTACCTCGGTCGCAAGCTGTTGGACGAAACAGGCGCGCTGGGTAGCCTCCTCAGCCCAAGGATGCTGTTAGGCCCCTTACTCAAGGCCAGACACACCCACCATTGCCTACGCCTGCACTACACCGCCCTGAGTCTGGAAGAAAAGCACCGTGTCTTCGTCCAGGCTTCATGCAGTCCCGACGCAACGGTCCACTTCCCCTTCCCTGTGCTCGACGAACACGGCAATGAGCAGGTGGCACCCTTGTCGTTCTGGGATGACACGCGACGGCTGGCTCGCCACCTGGATCCCCAGGAGACGCATTTCCGGCAGCACTGCCTCGGGTTACTGTCGAAGCGCCTTGCACCGGGGGCAGTAGTCTACGATCCGGCGTGCTCGACCGGCACGTTCATCGCCAGTCTCGCGGCAGGCTTGCCGCACGTGCAGTGTCTGGGAAGCGATATCTCGGCTGCCATGATCGACCATGCACGCGTCCAGCACGTGCATCCTAATCTGCGCTTCGCACTGACCGATGCAGTCACCCCGGCAATTGCACCCGGGCGATGCGATGTCCTGGTCCTGCGTTTTCTCAATGCCGAAGTCATGCGCCAGCATGAAGCTGTGCACTTGTTCGAACGCCTGATTCCACTAGTTCGGTACGGCGGGCTGGTGATTGTGTTCGGACATACGCCCGTGCTGATTCCCATGAAAGCCGAAGCCAGGCGCCTGGGTCTGAACATGACAGGCGCCCTCGCCCGATGCCCCCATACCCAGGCGCTGTTCCAGCTCTTTACGCTGGAACGGTCCTGATTCGGCTCACGACGGCAACTGTACCTGTGGCGTGGTCTCGGTGAAGATGGTCCAACTGGCGATGAACAGGGCAGCGATCAGTGGCCCGATCACGAAACCATTGAGCCCGAATACCGCCAGCCCACCGAGGGTCGATACCAGGATCAGGTAGTCAGGCATACGGGTGTCCTTGCCCACCAGGATCGGCCGCAGCACGTTGTCCACCAGCCCAATGACCAGCGTGCCGAATGCGGCCAGTACGACCCCTTGCCAGATGGCGCCCGTGAGCAGGAAGTACACCGCAACCGGCCCCCAGACGATGCCAGCCCCCACCGCAGGCAGCAGCGAAAGGAATGCCATCAACACCGCCCAGACCAGCGCACTGGGAATGTCCAGCGCCCAGAAGATGAAACCACCCAGGGCGCCCTGGGTGATCGCCACCAGCAGGTTGCCTTTGACGGTCGCACGCACTACACGGTTGAACTTCAGTTGCAGGCGGCGCTTCTGCTGCTCGGGCAGAGGTACAGCCTGACGCACCTTGCGCGCCAACTCCGGCCCCTCGCGCAGGAAGAAGAACAGCAGGTAGAGCATGATGCCGAAGCTGACCAGGAAATCGAAGGTGCCCTGACCAAAGCTGAAGGCCTGGCTGGCGAGGAACCGGCTGCCCTGGGTCGCCCATTGGGTGATCTTCTCGCGCAGACCGTCGAGGTTGCCGACACCCAGGCGATCTAGCCCATTCTGCGCGAAGTGCGGCAGCATGTCGCGACCGCGCTCGACGTAACCGGCGATGTCCAACTGGCCACTTTCGATGCGCTGGTACAGCGTCGCGCCCTCCTGCACCAACAAGGCGCTGATGACGATAACGGGCAGAACCGCGATCAGCAAACAGGTGGCAAGCGTCGCGCACGCGGCCAGATTACGCCGACGGTTGAAGCGAATAAGCAGATTGCGCTGCAGGGGCGCGAACAGAATGCCGAGGATCACGCCCCAGAAAATGGCGCCATAGTAAGGCAACAGAATCCACACGAAGGCGATGGTCACCAGCGCCAGCAAGACGGCCAGTGCCCGATTTTGTAGAGCGGTTTGATTCATGGGGATTCCTCGGTTGTCCTGGACCTTAGTGCGCAGCGCGCAGGCAAAAGTGCCATCAGGCGCTTGATTCAGATCAACACGCCACGGGCGCCCTATCGCTAGCATTCGCGCCTTTTGTCCCGGTGCGTCCATGAACTCTCTTGCCAAGCCTGAATTGCTCGCCCCTGCCGGCTCGCTCAAGACGTTGCGCTATGCCTTCGCCTACGGTGCAGACGCGGTCTATGCCGGCCAGCCGCGCTACAGCCTGCGGGTGCGCAACAACGAATTCGATCATGCCAACCTGGCCGTGGGCATCCAGGAAGCGCATGCCCTGGGCAAGCGGTTCTACGTGGTAGTCAACATCGCGCCGCACAATGCCAAGCTCAAAACCTTCCTCAAGGATCTCGAGCCGGTGATCCAAATGGCACCCGACGCGCTGATCATGTCCGATCCCGGCCTGATCATGCTGGTGCGTGAACACTTCCCGCAGATGCCGGTGCACCTTTCGGTGCAAGCCAACACCGTGAACTGGGCCAGTGTCGTGTTCTGGCAGCAAATGGGGCTGAGTCGTGTGATTCTGTCGCGTGAGCTGTCGCTGGAGGAGATCGAGGAAATACGGCGGCAGGTGCCTGACATGGAGCTGGAAGTCTTCGTGCATGGTGCGCTGTGCATGGCTTACTCCGGTCGCTGCCTGTTGTCGGGCTACCTGAACAAGCGCGACGCCAACCAAGGCACGTGTACCAATGCGTGCCGCTGGAAGTACCAGGCCACCGAAGCCTGCGAAAACGTCACCGGCGAGATCGTGCGTACGGTCGAGCCTACGCTGGGCGTTGGCGCGCCCAGCGATCAAGTCTTCCTGCTCCAGGAACACAACCGGCCAGATGAGCAGATGCCGGCATTCGAGGACGAGCACGGTACCTACATCATGAACGCCAAGGACCTGCGCGCCGTTCAGCACGTCGAACGCCTGACGCAGATGGGCGTGCACTCGCTGAAGATCGAGGGCCGCACCAAATCGCATTTCTATTGCGCGCGTGCCGTTCAGGCTTACCGAAAGGCCATCGACGATGCGGCGGACGGACGGCCATTCGACCGCGGTTTGATGGACGATCTAGAATCGCTTGCCCAGCGCGGCTACACCGAAGGGTTCTTGCGCCGACACGTGCACGATGAATATCAGAACTATCAACGCGGCCATTCGGTTTCAGAACGCCAGCAGTTTGTCGGTGAGTTGACTGGGCAGCGCGTCGACGGACTGGCTGAGGTCAAGGTCAAGAACCGTTTCGCAGTGGGCGACACGCTCGAGCTCATGACCCCTCGCGGCAACTATCATTTCGACCTCGATCGCCTGAGCGATCGTCAGGGCAATGCCATCGATGTCGCCCCAGGGGACGGGCATGTGGTGTACCTGCCGGTGCCCGAGCAGGTGCCGCTGGAATTCGGACTGCTGATGCGCGACTTAGGCGAAGCACAAGAACACGCCTGACAAAACTGTCATCTGCGCTTCAGGCTAAGGTCAGACAAGGCGCTGCATGCTCGACCGTTACGTGACGCTGGCGCGCGCAATGCAGGCGCATTGATCGAGGAGTGTTTTCATGCTGAACAAGCACCTATTGGCATTCGTACTGCTGGCCTGCGGCGGCCTGGCCCAGGCCTCCGAGGTCGTCGATGTCTACCGCGACCCGAACTGCGGTTGCTGCAAACAGTGGATCGCCCACCTGCGCGACAACGGTTTCACGGTCAATGACCATGTCGAGCCGAACATGAGCGCGGTGAAACAGCGCCTTGGCGTCGCACCCAGACTCGCCTCGTGCCATACCGCAGTGATCGACGGCAAATTCGTCGAGGGCCATGTGCCCGCCGAGCAGGTCCGCCTGCTGGCTCAGCGAGACGATCTGGTGGGTGTGGCAGTGCCGGGAATGCCGATCGGCTCCCCGGGGATGGAGATGGGCGCGCGTAAAGACGCTTACCAGGTGATCGGCCTCACGCGCGAGGGTCGGGACACCGTGGTCGCCGAGTACTGATGATCAGTTTAGGGGCCCTGTTTCTCAGCGCCTTCGGTGCTGCCACGCTGCTGCCGCTGCAGTCCGAGGCCGTGCTGGTCGGCTTGCTGCTGCGCGATCCTGACGCCTGGCTGCTCCTGCTGCTGGTGGCCACCTTCGGCAATGTGCTCGGCTCGGTGGTCAATTGGCTGCTGGGCCGGGCAATCGAACGCCTGCGTGATCGACGCTGGTTCCCGTTCAGCGCCACTCAGTTGCAACGCGCACAATGCCACTACCAGCGCTGGGGACAGTGGTCGCTTTTACTGAGCTGGGTACCGGTGATCGGCGATCCACTGACGCTGGTTGCGGGAATCCTTCGCGAGCCGTTCTGGCGCTTTGTGTTACTGGTGACCCTGGCCAAGGCTGGTCGCTACTGGGTTCTGATACTGATTACCCTGGGCTGGTTTCACACCGGGTGACACCTTTGTCCGCTGCGCAGGTCAACCGACTGCTACAGTCGCTGCTTCCTATATGACCGAACTCGGAGTCTTCGCCATGCTGCGCATAACCGCATTGACCTTGGCATGCCTGGCCGGCGCTCCGGCCCTGGCCGCTGAATCCGTCACCTACGGCAAGCAGCTCGAAGGCTTCGCCTACCCTCATCCATTGCAACATTTCAACTTCAGCTCACAAGGCCAGACCGTGCAGATGGGCTACATGGATGTACCCGCCCGAGGTCGTGCCAATGGTCGCAGCGTGCTACTGATGCATGGCAAGAATTTTTGCGCCGCCACCTGGGAGTCCTCGATCGACGCTTTGAGCAAGGCCGGCTATCGGGTCATCGTTCCCGACCAAATCGGTTTCTGCACCTCCAGCAAACCCGCGTACTACCAGTACAGCTTCCAACAACTGGCGGATAACACCCATGCGTTGCTCGAACGCTTGGGGATCGACAAGATCAGCCTGGTGGGCCACTCCACGGGGGGGATGCTAGCCACCCGCTATGCCCTGATGTACCCCCAGCAGGTCGAGCGCCTGGCCATGGTCAACCCCATCGGCCTGGAAGACTGGAAAGCCCTGGGTGCGCCTTACCGCACGGTGGATCAATGGTACGAACGCGAGCTCAAGCTCAATGCCGAGGGCGTGCGCAATTATGAACGCACCACCTATTACGCCGGGCGCTGGAAGCCCGAATACGAGCGCTGGGTAGATATGTTGGTGGGCCTGAACCAAGGACCAGGACATGAAGCGGTGGCGTGGAACTCTGCGCTGATCTACGACATGATTTTCACGCAGCCGGTGGTCTACGAGTTCAAGAACCTGCAGATGCCGACGCTGCTGATGATCGGCGACCAGGACACCACTGCCATCGGCAGCGACATCGCACCGCCCGAGATCAAAGCCAAACTGGGCCACTATGCGGTACTGGGCCCTCAGGTGGAAAAACTGATACCCCAAGGCAAACTGGTGACCTTCAAAGGCTTGGGTCACGCGCCGCAAATCGAGGCGCCCGAGCGCTTTCACGACGCGCTGATCGACTGGCTGCGATAGGTCCTCAGGCGAAGCGCTGCAACTGCATTTCCTGCAAGCGACTCAAGGTTCGGCGGAAGGCAAATGACAGGTAACCTTCGGTATACAGCGCCTCGAGCGGCACGGCAGCTTCCAGGTACAAGGCGATTCGCCGGTCGTAACATTCGTCGACCAGTGCGATGAAGCGCCGCACACTGTCATCACGCGGTGACAGCGCCGGCAGCTCGCGGTCGCCAGCGATCACGCGCTGCGCGGCATCTTCCGTCCCTCGGGCGATACGCCCGGCGCGCTGTTGGCCACCCAGTGCGGGCACGGCTCTGACCAGAATCGCGCTATAGCGATCGCACAAGGCCATGAAGTCCGTCGCCGCCAAGGCTTGATCGCACAAGTGCGTGAAGTCGCACCAGATCACCCGCTCACTGCGACGCATGACCTTGACGTGCCGGGTGCCGATCTGCAGCGGTAGTTCAGTCGCCGTTTCGCCGGCGCTCAGTTGACAGAACACGGCCGCCAACGCAGAGGCGGTGCCTGCCTCGCTCACCCAGTAACGCTGCAACTGCGCGCCGGGATGCAGCCGATGGTCCTGATCGCCAGCCACCGCCACCCGTTGCATATGCTGCTCGATCGCCGCAATCGCCGGCAGGAAGCGCTCGCGGTTGAAGCCATCGGCATAGAGCTGATCAGGCGGTTGATTGGAGGTCGCGACCAGCACGACACCTTGTTCGAATAGCGCCTGGAACAGGCGTCCGAGGATGATCGCATCCCCGATATCGGTGACGAACAGCTCGTCGAAGCACAACACACGAATGTCCTGCGCCAACGCCTGAGCCAGGGCCTGTAGAGGATCGGCGGTGCCCACGAGCTGGAACAGCCGCTGGTGCACCCAGGCCATGAAGTGATGGAAATGCTGACGCCGCGACGGCACTTCAAGGCAGCGATGGAACAGGTCCATGAGCCAGGTCTTGCCACGCCCCACCGGCCCCCACAGATAGACGCCTTGGACAGCACGTCCTTGCTGGACGGCCTCGAAACAGCGCTCAAGGGCACTGACCGCCGAGGCCTGCGCGGCATCGGCGACGAAACCCTCGCGTTGCAAGGCTTGTAGGTAGAGAGCAGCGGGCGTCATGGCGGCATGCCTGGGCAAAACCGCCATGATAGTGCAAGCAGCATTGGTGTGGGGCCGCCGATCAATCCTTGCTCAAGCCCACCTTGAGTAGCGCGCCATCTTGGGCATCGGTCAGCACATAGAGATAGCCATCAGGGCCAACCCGCACGTCACGAATTCGCGCCTTGAGCTCGCCAAGCAAGCGCTCTTCGTGGACCACGTTGTCGCCGTCGAGCTGGAGACGGATCAACTCCTCAGTGGCCAAGGCCCCTATGAACAGATTGTGATCCCAGGCCTTGAAGGTGGGGCTGTCGTAGAAGGCCATCCCACTGATGCCGGGTGATTTCTCCCAGACGTGGTGTGGGTCTTCCATGCCGTCGACATGCTTGCCCTTGGCCTCGGGAATCGGCAACAGGGAATAATCGATGCCGTAGGTGGCAATCGGCCAGCCATAGTTCTTGCCCGGTTGAGGAATATTGATTTCGTCGCCACCGCGCGGCCCATGCTCATGTGTCCAGAGCTGGCCCGTCCAAGGATTGAGCGCCGCGCCCTGCTGGTTGCGGTGGCCGAACGACCAGATTTCCGGCCGCACATCTTTCTGACCAACGAAGGGGTTGTCCTTGGGTACTTCGCCATCGGGCAGGATTCGCACCAACTTGCCTTGCAGCTTGTCCAGGTCCTGTGCAGTGGAGCGCTGATTGTTCTCGCCCAGGGCGATGAACAAGTAGCCGTCACGGTCGAACACCAACCGGGAGCCGAAGTGATTACCCACCGAGAGCTTCGGTTGCTGGCGGAAAATCACGTTGAAGTTCTCCAGGCGCGATCGATCCTGGGACAACTGCCCCCGACCAACCGCCGTACCGGCCTTGCCGTCCGCGCCCTCCTCGGCATAGGACAGGTACACCGTCCGGTCTTTGGCGAACTCAGGTGAGAGGGCCACATCCAACAGGCCGCCCTGCCCTTGCGCCCAGACCTTCGGCACGCCCGACAACGGTGGGCCGACCTTGCCTTCGGCATTGACGATGCGCAGATTGCCTGGCTGCTCGGTGATCAGCATGTCCTTGCCACCAGGCAGGAAGGCCAGCGCCCAAGGGTGGTTGAGGCCGTCGGCGACAGTGCTGACCGTCAACTCGCCTTCTTCACTGGGCAAGCGCTGTTCGGCAGCGGCCTGCGCCAGCAATGGAAACAGTGCAGCAGCCGCCAGTGTGGTCATCCAGATACGTGGGGTCATAGGGGATTCCTTCCAGGGGGATTCAAGGCGTGCGTTGCGAGTCGCGTGGAGGCCGACGGGGCTCCAGGTTCGGTGTCTGCTGCTGACGACGCAGGTTGTCACCATTGCCGATGCCGCGGTTTTCCAGCGTCGGGGGACGTTCAACAGGTGCCGTCGAGGGCCCCCGTACCGGGGGCGTAGCCGGCACGCTGCCCTGGCGACTGTTGGGGTTGGCGCGCTGGATCGGACTGTTGTAGGGGTTGTTCGAGTCACTGGCGGCCAGCAGGGGGAGCTGCACTGGGGCAGCCTGTACCGGCAGACACAGGAGCAGGCTGGTAGCCAAGAGCGGCAGTGTAGGTTTCATGCTTCACCTCCGGTACGAAAATTCGCGACCAAGCGTTGGATAGCCTAAGTCTCGACAGGTTCGCCAAAAAAGCATGAAGCCGTATTGAGTTGATTCGCGATGTTTCAGCTAGGCAGGTGGGCACCGCGAGCCCCCTGCCTTGACCAGACGCGTGCAGCCGGTCAGTACGCCAGACTCCAGGTCAGGCTGTAAGTACGGCCCCTGCCTTGGTAATCGTACAAGTAGGCAGGGCCGTAGGTCGGCGAGTAGAACAGCGTCGCCCGTTGGCCCCATACCGTGCTGTATTGCTTGTCGAACAGGTTCTGGATACCCGCACTGAAGGTCCCGAAGCCGGTTTCCTGGCTGCCCAGCAAATCGAAGGTGGTGTAGCCGTTGATCTGATGGTCGGCATCGTCCTTGAGCGTGAAGGCCCTGTTGGCCTGCAGACGCGCGCTGCGCCCATCGCCCTTCCAACCGACGAACGCCGTAGATTTGGAGAGCGAGGCGTAACGCGCATCACGCTTGTTCCAGCCGCCGTTGGCCGCCTCCTCCTCCGAACGTACCAGGTGCAAGGTGCCGCCAACCTCCCAGCCGGTGTCGAAGTGCCGGGTCAAGGCACCTTCGAAGCCGAAGTCGCGACTTTTCTGCTCATCGACATTGATGGTCAAGGTCTGCTGGTCGACGTTGATGATCTTGTCCGACCAGATGTAATACAGCGCCGCCTGGGCATCCCATTGCAGATCGCTGTAGCGCCAGCCCATCTCGACCTGGCGACTCTTGATGCCAGCCAGAGGGTTGTCGGCCACGGACAGCCCTGGCTTGCCGTAGTACTTGGCCGGGTCTGGCAGATCGAACCCTTCGCCGTAATTGGTCCAGATCTGGTGACCGTTCTTGAAATCGTAGATCGCGCCCAGGTTGTACAGATTGACCTGATAGTCGTTGCTACCGCCCGGCACTCGTTTGAAGTCCCCCACGTCCACGTCCATCTGCTGACGCCGAGCGCCGCCGGATAGCGTGAGGTTATCGGTGAGGCGCCAATCGGCCTGGGCATAGAGCGAAACACCGTCGACCCGATAACTGGGATAGCGCGCCGCCTTGCTGGCCTTGTCCAGGTCGAGACCGCCGCTGTTCGATGAAGTCAGGGCATCGAAGGTGGTCTGCTCGGCGCTGAAGCGCTCGCGATCGACATCGACGCCGTAGGTCAGCTTCAAGCGATCCCATTGCTTGGAGAACAGCGCCTTGAGGCTGCTGACCTCGAAATTCTGCTGCGAGGCTGCGAAGTACACGCCGCGCGATCCACGCGGCGAGCCGGCGTTGTAATACGGGAACGGGTAGAAGTTGTCGTTTTCCTTGCGATACGAGGCCTGCAGGTAGAAGTCCTGGCCAAGCACGTCGCTATGGTGATAGTTGGCGTTGAGCAGCAGGCGCCGGGTACGCGGTTGCAAGTCGGAGGAATAGCCACCGCGCAATTGCGCGTCTTCCAGATCCGACGGCGCGTTGTGCTTGAGGTTGGGGAAGAAAATGCCCGTGCTGCCTGTGTTACCGGAGTCGTAGTACTGGGCAAGAAACTCCAGGCTCTGTTCGTCGTTCAGTTGCAGGCCGAGTGTGCCCAGCAGGTCGAGGGTGCGGTTGTACTGCAGATCGGTCTGCGTGTTGTCGATGAAGATCTGCTTGCCCGCGCCGTCATAGAAGGCCTGGTTCTGCTCACCGGAGATACCCAGACGGGCGCTGATCCGCTCGTTACCGCCACTGATCGACTGAGCGATGCGGGTCGCCAAGTCGTCGCTGTTGTTGAAACCGCTGCTGGCACCGATCTGCGTCTCGAACCGCGCCGGCCCCGGCTCCCCCTTCTTGGTCACGATATTGATGATTCCACCGGTGGCACCGCCGCCATAGAGGGCGCTGGCGCCGGAGAGCACCTCGACGCGCTCGACATTGAATGGCGAAATGCTGTCAAACTGACGCGAGAGGCCACGCGAGCTGTTCTGACTGACACCGTCGATCATCACCAGCACATTGCGCCCACGCATGTTCTGGCCGTAATTGGTGCGGCCTTCCGGCGCCAAGTCCAGGCCAGGGACGAGCTTGCCAATCGCCTCCTTGAGGCTCACGCCGCTGTCGATCTGCTCGCGCAGTTGCTGTTGATCCACCACCCAGACAGTACCGGGGATTTCACTGATCGCAGTGCTGGTGCGCGAGGCGACACTGACCTCGATGGGCTTGAGGTTGATGCTCTGCGGCGCTACGTCGGCCCTGCGCAGTGTGACGGTGCGGGCATCGTTGAACTGCCAGTCGATACCCGTACTGGCCAGCAGCATCTGGAGCGCTTGGTTGATGGTGTAGCTACCCTGCAGAGGTGGTGCGTCCAAACCAGCGACATCGGCCGTGGTGTAGAGCACATGCAAACCCGCCTGGTCGGCAAATGCGGTCAGTGAGCGATCCAGCGGTTGCGCGGGCAGATCGAGCCGAACTTGGCGTGGCTGCACCTGGGCACTGTCGAGGGACTCGGCAGCCAGCAGCGGCAGCGGGCCTGCCAGCGACAGCACGGCGCTGCAGGATGCCAGGACATATTTGAAACCACCGCCGCAGCGGTTCAGGGAATTGAGCGTGGCCTTCACAAGTGAGCTTCCAGGCGAGTCGAGGGGGGTGTACGGATCAGTCCCCCTACGACGATCTGGCCAGCGGAAACTTGCAGCAGGAAATGAAAAATATTTCGATTATCTTCTCGATCAACGCACCACTGCCAGAAGCGGCAGATAGGTCACTGTCAAACCGTAGCGCTGCTCCAGGGTACGAAGCAAGGCGTCCGGCTGGTCGAGATCGAACACCCCGCTCACTTCGAGGCCTGCCAGGCGGGCATCGGAAATGAAGATACGCCCATGACGGTATCGCTCCAGTTCGGCGAGTACCTGGCCAAGCGGCTTGCCATTGAAGATCAGCTTGCCGCGCTGCCAGGCGGTCCGGGCCTCGGCATCAGGGGTGAGTGCAAGCTGTCGCCCACCGAGTTGCGCTTCACCCCGGGTCAACACCACTTCAGCGCCGGACGCCTGGCGTCTCACGCTGAACAAGGCATGGCGGCCCTCGACCGGTTCGCCTCCGGCATCGACCACGAACGGACGCGGATCGCTGGCGGTATCGAACAATGCTTCACCTGCCTGCAGCACGACCTCACGCCGTGTATCGCTGAATGACACCGACAATGCGCTACTGCCGTTCAGAGTGACACGTGTGCCGTCGGCCAGAGTGAAAGTCTGACGCTGGTTCATTGCGGTGTGATAGTCAGAAAACCACATCGGTGCTTGCTGCCATCCGGTGCAAGCGATGGTGGCCATCATTATCGATGCGGCCAGTGCGCGTGGCCAGCGCCGCCGAGAACGCGATAGCGGCTTTGTGTGCAACGTCCGTGCAGCCTGGGTCTGCCCGAGATCGCCCCACAGCGCCTCGGCCTCACGAGCGGCACGCGCATGGGCCGGACTGGACGCACACCAGCGCTGGTAACGCTCATGGTCATCGGCACCGGCATTACCGGAGTGGAGCACGACCTGCCAGTCGAGGGCATCGTCGCAGAGGTCGTTGTGGGGAGGTCGCGGGGTCATCGCAGGCCGCTCAGTCATGGTTTTGCTCGAGCCAGTCACGACAGTGGCGCAGGGCCTGGCCGATGTATTTTGCCACCATGCTCGGGGAAACGCCCAGGCGCTGAGCGATCTGCGCCTGAGTCAGGCCCTCGACCCGGTTCAGCAGCAGGGCCTGACGGGCGTTGCTCGGTAACTGCAGCAAGGCGTCATCCAAGATTTGCAGGCGCTCGCGAGCTAACAGCGTAGCTTCCGGGGCAGGTGAGGGACACGGGATTTCGCCCCTACCCTCCTCCGGTTCATGATTCGACGCTCGGCGTCGCTCGTGCCGCAGCGCGTCGATGGCCAGGTTGCCGGCGACGCGGAAGATGAAACTGCGTGGGTGCGCGACCGCGATGGCCTGTGCTTCGATACGCACCAAGCGCAGGTATGTTTCCTGCGCAACGTCGGCGGCGCGCTGTCGGTCTTGCATACGACGCGTGAGGAACGACAACAAGTCGTCGTAGTGCTCCTGGAAGCTTGCCAGCAGGCTGGACACGGGAGACGTCAGCATGGAGAGATGATGCCAGTAGGATTGGTGTTAATGCGAAAGAGTATCTTTCATATCCACTGTCACTTTCAACGACACGCCGCATTTGCCACACTACGCGCTCGTCCACACGCCAAGGCGCCTGCTCATGACTGTCCGCTTTCGCTCAAGACCAGGCCTGTGCATGGTGCTGATGCTGGCCCTGCTGCTCAACGCCTGCGCGCTGTTGCAACCACGAGATCCTCTGAACATCAGCGTCATCGGTATCGAACCTCTTGCGGGGCAAGATCTAGAGTTACGCATGGCAGTCAAGATCCGCATTCAGAACCCCAACGAAACGCCTGTGGATTTCAACGGCGTTGCCTTGAATCTGGAGGTGAACGATCAACCCTTGGCGGCTGGTGTCAGCGATCAACGCGGCCACATCGGGCGTTACGAGGAGACGGTCATCGTAGTACCGGTGAGCATTACCGCGTTTTCCTTTCTACGCCAAGCCTACGGCCTGAGCCGTGCACAGTCGCTACAGGGTCTGCCCTACATACTACGTGGCAAGTTGGCCGGGGGTCCGTTGGGAACGATCCGTTTCACCGACAAGGGCAAACTCGATCTGCCCCAGCCAGGTACTTTCGGCTGGTAGCCCTCAACGATTGGCGCTGGCGGCGGCCATCATCTTGTTGATTTCGCTGCGAATCATGTTAGCGAATTCAGGGGGCGATATGCCGTCCAGCTCCGCACGCACCCAGTCCGCCCACTTGCCCTTGCGCCGCGACTTTTCGGCAATCATCCTGGCCGCCTCGGCTTTGGCCTTGCCCAGGTTGTTCTGCCACAGCTCGAACAAGCGCGCCTTTTCCGACTCGATCTGCGCACGCTCGGCGAAGTCTCTATTGGCCAGATTGAAACTCATGGTCTTTCCTGCCGCTTGAAAATGAGCGATATCTTACACGCTTGCGATGCACCATCGCCAAGCCAGTGCAACTTTCGCCGACCACTGCTTTCCACTGTTTACACCAACACACCTACAAGGAGGCATCCATGGCCAGGAAATCCAACGCGACCAGCGAAACCGAGCAGATCAAGGATCAGGTCTTCAGCGAGTTGCAGGCGCTTATCGAGGAGTCGGAAAAACTTCTAGACAGCAGCGCGTCTCTGGTGGGCGAGGAAGCGGATACACTGCGCGCCCAGCTCGGTCTGAAGCTACGCCAGGCGCGTCAGGCCACCAGCCGTCTGGGGCAAAAAGCGCAGCCGGTGGTCGAGGCGACCGAAGAGCTGATCGGCATTCATCCTTGGCAGACTGTGGCGATTTCCGCTGGCATCGGTCTGGTGGTAGGCCTGCTACTCGGCCGTAGACAGTAAGTTAAGCAACCTTCTGGCCCACTCAGGCTGGCTGGGCCATTGGGATGCCGCTGTGAAAGCGCATTTCCCCATCGGCGGAACTTATCAGTTCCGCCTCTACCTCCCGAACCTTCTGCACCACCTGCGCGATATCTGACGCCTCTCCATACTCATACGCCAGTTTCAAATAGCCTTGATAGTGGCGCGCCTCGCTTTTGAGCAAGCCGTGGTAGAACGTACCCAGTTCTTCGTCCAGGTGTGGGACCAAGGCCGCGAAGCGCTCGCAACTGCGGGCCTCGATGAAAGCGCCGACCACCAGGGTATCGACCAGCTTCACCGGCTCATGGGCACGCACCACTCGCCGCAGTCCAGAGGCATAACGCCCGGCTGAAACGGGGCGCAACGGTACACCCCGACGCTTCATCAAGCGCAACACTTGTTCGTGATGCACCAGTTCCTCACGCGCCAGGCGCGACATCATATTGATCAGTTCCAAATGCGTGTTGTACTTGGCGATCAAACTGAGTGCGGTACTGGCGGCCTTGAACTCGCAGTTCTTATGGTCGATCAGCAAGGTGTGCTCATCGGCCAACGCAGCCTCGATCCAGGCGTCGGGTGTGGGGCAGCCAAGGAAGGCATCGATTTCAGGAGTCAGGGACATAAATTCACGGAGGTTGGCAACGCAGGAGCGCGGGATTATACCGACGGTGACAGCCATCGCCAGCGCTTGCGCTTGATACAGGTCAAACGGCATCGCCGCATCGGCCAACTATAGTCAGGTGTGAGCCCTCGCGATCCAAGGAGTTTCATGCCATGCAAGCCGTTCGCAGCATCCTCGTCGTGCTCGACCCTGAACACGCCCACAGTCGCGCGCTGACTCGCGCCAAGCTGATTGCCGGGGTTACCGGTGCACGCCTGCATCTGCTGATGTGTGACAAGAAGCGCGACCATCACGCATTGCTGAGCGTGCTCGCCAGTCAGTTGCATGACGATGGCTACGATAGCGTCAGCCACGAACAGGCCTGGCAGGACAGCCTGCATGAGTCAATCATCGCTGTGCAGCAGGCCGAAGGCTGCGAATTGGTCATCAAAGAGCATCACCCGGATAACCCCCTGCGCAAAGCCCTGCTGACGCCTAGCGACTGGAAACTGTTGCGCAACTGTCCGTGTGCCGTACTGATGGTCAAGAGCGAGCGGCCTTGGACCGGCGGCGCCATCCTGGCGGCAGTGGATGTGGGCAATCAGGATGAAGATCACCGCCGCCTGCATGCCAGTATCATTGACCATGGCTACGCTATCGCCAGCTTGGCCAAAGGTGAACTGCACGTGATCAGCGCTCACCCTTCGCCCATGTTGGCTGCCTCCGATCCGGTGTATCAGCTCAGCGAGACCATCGAAAAGCGCTACCGTGAGGCGTGTTCAGCTTTCCAGGCGGAGTTCGACATCAGCGATCAGCGGCTGCATGTCGCCGAAGGACCAGCGGATGTGCTGATTCCTTACACCGAAAAGAAAATCGATGCGGTGGTGACCATTATCGGAACAGTTGGGCGCACAGGTATCTCCGGGGCCCTGATTGGCAACACTGCTGAGGTGGTGCTCGACGCACTTGAAGGCGATGTGCTTGTACTCAAGAGTGATCAGGCTGTAAGCGCCCTCACACGACCGGTCAAGGTGTGAGAGTTCTGTTGGGGTTACAAGCTGCCTCCCAAGAAGGCAGCGCTGATTTTGAAAACACCAAAAAGACAAAACCCCTACCTGCTCGCGCAGATAGGGGTTTTGCGAAATGAATCTTGACGATGACCTACTCTCACATGGGGAAACCCCACACTACCATCGGCGATGCATCGTTTCACTGCTGAGTTCGGGATGGGATCAGGTGGTTCCAATGC